>CAZBIF010000124.1:4274-5849 GCA_964492055.1 uncultured Flavobacteriales bacterium
CATGCTAAGCTATTTCCTGTCCCTGGTTTTCTATAAGGGGAAGCAAACTTTTTACGATCTGTGGAGTGGGTGTATCGTAACAGTGAGTGTGTAAATGAATAAACTTCCCCGGCGATGGAAATTTCTTCTTTCGTTGGGTTTTATTCTATTTACCATACTTGGGACGCTCAGCCATGAACTTGCCCATTGGTTGACCGGACGGATCTTCGGACTGCAAACTGAACTGCATTATAGCTTTGTAACTTATATAAATGGCTGTGATGAAGAAACTTTCCATCCCCTCTTTACCCTTGCCGGCCCCTTGCAAACCATACTCTTCGGCACCCTGGGTTACTTTATGTTGAAGCGAAGGATTAAGCAAAAAAGAAAATGGAATCTGTTGAACTGGTTTTATCTTTTTCTCGGCCTATTCTGGCTGAGGCAACTATTCATCTTTTTCAGTGCTCTTGCTCATCGACTCATACAGGGAGATACTTATCTTAGTTTATCCGATGAATTTAAACTGGCTGCTTTTTATGAGTTGCCAACATGGAGCATTGCTTTCTGCCTGGCTTTGGTGGCATGCTACTTTTGCTACCGCATAGTATTCGTTTTTTTACCCGCAAAATACCGCCCCTCCCTGCTAATAGCGGCAGTTATAGGTTGTCCCATGGGATTTATTGGCTGGATGTATTTTGCTGGACCTTCCCTCCTTCCCTAAATGCTTATATTTGATGGAATTACAATTGATAGCTCATGAAAAAATACACGCTTTCGATCATGCTTTTCCTGTTAGCTGTACCATTTACCTACGCCGGAGGTGAAGAAAACCAGCGTTTTGGAATTGATAAACAGGATCGCAAACACCTGCTGGTACTGCACGATGATATGACCTTTTCCTATGAAAACACCCTGGGAGGAGAAGCCATATCCGCAAGTGGAAAATACAGCAGAAAGGGTAAAGTGATCAAACTAATACCCCAGACAGAAAATGCAGGTATGATAAGTAGATGGAAACTCAATAAGGAAGGGGATGCCGTCACCAGCAGAAAAGGACTGACCTTTTACCGTTTGGCCAACTGCCACTAAGTCTAATTACTTTGCAGCGCGGTTAACTTCAGTTCTCCCGCCTGCACCTTTTTATAGTAGGAAGCCAATTGAGCCAGCATACGGCTCACTTTGCCCATGGCCTCTTCGGTTTCTTTGGAAATGGTTTGCTGTTTCAAACGCAATACCAATAAACCGTATACCCCGTTCAGGGCCACATCAATTTCATTTTCCAGCCCTTTCCCTCCGGAACGTTTCACCAGTTCGATCAGCACCGGACGGGCCCGGTCGTACAACTGCTGGTAGGGCTTATCCTGATAGGTGGTAAGAAGGCTGTTGTGAAACTGCTGTAATTCCCTGACCAGATCTTTTAATTGTTGTAAATGGCCGGTTTTTAACAGCTCCTGCTCCTGCATTTTTTGGATCAGGTCAAGGTACCAGTTCCTGATCTCCTGCAACACCTCTTCTTCCTGTTCAAACTGGGCAATGATGCTGCGGTCGATCATTTCAAAATTCAGATTGAATGAGCGAATGATATCTTCAATCTGG
>CAZBIF010000124.1:5859-6865 GCA_964492055.1 uncultured Flavobacteriales bacterium
TTTTCTCCCGGGCGATCAGCATATTCCTAAGCTAAGCATTAATTTTAGCAAAGTTCAGCTTTTGGAAGGCAAAAGCAAAATTCACACTAGAGAATATAACTTCCTTATGGATCATTTAATGAACCTGAATACCTTGCTTCAACTACCGGATTTGAGTACCCACTTACCGGAAGAAGAGTTGCGTTTTAACCGTCCTTTATCCATCGGGGCGTTTAATTTACCACAGCTTAAGACCAAATTACAAGCGTTGAAGATCTCCGGGAAAATACCGCTGGGCAAATATGCCGAAGAGCTCATGGGCGTCTACTTTAGCTGTCACCCGGACTACAAAGTACTTGCCTCCCACTTACAGCTGCGCATGGGGAACACCACCCTGGGGGAAATTGATTTCCTGCTGGAACATAAGCCCTCGGGGAATTTTTATCACCTTGAGTTTGCCTTAAAGTTTTATCTATTGTTAGCCACACCCTCCGGAGGGAAAGACTATGTAGGCCCAAACGGCTTCGACCGCTTACATCGAAAATTGTATAAAATGCGCGAACGCCAGCTACCTTTAAGTGAAGCGTATTCCTATTTATTGCCACGGAATGTGCAGGAAGTAGAACTACAACCCAAGCTATTAATGAAAGGACTGATTTACGAAGAGAAAGCTAAGGGTACCGCTTTAAAAGATAAATTCTATCAGCGTTTGAGTGACTTCAAAGAGAAAGCACTCAAGGAATGTGAATTTGTATTGAAAAAACACAAGCTCCAATGGCTGGTTCCCTTAAGTGAGTGGAATGAGCCGTTGAATTTCACTGAAGTTTGTTACATGCTGGACAACTACCTTATAAATGAAAAATCCGTTATGCTGGTCATACGCCAGGGGACCTGCTTCTTCAGCGGTTTTATTGTACGTGACAGCTGGCCGGATTAAAGGTTTTTACTGTGTAATTTTTTATATCCCACGAAGTTAAAGGGGATGTCCAGCATCTGGGAAAGGTCTTCCCCGGTTTCCAATACGTAC
>CAZBIF010000124.1:6875-7565 GCA_964492055.1 uncultured Flavobacteriales bacterium
TTATCCTGATCTGCATACAGCCAGTTTACCACCACTTCCACCCCTTTGCTTTTCAGCTCTTTTAACCTGTATAGAAAGAAGAGAAAGCGCTTGGTGGAAGCAATGTTGTAGTATTCTACATCAAAAGTAAATTCCACCCGTTGGGAGGTGGGGTTTTCTATGAACTTATCCATCCAATCCAGCAGGGGTTGATAAAACTCCTCTACATTGACCAAAATGGATTTCCCTTCGATCTTGAAGTTACCCTTGTCCGGATCAAACCTGACATGGGGTGACTTGTAGGTTGCTTCAATTTCTATGGGCGCAATATCCTGCATGAAAATGTGAATTTATGCAATGATACAAAATGTGTAATTAAATCCGGCATGCTTTGCTTATTTATAATGACATGCGATCTTTGAATTTTGAGGCCTGCCGGCGGGATATTTCTATTTGTTTGCCGTCGGTAAGGGTAACCCGCAAACCCCCGTTGAACCAGTTCTCTATTTTATCTACCCAATCCAGGTTGACAATATATTTTCGGTTAGCCCGGAAAAAATACTTTTCATCCAGCCGCTGCTCCAGATTATTGAGGGATTTAAGGATTAGGGGTTTGTAAGATTCAAAATAAACCCTCACATAATTGCCCTCCGACTCAAAAGCGCTGACTTTCTTCAGTTTTACAAACCAGCATTTATCCCCATCTTTGAC
>CAZBIF010000125.1:0-2417 GCA_964492055.1 uncultured Flavobacteriales bacterium
TGGCAGGTATGTTACGCGAATCCTGATTGGTATCCGGGAAGGGACTGTTATAGGAGTAATTATTGGCAAAAGGGATAAATACCGGCCTGGTACCTTCATTGTATAATCCACCCAATCTACAAGGTGGGTTATTGCAAAAATTACCGTCCAGGGGCCTCCCCCAGGAATAGCTGAGGGAATCCAGTTCGGCATCAAAAGCACTATGGTTATAGGTAAATGGTTGGTTGGCACAAATAATTGAAGATGGCTTCTGGAAAAAGTCGGGTGAATTATCAGCGCACTGCCCTGCCGTTTGTCCGGCATAAGCAAAAATCTTGGCCCTAAGGGTGATGCCGTAATTCTGAGCATTATTGATGTTATCAATGGCGGCATTTCGATCCCCGTACGTCCAGGTTAAGGTCCATCCGTTAGCTGGCGGGATACCATTTAAGGTCACCGGATTACTTACTAAAATATATTCTTCAATCGCTCCGGGGATATCGGGATCAGATTGATTTAAAGTAGCGCAGGGGCTGCCTTCGCAAGCCGGTGTAATATCAGTTACGGTTGAAAAGGTGAGGGGAATTAGGGTAACGTTCCCGTTGTTTGGATAATTATGGATCTCTAAGGCATGATTGTTAGCATTAAAGTTCGTCCCATTACAATCGCGATATGCCTTAAGCGTAAATACATATTGACCATTTGGCTGGCAGGCCCAGGTGATCTCCCCGCCCATAATGTGGGTGGCATAGCTATCCTGACAGAAGCTGAAAAAGAGAGCAAGGGCTAAGAGTCGGAAGGTACTTTTTAGCATCATGACGTAGTTGTTTACTGAGAAAATCCATTTTTATACGGACTTCTTGGTTAGGATGTTTGGCTTTTATTCGTAAAAAATGAGAGCACAAAGGTAGGTGATTGAAATGTAGAGCATTAAATGATTTAAAAAGAATCCAGAGAGGTATAAAGAACTCCTTTTGCTGACATATATACTAGAAAAACAATACCGATAATGATGCGGTAATAGCCAAAATGCTTAAACCCGTAATTACTAATGATCTTAAGGAATACTTTCACCGCTCCCCAGGCAGTAAAGAAGGCGATCACAAGACCGATTATTAACAGTAATAAACGATATTGGGAAAAATCTATTGGGGTATTCAGCAGATCGTAACCAGTAGCGGCAAACATGGTAGGTACGGCCAGTAAAAAGGAAAATTCAGTAGCTTGTTTTTTATCCAGCCCGTTGAACACCCCCCCAATAATGGTAGCGGCTGCCCTGGAAACACCAGGTATCATGGCAAAGCATTGGATCAAACCAATGAAGAAAGCATTTTTATAGGAGATCTTTTCCAATTGATGAATTTCTTTTTTCTTGGTTACCAAATGCTCGTCGATGAGGATTAAAATAATTCCACCCAGAATGAGGGAAATACTAACCACAATAGGATTAAATAAACTTTCCTTAATAAAATCATAGGCCAGTAATCCTATGATACCCGTAGGTAAAAAGGCAATACCCAGTTTATAATAAATAGTTAACCCTTGTAAAAAACGTTTAAAATACAGCATTACTATTGCTAGGATGGCGCCTAATTGAATCGCTATCTCAAAGGTTTTGACAAACTCACTATCCTGAATGTCCATTAATGCCGCTGTCAGGATCATATGTCCTGTGGAAGATACGGGAAGAAACTCTGTCAGCCCCTCCACAATGGCAATAATGATAGCTTGAATAATAGTCATTACAAATAAAAATCGTCCAAATTAGCGGATTATATGAATGTGTAAAAGATTAACCCGCTTTAATTTTCCTGCAAGACTATAATATTATTTTTACCTTTTTGTTTTACATGATCCAAGAGAAATTAAATCAGCCTGCCTCCATTAGCATACTTTCCCACCGCTCTCCTGATGGAGACTCACTTGGCTCTTCCCTGGCAGTATATCAGCTGTTAAAACAAATGGGGCATACAGTCACAGTTATCACTCCCGACGTAATGCCTGAATTTTTGCAATGGTTGCCCGCTGCCGATACGGTATTGGCCTACGACAGTAATACCGATCAGGTAGCAAAAAAAGTTGCTGAAGCAGAGATCATCTTCTGCCTTGATTTCAATAATCCTTCCCGCCTCGGCCCCCTCGAAGAGGTATTTAAGCAAAATAAGGAAGCTTTTGTGATAAACATAGACCATCATCAGGAACCTTTGGATTTTGCGGATCTTCAGCTAACGGTACCCGGAGCCAGTTCTACCGCTGAACTGATCTATGATTTTATTATAGATAATGGGTATAAGGAGTTAATGAATAAAGGGATCGCGACTTGCATTTATACCGGTCTGCTTACTGATACCGGTTCATTCCGATTTTCTTCTACTTCTGCCAAAGTACACCGCATCGTGAGCGAACTTTTCGCTTATGACATTGCCCCGGATAAAATA
>CAZBIF010000125.1:2427-3314 GCA_964492055.1 uncultured Flavobacteriales bacterium
TATTCGATAGCTATTCCGTGGATCGATTGAAATTACTGGGCTTTGCACTGAATGAAAAGTTGCGTATCTATCCGGAGGCGAAGCTGGCCATTATTCCCCTTACCCAGGAAGAATTAAAAAGGTTCAATTTTAAACGGGGAGATACGGAAGGCCTGGTAAACTATCCCCTGAGCATTAAGAACATTGGTATTTCGGTGCTTATTACTGAAAAAGACGGCCTGGTAAAACTCTCTTTTCGCAGCAAGGGGGAAAAGCCGGTCAATCAGATCGCTAAAGAATATTTTGAGGGGGGAGGCCACCTCAATGCTGCCGGAGGTATAAGTGTTGTTTCGGTAGATGCAACCGTCAACAAACTGGAAAACATTTTCAATGTATAAAATAACCCTTCTTTGTTATTTGCCTATCTTTATTACGACCGCTTGCATGAATGAGGAGAAAAAACCCTTGCCTTTTGAAAGTAAGGAGGAATACAAGGAAACTATGATCCACTCTCACAAAGCATATTTAAACAGGGAGAGAAATGCCATTTATAACTACATGAAGGCTTCCCCTTTCCGTTTTGATTCTACAGGTACGGGATTAAAGTATGCGGTGTATGAAGGGGGAGGTACCGACAGCCTGAAAGTTGGTGATGTAGCAGTGATACACTACACACTTAGAAACCTGGAGGGTGATACGCTATATCAATCCCTTTCCGCACAGCCGCAGGAATTTATGGTGGAATATGATAATGTAGAAAAAGGCTTACATGAAGGGATTCAAAGGATAGCTATAGGCGACCGGGCTATCTTTATTTTACCAGCCCACCTTGCTCACGGCATAACCGGGGACCAGGCAGCCATCTCGCATCAACAAACCCTTGTATATGATTTACATTTATTAGGGCG
>CAZBIF010000125.1:3324-4385 GCA_964492055.1 uncultured Flavobacteriales bacterium
TGGATCGCTTTGGATTTTTGTTCTTCTAAGCCTGATCGCGGCATGTCAGTTTAAAGAAGATATCCCTCCTGAATTTCGGAAGTACAATCGGGATATTTCTTATAAATACGTGGCCTTGGGAGAAGGCCAAACAGTTATGCCGGGAGCGTACCTTAGTATTGACCTGTTGATCCGTGATGCCGCTTTTGACACCATCCATTTTGTACCGGATTACCATTATCTGATAAATGTTGGAAGTCAGCCCCTGGATAGTTTGTGGCAGCAATTTTCCACAGGCGACAGTGTGATCATTCAAATACACCGTAAGCAATTCAATGATTATTTGAAACTATATGGGCCTATGCAAAGTGATACCGGGACAATCTTCCTTCACGTACGCATACAAGATATAGTTCCGGCTTCCCGCTTAAGTTCTTACCAACAAAAACTACTTTCCCGTCGTGAAGTTGAAGAACAGCGATTGTTGCACAACTACCTGCGCAGCTTTCCCGATTCCCTGGAACGAGTAGGGGAAATATACCGGATAGTTCAAAAGCATACCACCGGTACACCTATAGAAACAGGAGATGAGATCAGCATTCATTACCGGGGTAGTTTCCTCAACGGATACGTATTTGACGACAGCAGAAAGAAAGGCATTGCCCCCACTTTTAAATTCGGACATGAATTTCAACTTATAGAAGGGGTTGAGGAAGGATTAAAAGGCTTAAAACAAGGTGAAAGCGTCAAAATTATATTACCTTCGCGCCGTGCTTTTGGGGAGGAAGGTTCCCTGGCGGGAATCGTGCCACCCTACACAGCCGTAATTTTTGACATAACTATATTAAATGTAACTAAATGAAACGATTGTTAACTGTTGTATTAAGTGTTGCCCTTAGCGGGATTTTATTCTCTTGCCAGCAGAAGGAGGTAAGTGAGTATCCCGGTTATACCAAACTGGAGGATAATCTGTACCTCAAGTATTCCCATAAAAATGAGTCAGGCCGCAAAATAAATGTGGGTGACATTGTAACCCTGGACATGAAATACACTACTGAAGATGATTCTGTGATCTTTGAATC
>CAZBIF010000125.1:4395-6039 GCA_964492055.1 uncultured Flavobacteriales bacterium
GCTTCCTTCATCGTCAGTGCTGATAGCTTTTTTATCCGTACTGCCGGTATGCCTCAATCCCCTGATTTTATTGACTCAGCCAGTATGTTGTACTTTACTGTACATGTAAAGGATGTTCAATCCATGGAAGAATTGCAGCAACAGCAGGCAGAAGAGAATGCCCGCCTGCAGCAGGAGGAAAATACCAAGTTGCAACAATATTTACAAGATAATAATATCACAGCCGAAGCCAATGAAAGTGGCCTGATCTTTATCAGCAAGAAGAAAGGAACGGGTAAAGCTGCTGAAGCTGGCAAAACGGTTAAGGTTAACTACGAAGGAAAATTGCTTGATGGTACTTATTTCGATACCAGTGTGGAAGAGGTGGCTAAGGAACAAAACCTTTACAATCCCAACCGTCCGTACGAGCCTTTCGAATTTACTTTAGGTCAGGGTCAAGTGATCCAGGGATGGGATGAAGGCATTGCTATGATGAAAGAAGGTGGAAAAGCTACTTTGATCATTCCTTCTGACCTGGCTTATGGCGCCAACCCACGTCCGGGCGGAGTGATCACCCCCTACGCTACCTTGGTGTTTGACGTGGAACTGGTAGAAGTAAAAGACTAAATAGGTAAATTATACAAATGTTTATAAAAGTCCTTTTCCGTATTTCGGGAAAGGACTTTTGTTTTAAATGAATAGTTGAAAACTTGTTAGGTAAGGTAATTGTAGGGTAAATAAGACGTTTACATTTGATTGAATAAAAAAAGGGTTAATTTTCCCTAATACTTATACTATGGATAAGTACGATTTGTGTGTTATCGGTGGAGGACCTGCAGGCTATGCAGCCGCCATGCGGGCCATTGATTTTGGCAAAAAGGTATTATTGGTGGAGAAAGCCAAGCTCGGTGGCTATGGCATATACGACGGAGCACTGGCCTCCAAAACCATGTGGGAACTTTCCAATAAGGTAAAAACCGTAAAAGACGAAATCGGGCAGGATAAACGCATTGACCTCAGTTTTGCCAAGGTGAAGGAGATCATCGACGAAGCTCTTTTCGAACGGAAGTTTCAGCTTTCCTGCCACTTGCGCATTATCCATGCCGAAACCAGCCTGATCAATTATGAGAAAGGCACTGCCAGTTTTTTATCCAATAAAGAAATTCAGGTGAAAAAAGAGGATGGTAGTTCTTTCACCGTAGAGGCTGAAAATACCATCATCGCTACCGGTAGCCGACCCCGGACCTTGCCCGATATTAAGGTAGATGAAAAGGTGATCCTGACTTCCGACGGTATCCTCCACCTGGATAAATTTCCCAAAAGCATGGTAATCCTGGGAGCGGGGGTGATTGGTTGTGAATTCGCGACAATGTTTTCTAATTTCGGACAGACCAAAGAGAATGGCGTGGTTATCCATCGCGGCGCTCAGTTGATCCGCATGGATCATTTGGGAGATGAGGTGGAATACGAAATAGAGAACAGCGACGGTAGCCGCGAAGTAATCCAGGTGGAAAAAGCCATGCTGTCCATTGGTCGCGTACCCAATATTGATGAATTAAAACTGGAGAATGCCGATGTAGCCATGAGCAAACGGGGCGTGCATATTGGCGATGAGGATACCCGCACCAATGTTCCCAATATTTATGCAGTGGGTGACGTTTCCGG
>CAZBIF010000125.1:6049-7443 GCA_964492055.1 uncultured Flavobacteriales bacterium
CGAGAATATCTCTACCATTATGTTCCTTAACCCGGAAGTGGCAGCGGTGGGTTTGAACGAACAAAAAGCCGCTGAACTCAATATCCCCATTCGGGTCTCCAAGGTGGATTATTCCACCATTGCCCGGGCCATTGCCATGCGTAAGACCAATGGTTTTTTCAAGATCATCGTTTCCGATGATGCAGAGATGAAGATCCTGGGTATGCGGGCCATAGGGGAACACGCTTCCTCAGCCATACAATCGGTATCCCTGCTCATGTATATGAACAAGGGCATAGATGAACTGGCCCATATGATCCACCCGCACCCCTCCATTGTTGAAGGAGTGCAGGAATGCGTACGCATGTTGCTGGGCAAATCGGTGTATAAATCTTCCATTTTCAAGGACAAACTGAAATGTTATCGCCGTACCAAGGAAGGGGACATCCTACCGTTGCATGAATTGACGGCCTCCCATCCTTCCAATCACGATGAGGAGATGCGCAAGGTGAGGGAGTTGAACAAGACAAGTCAACACTAAGGACGGAAATCCGGATTATTTACAAAACTGCTATCCGTTAATGTTTTTAGGAAGGCCACCAGATCTGCTTTCTCCTGAGGGTTTAACTTGGCGTTAAAACTTCCCCGGTCTTTCATTAAAGGGTCTATATTGGGGGAATTCGCCTGTACTGAATCACTGTAAAAATCCACTACTTCTTCTAAGGTATTAAAACGCCCGTCATGCATATAAGGAGCTGTAAAGACCAGGTTCCGCAAGGAAGGGATCTTAAATTTACCGATATCGGCTGATTTACCTGTAACCAGGGCCCGGCCGGAGTCCGGTTGTAGATCCAGGCCGTTATTGCTGAAGTCATTATTCGTCCAGAGGGGATTTTCCAGATTACTATTCCCATGGCAGTGCGTACAGTCGCCTTTTTCAGATTGGTAAATTGTTAGTCCTCGTTTTTCCTGAGCTGTCAAGATATCATCATTGGGAATGGCTTCAAATAATTGGTTTTTTACATAGCGGTCCATCCGGCTGTTGCCGCTGATCAGGGTACGTTCAAATTGGGCGATGGCTTTTACCACCAACTGTGAGTCTATAATATCTGTACCAAAAGCCGCCCGAAACAAGGGTGGGTAAAGCGGATCGGCTTGCAGCTTGGCCATCACATCGGGCCAGCTTTCTTCCATTTCCAGGGGATTCCTCACCGGTTCAAAAGCCTGTTCTTCCAAAGAGGTGACCGAACCGTGCCAGTTGAAGCCGGACCCCCCATTATTCATGGTATACACCAGATTAAACAAAGGCATAGCATTGCGTACACCCAACTGACCGGAAACTCCCCGGCTCAAAGCGAGGCCTTCATCATTAAAACTTACTTCAGGCCGATGGCAGCCGGCGCAGGAAAGCTGAT
>CAZBIF010000126.1:0-4315 GCA_964492055.1 uncultured Flavobacteriales bacterium
ATGAGATCCAGGAAAAGCTCAAAACTTTGGGTAAGTCGGAGGAAATGCTGGTGATCGGGGAAGATATGGATCACTTCGATTACAAGATGGCCCCCTGTTGTAACCCCATTCCCGGAGACGAGGTTTTTGGCTTTATTTCCATTAATGACGGCATCAAGATCCACAAGACAAATTGCCCCAATGCGGTGCAATTGATGTCAAACTATGCTTATCGCGTGGTTAAAGCCCGCTGGACCAGCCAGCAGCAAATTGCTTTTCTGGCCGGCCTTAAAGTAACCGGGATAGACGAAGTGGGGCTGGTGAATAACATAACCCGCCTGATCAGCGGGGAACTGAATGTAAACATGCGCAGCATTAGCTTTGATTCTGATGATGGAGTGTTTGAAGGCACCATTATGGTGTATGTGCATGATACCAAACACCTTACCAGATTGATCGAAAAAATGAAATCCATCGCAGGGGTGATCAATGTAAGCCGAATTGATGGCTGATTTTGCCTTGCAGGTGAAGAAGAAAACCTATTTTTGCCCTTTAGCAATTGCATGCCCTTAGCTCCCGAAACAGTTGAAAAAGTCAACCAAATTTTCTCGGCTTATTTAGAGAAAAACGGCCACCGGAAAACCCCGGAGCGTTTTGCCATACTGAATGAGATCTATGCGCAGGACGGTCACTTCGATATAGAATCCCTTTACATATCCATGAAAGAGAAGAAGTACCGGGTGAGCAGGGCTACCTTGTACAATACGATTGACTTGCTGCAGGCCTGCAACCTGGTTCGAAAACATCAGTTCGGCAATAACATTGCCCAGTTTGAGCGATCTTATGCCTTCAAACAGCACGATCACCTGGTATGTACCAAATGCAATAAGGTAGTGGAGTTTTGTGATCCCCGCATCCAAAATATTAAATCCACCGTTGGGGAAATTCTGGATTTTACAATTTTACATCATTCATTAAACTTGTATGGAATTTGTAATTCCTGCGAAAAAATTGAAGCTAATTAATCATTTAATAATTAATGCATGGGTTTCGAATATACACTGGAAAGTGATGATAAGATTGTGGTGGTATATCCGAAAGGCAGAATATTGGACAAAAGTGAAGGAGCAGATATGCTCCAGGAGCTGGAAAAAAAGATCAGTGATGGTAATCGGCATGTGATCATTAATCTTCAGGGATTGGATTATATGAACAGCGGAGGATTGACCATTCTCATTAACCTACTGACAAAATGCCGCAACCAGTATGGGGAAATGGTATTGTGTGAAGTGGGGGAAAAAATCAGTAAATTATTAATTACAAGCAAGCTGCAAAACATTTTCACCATAGTGGAAACTGAACAAGAGGCTAAAGAAAAACTCAGAGCATCAACGAAATGAAAGTAGACGTATTATTAGGCCTGCAATGGGGCGATGAAGGCAAAGGAAAGGTAGTGGACGTGCTTACCCCGGAATACGATATAATTGCCAGGTTCCAGGGTGGACCTAATGCCGGCCACACCCTGGAGTTTGATGGCATGAAACACGTATTGCACACCATTCCCTCCGGTATCTTCCATAGTGATAAACTAAATATCGTGGGCAATGGGGTGGTGATTGATCCCCTTATCTTTCAAAAAGAAATAGCGGACCTGGAAAAAAGGGGGATCGCGGTAAACGAACGCCTGGCTATTTCCCGTAAAGCCCATTTGATCTTGCCTACCCACCGCATCCTGGATGCAGCTTCTGAAGAGGCCAAAGGCAAGAAAAAGATCGGTTCTACCCTCAAGGGTATAGGCCCAACCTACATGGATAAAACCGGCCGCAACGGCATGCGGATAGGCGATATAGAAGACAATAATTTTCAGAAAAAATACGAGCAGTTGAAGCAAAAACACCTGCTTTTACTTCAGCAATATGATTTTCAATTCCAACTGGAAGAATTGGAAAAGGAATGGCTGAATTCCATAGCCTCCCTGAAAAAGTTGCGTTTGATTGACAGTGAGCACCTGATCAACCAAAACCGGCAGGAAGGCAAGAAAATCCTGGCAGAAGGCGCCCAGGGCACCTTGCTGGATATTGACTTTGGTTCCTACCCTTTTGTGACCTCTTCCAACACCATTACCGCCGGGGCGTGTACCGGCCTTGGCATTGCGCCCAATCGCATTGGCGAAGTGTATGGAATTTTCAAAGCCTATTGTACCCGGGTGGGTAGCGGGCCTTTTCCCACAGAATTACACAACGAGACCGGGGAAGCTATCCGGAAGGCAGGTTCGGAATTCGGGGCCACTACCGGCAGACCCCGTAGGTGTGGCTGGCTGGACTTGCCTGCTTTGAAATATGCGATAATGATAAACGGGGTTACCCAGCTGATCATGACCAAGGCAGATGTCCTTAGTAGTTTCGAAGAGATCAAAGTTTGCGAAGGCTACCGTTACAAAGGAAAATCCATTGATTATCTACCTTACGATGTGCTGGATGAAGCCCTGGAACCGGTTTATAAAACCCTGCCTGGCTGGTCAGAAGACCTGACCGGATTAAATTCCATTGAAAATATCCCGGAATCACTAGCTGATTACATCAGCTACCTGGAAAATTCCTTACAAACCCCTATTACCATTGTATCGGTAGGTCCGGATCGCACGCAAACCCTGATGAGAAAAGGGCAGGTAGCCAATATCGCTTAAATTGAAGATCCTCCGGTTTTTTTTATACTTTCTGCCTCTGCTTGTAAGCTCCTTCTCCTACGGACAGCAGAGCAGGCAAATTGAGATCATTCATGCCAATGATCTTTACATTGTAAAAAAAACGGGCAAGACCGTACAACGGCTGATCGGGGAAGTGCAATTCCGCCACAAGCAGGCATTGATGTACTGCGACAGTGCTTTTATGTATCCCTCTACCAATACCATAGAAGCTTTTGGTTCGGTGCGCATCCGGCAGGGAGATACTTTAAATTTATACGGTGACTATCTCAATTATAACGGAAATACGCAACTGGCCCGAGTAAGTGGTGATACTGTACAATTGATCAATAAGGATATCATCCTCACCACAGACCAATTGTATTTTGACCGTTCCTCCCAGGAAGCCAGTTATTTTACCGGAGGTCTTATCGAGAGCCGCAGCGACAGCAACCTCCTGCGAAGTGAAAGAGGATATTACAACACCCGCAGCAGGATCTTCACCTTCAAAGATAGCGTGGTGCTGACCAATCCCGATTTCCGAATGACTGCCGATACTTTGCTTTACCACTCCCATACGGAAATAGTGGAATTTCTCGGACCTACTTTCATTTACGGGGAAGACAACCTCATCTACTGTGAAAACGGCTGGTATAAAACCATACAGGACCAATCAAAATACTACAATAACGCCTACCTGATCTCTGACGGTCGCAAGCTGGAGGGCGACAGCATGTACTACGACCGCAAACTCGGTTATGGGCGCGCCAGGGGAAATATGCAAATCACAGATACGGCACAAAATATTTTGCTGAACGGGCAGTTCGGGGAGATCTTTGAACTTCAGGACAGTGCCATAGTTTATGACCGCAGCCTGCTCACCCAGGCTTTTGAGAGCGACAGCCTATTTGTGCATGCAGATACCTTTAAGGTATTTACCGTAAATGATACCACCAAAGTAATGCTGGCCTATTACGGTGTTCGCATCTACAAACCGGACATACAGGGCCGTTGTGATTCCATGATCTACCTGGTGAGTGATTCTACCATTAAAATGCTGGTAGAACCCATTCTCTGGTCCGGGGAAAATCAATTGACGGCCAGGGAAATTCACCTGTTCATTAAGGAGCAAAGCCTGCATTCCATTTTCATGCAGGAGGAGGCTTTTATTATCTCACAGGTTGATCAGGAAAAGTACAATCAGATCAAGGGAAAAGAAATGACCGGGTATTTGCGCAATAAAAAATTGCACAAGGTATTGGTGCGCGGCAATGGGCAAACTACCTATTACGGACAGGACGATGAAGATAAATTCATCGGGGTGAATGTAGCGGAAAGCAGCGATATTGATATCTATATGAAAGATAGTGCCATCCGCAGCATAACTTTCATCAATAAACCGGAAGCCAGCATGCACCCCATGGGCGAACTTGATTCGGTGAAGGAATTACGCTACAATGGGTTTCTATGGGAAATTGAAAAAAAGCCAGCTTCCAAAGCTGACCTCTTCATGGATTGAAATTTTCTTATCTTGCTGGGTAAATTTCCATTTTTAGAATCTAAAACAATTAAGCCAATTGAAAAAGAAAAACTAGAACAGATATTAAATAAATATTTGAAAGCTTCTGTTGTTTAATAACTATTAGTCTTTGT
>CAZBIF010000126.1:4325-6727 GCA_964492055.1 uncultured Flavobacteriales bacterium
ATAGTTGCCGATGCTGAAGCGCAAATAGTTTATACAGATATCAAGGACACCATGCTGGTAAATAATGGTGATTTTTTTGATATTGACCTCAACAATGATGGGATTATTGAAGGAACTATTGGTTTGGTACAATACAGTTATTATTCTGCTTATGGTAGTAATTTTTATAATAGGATAACTATTTTGCCTGATACTATCTTAGCCGAGGTAGCTACTACAAGCAGCACTTTTTATTTAAATAGTTCTACCTATACTGTTAATATAGCTAAACCATTTAATTTAAATGATTCGGTCACAAGAAATAATAGGTGGGGGAATTCATCCTATCCGATAGGAGCTTATGTATATTTTTCTTACAACGGTCCCTATTCTAGTTTTTCTTCTACTTTTTATGTAGGACAATTCCCCGGTGCCGGGGATAAGTACATGGGCATTCGCTTCAAGTTGAACAACACTACCCACTATGGTTGGGTAAGGTTGAGTGTTAGTCAAAAGTCCGATACAGTTACCATTAAAGATTTTGCCTATAACGCTACCGCCAATACACCCATTCTGGCCGGTGATACCGGTATAGCGGTAGGCATTCGCGAAGGTATTTTTGGCAAGAACGATCTGTATGCCCGGGCCAATCAAATCAGGGTGGTTGGACAGTTACCTGCCCACACTATTTTGAAATTACGTGATCTTCAGGGTAAAGTAATTTTCACTAAGGAGCTAAACCCCAATGAGGAAAACATAAACATTCAGAATCTCAGTAACGGAATTTTTATCGCAGAACTTACTAATGGCAAACAATTCTTCCGCAAAAAACTCTGGCTGGAAATTGATTAACCTGCAAGCAGTCCAATTACTGTAAGCATTTTATTATCAGTATCTTTATTCATAAATAATTTTTCAGGTTGAATTGCAGAATCAAACTAAATTCTAATTTTACCCGAAATTTAAGCCCTGCTATTATGAAAGCAAAAACTACAAAATCATTAGCTAAAAAATTAAAACAATATTCAGCCCTGGCTGCTACAGCTGTGGTTGCGGATGCCAGTGGGCAAGTGGTATACACTGATATTAATGACACTACCCTGGTTAACAATGGTGATTTTTTCGATATTGACCTGAACAATGATGGTATACTGGAAGCAACAATCAACTTGTATGCTTTTGCGACCTCCGGATCTTATGGAAGTTTCTTCTATAAATCCAGTTACAATGGAGTAGGCATTGATGCTGATACCCTGAGAAATGAGATCGCTACCTCCGTCAGTACCTTTGCCACTTCCACCGGAACATATTCCGTAGGAGTGGCCAAAGCATTTTCCCTTAATAATGCGATCAATAACACCGCGAACTGGGCTTCTAATTATATTTATGCGGGTGCTTATGCTAATTATTCTTTTGTAACTCCTTACGGTAGTAATTATAATACCATCTCTGTAGGACAGTTTCCCGGAGCCGGCGATAAGTACATGGGTGTTCGTTTCAAACTCAACAACAACACACACTACGGTTGGGTGAGAATGAGTATAAGTCAAAAATCGGACACGGTAACCATCAAAGATTTTGCCTACAACGCAACTGCTAATACCCCCATACTGGCAGGTGATACCGGAACCATTGTAGGCATACGGGAAGGCCTCTTTGGAAAGAACGATCTGTACGCTCAAGCCAATCAGATCAGAGTTAGCGGTCAGCTGCCTGCAAATACCTTATTGCGCGTACGGGACCTGCAAGGCAAAGTGATCTACACCAAAGAACTTAACCCAAACGAAGAGCTCGTGAGCATTCCAAATGTGAGCAACGGCATCTACATTGCAGAATTACATCATGGCAAGCAATTCTTCCGCAAAAAACTCTGGCTGGAGAAGGAATAATTTTAACTATCTGATTAAAAGCTAATTTGCAAACAGATTTTAGCTGCAAAGGATTTTTCAATAATTAATTTATATATATTTGGTTGCAATAACTATCCTTACCATTAAAGCTCTTCTATGAAAACACCAAAAACTACAAAATCATTAGCTAAAAAATTAAAGCAGTATTCTGCTCTGGCTGCAACTGCGGTAGTTGCGGATGCCAGTGGACAGGTGATATATACTGACATCAATGATACCACTCTGGTAAACAATGGTGATTTCTTTGATATAGACCTGAACAGTGACGGTATACTGGAAGCAACAATTAATCTCAATAAGTCAAGTTTCGGTGGGGGATCCGGTGGATATTATTATCAATATTATAGCAATTATGTTACCGTTGATGCTGATACCTTAAGAAATGAAATTGCCACATCTATCAGCACATTTACTACTAATTACGGTACATACTCCTTCGGTGTAATTAAAGCTTTTAATCAGACAAATGCCATTAACAACATGGGCAACTGGCAATCCAGCAGCCAAATGGCA
>CAZBIF010000126.1:6737-7061 GCA_964492055.1 uncultured Flavobacteriales bacterium
GGGTTCTATAATTATATTTATACAACCCCATATAGCACCTCCTCCTACCTTTATAATTTTGGCCAATTCCCCGGTGCCGGTGATAAATACATGGGCATTCGCTTCAAACTCAGCAACAATACTCATTATGGGTGGGTGCGTATGAGTATCAACCAAAAATCGGATACGGTAACCATTAAGGATTTTGCCTACAACGCAACTGCTAACACCCCCATCCTGGCAGGTGATACCGGAACCATTGTAGGCATACGGGAAGGCATCTTTGGAAAGAATGATCTGTACGCTCAAGCCAATCAGATCAGAATTAGCGGTCAGCTGCCTGCA
>CAZBIF010000126.1:7147-7390 GCA_964492055.1 uncultured Flavobacteriales bacterium
AAATACCTTATTGCGCGTACGGGACCTGCAAGGTAAAGTGATCTATACCAAAGAACTCAACCCAAACGAGGAACTCGTGAGCATTCCTAACCTGAGCAACGGCATTTACATTGCAGAATTACATCATGGCAAACAATTCTTCCGCAAAAAACTCTGGCTGGAGAAAGAATAACCTCTCTCCCGCGGACGATTATCAACTGAAAGAGGGCGGCGGCACCGTTTACCTGGTAAACCAGCTTGGGG
>CAZBIF010000127.1:0-7342 GCA_964492055.1 uncultured Flavobacteriales bacterium
CTAATTTATAATGTGGTCTCAATAGTATTATCTCAATCTTACATAGCGATAGCAGATTTGATCTACTGCATTGGTTAGGAGGGAGGGACGTTAGGCACTTCCCTCCTATTTCATAATGTGGTCTCAATAGTATAATCTCAATCCGGATTCTTGAATGGAATCCTTCGAAAATCATTTTCTAAATTTATTAAGATCATGGAAGCGAAGTAGCTAAATGGGCTTATTTGCCATCGATTAACCTTCTCATTAATCCATCGTTACCCATCGACACTTCGGCAAACTCAGTGCAAGCCCCTAAGGGCGAAGCATTGTTTGATTATAAACCGGCATGCGATAATTCCGGTCGTGCTTTTTTAAGCCCGAGGCATTGGCTTTTATAAAATTCAGATAGAGTTTTTGCTCCTTCACTTTTTCAAATTCAAGTGTAGCCACGAAATTCACCCAATTTTCAGTCATCCATTCGCCCTGTGCCTGAGCTAAACTGTGGGTTAAAGCTTCTCCCGCTTCATTTTCCAGCACCACCTCAAAACTCCCTTCAAAAAACCAGTATCCTTTCGCTCGACCTTCGATCTTGAGTGGCGAATAAATCGTATCATGGGGCGACGGACTTTTCACTTTAATCAGTTCTGACAAGGAAGGCTTGAGTGTATCCGGAAAAGTTATACCTGAGAGAATTTGTTGAATGGTATGGAGGCTTTGTTCATCTATCTTACCCTTGCGTACTAAACTGTCCCCGCTCATGGGGTCGCATCTGGCAGCAGGCTTAGGGTTTCCGCTTTTCTTATCATAGCAATCCACTGCAAACTCCCCCACGGCGGCCTGGGCAAAGATCAGGGCATATTTTCCCCATTTAGAAGGAGGATTTTCCGGTACAAGCGCATAACCCCAAATTTTCCCGTTTTCCAGATAAAATATTTTTGAATTGTTTTCGTCAAGCTCAATTTTCATTTCAAAACTTAGTCCGGTTTGCCTCAGCACTTTGGAAGCTCCGGCCGGAAATTCGGTGGCTAAACCCCGGGGATAGATGACGATAAATGATACATCTGCATCATGATGGATACTGAATGGTAGTTTATTTTTCAATGTTGCATTGCCGGGAAAAAAGTTGATCACTTTTCCTTCCAGGACGGGCGATTCAACTACTTTCCAGTCGTTGGGTTTTTGCAATTGGATTTGATATTCCGAATTGCGGTAGGTGTCCCCATCTGGGGTTTGGGTTTGGGTGGGAGGGTGAAATTTGGGTTGGGTATCTGTCGTGCTGTTCTGAGGTGGGGATTCATCTTTATTGTTTCCCGCCGGGAAGGAGCAGGCCGGAATCAGCAGACAGGAAATGACAATGCCCTGCAGATAATTTAAGATTAGTCGGTTCATTTACTGAATTCAACAACACAATGCAATCGAGGTTCTATTAATTTATGCAGAAGGTTTGCGAGCTTTTTATGCCGGTAACTATCCACTTTCCTACTTTGCGAAAGCTTATATTTGGTGCAGGTCTTAAGGAATGAACACGATCAATTATCTTTTTCTCTTCCTGGCGCTACTGGCGGAGATCATCGGCACCATCGGCGGATTCGGTTCCTCTGTATTTTTTGTACCTCTTGCTAACTTCTACTTTGATTTCCAGTCAGTGCTGGGGCTCACTGCCCTTTTTCATTTGGGCCATAACCTCAGCAAAATCTATTTTTTCAAAAAAGGGCTGAATAAAAAACTGATCCTTTACATCGGTATTCCATCGGTACTATTTGTGATTCTGGGAGGTTGGCTTTCCAAAAAAATGGATGGATATTGGCTAGAGATTTTTCTCGGCCTGTTCCTACTGGGATTTAGTTTACTTTTCTTACTTAAACCTAATCTTTCCCTTGCCGCCGGAAAAAGTAATGCCATCGGCGGAGGGATTTTGTCCGGGTTCTCCGCAGGGCTGCTGGGCACCGGAGGGGCTATCCGGGGATTGACCATGGCCGCCTTTAACCTGGAAAAAAGCGTATTTATTGCCACTTCGGCGGTGATTGATTTCATGATCGATTTTTCCCGCACTCTGGTATACTATCAGAACGGGTACATTCACACCCATGACCTCAAATACATTCCTTTTCTCATTCTCATCGGCATTCTAGGGACCTTCGCAAAAAGATCCTGCTGCATATCCCTCAGCACAAATTCCGCCGCCTCTCCCTGCTCTTTATCCTGCTGATCGGCCTGGTCACTCTGGTGAAGGTAGTTGTCTCGATAGAGCGATAAGGCACTAATTTAACCTCAATTTAATCCTATCAGGATTAAACTTTATTCAAATCCGTTTTTACTGCCTGAATAAACCTTTCCAATAAATCCCTACTCACATGGTCCATCACCACAATCTTCCACCACTGCGGGCGGGATTCGTAAGTATCGGCCACGAGCTCAAACTGCCGGGCTACTTTCTCCGGTAATTCGGAAGCTTTGATGGTGACTATATTGATGTGGGGATTGCGGTAAAATCCGATGCCAAGTTTGCGCAGTTCTTCACATACATAATCCGTCCTCTCGATCAGTTCCTGCATTTTCTTCTGCCAGCCTTCCGAACCGTAGTTCATCAGCAACATCCAGATGACAATTGCATTGGCTCCGCTGCGGCTGCCACACAGGGTATAATCCAGGCCGGGCACGTATTGGGCGTAGGTATTGGCCACGTATTTCATCAAACCCTTGCGGATAAGAAAAATACCTGTGCCGTATGGGGTTTGCAGCATCTTGTGCCCGTCAATGGATATGGAACTTACCACTCCATTGGCAAAATCATGCGCAGGATCTTTTTTGGTGAAGGGGTAAATAAAGCCCCCAAAGGCCGCATCCAGGTGCAGTTTATATAACAAACCGGCTTCTTCCAAAGCCATCGTCACCGGTTCAATTTCATCCACTGACCCAAACATGGTGGTAGAAACATTGATGATCACAATAAAATATTTTATGCCCCCCCTTGCTGCCTCTTTCAGGCGTTGCCGCAATTCCGCATGGTCCATTTGGCGGTTGTGTTCATCCACACTGATCATCAGCGGATTAATACCCAGCAGATCACAACCTTTGGTAATGCTGTAATGGGTATCTTCCGAAAAAAGCACCCCTACTTCGGCGGCCTTGGCCTGGTACTCCTCCCGGAAATAATTACGGTAAATCCAGAGGGCTTCCAGGTTGGCCTCCGTACCACCGGTGGCCACGTAACCATCCACCGAATTAGGTTCCGCCCGGAAGATCTCTTCCGCACACAAACTGATCAGTTCCCGCTCAATGGCCTGAGTGCCTTTGAATATGGGAGAACTTTGCTTATTGAGCGTATGACAGCCGATGTGGTTGGGATTAGCGATAAGGGTGCGCAGAAAGGGAGCGTCTTTCAGGAAGCTGGCATCCGGATAGAATTCTTCCTGGTCCAGGTAGGTGGCAGGAGTTCCGATCACCTCTCCTCTGGCATAACTGGCATTTTGCTCCAGCGCATCTTCTACCCTTTCATTGATCTCTTTGCGGCTAATGGCTTTCCAGTACATAACTAATGACAATTAATGATTCCTGCGGTATTCTGTATCTCCGGGCTAAGCAAGGGAATGCCCAGGTTTAGTCCCCGCAGGATAAATAAAGTTCCCATCACTACAATAAAAAGGGGAATTAGTTGGTGCGCCCGGTTCCTGAAGAGGGAGATAAAACAGTGTCCATAGATCCCCACCAAAAGCATCAGGGGTAAGGTACCGGCCCCGAAAGCCAGCATAAAGACAGCTCCCTGCAATCCCGATCCGGTGGCAAGGGCCCCCATTACGGCCAAGTATACCATACCACAAGGTAGCAAGCCGTTCAGTATACCAAGACTTTTCCCATCTTGCTTTTTAGTCTGCCAAAAGGGCTCAGCAAACTTCTCCCCAGGCGGTTTTCCACTTTACGATACCCGATCAGGGCGGAAAAGATCATCAAACTACCGAGAACAATGGAAAAAGTTTGCTGCCATCCGGCAAATGCAAATCCTTGTCCTACCGTTCCGAGTAGCATACCGATAAGGAGATAGGTAGTTAACCGACCGATACTGTAAAACAGATTGCCTTTAACTACCTGCCATCGGCTGTCTCTATTGAGGGGCAAGGCAAGCGCAATGGGCCCGCACATGCCCACACAATGCAGGCTGCCGATCAGACCCAGTGCTATGGCAGTAAAGAATATCATGGGATCACTACGGTTTGTTCCTGGTAATAGGTATTTCCTCCACTCTCCCACTCCACTTTGAAACGGTATTTTCCGGCTACGAATTTCTCTCTGGGTATCACAACGGTCCGGCTATCCTGAAAAGGCCATTGAAAGTCATAAGCCTGTTCCGAAGGCCTGAAACAAAAGACCGTACCCTGTGCTGAATCACTACCTACCGGTAAGTTTACGGTTACCTCATCAGTTTGCAGGCTGACGGTCAGGTTCTCCTTCAGTGCATTGGCCCGGCTGCGTTTGTTGATGGTTTCCTGGTAGGCAATTTCTTCCGCATAATAATCTTCGGTCACCAGGTCGAATTTCTCTCCAAAACTGAGGTATACCATCGTTCCTATGAAAACCACAAAACTTCCGTAAAGAAGGGCGATCTTGGTTCCCCAGTTCCATTTGTACTTCATCTTCTTTATAGATTCGGTTTTAAAGGGGCCTGGAAATTGGTTTCCACCTGATCCATTAACTCCCCATTTTTGTTGTAAATTCCCAGTTTGATATCGGTGTTCCGATGTTGCAGTTTGGCCATGTCCATGACCACGAAAAAAGTACCCTGGGCCATGGACTCGGAAGGGATCACAAAAGCTTTACTACCCACCATTTCAATACTTCCTTCCTGACCGATCAGCCGGACCTCGGCAGGGATATCCTCAAAGGTCTTATTGATAATTTTGTAATTGTATAGGTTGCTTATTTGATCGTTATCCCGCTTCTGGTACTGCTGACCGTAAGTTTTCAGGATGGTAGCATCTACATCGGTGCGGGTAGTTAGGAAAAAGCTGATCAAACCTAATAATAAAACCAGTACGCCTGAATAAGCAATAGTCCGGCCGGTAAACAATTTATCCTTTTTCTCTGCAATGCCCGCTTCGGAATCGTAGCGGATCAGACCTCGCGGCAGCCCTACACTATCCATGATATGATCGCAGGCATCAATGCAGGCGGTGCAGTTCACGCACTCCAGTTGGGTGCCATTGCGGATATCGATTCCGGTGGGGCATACGTGCACACACTGATGGCAATCAATGCAATCACCTTTCCCGGCCTTATCGCGATCCTCATTCTTGCGGAACTTGGCCCTTGGTTCTCCCCTAATGTAATCATACGCCACTACGATGGACTGCCGGTCGAGCATCACTCCCTGCAAGCGGCCGTAAGGACAGGCCACAATACATACTTGCTCACGGAACCAACTGAATACCCAATAGAAAACCCCGGTAAAAATGAGGATAGAAATCAATCCTCCGATGTGGTTAAGGGGGTTATCGGTAATGATTTCCAGCAAGGCTTCTGAACCGATAATGTAAGCGAGGAAGGTGTTGGAGATCAGAAATGAGATCAGAAAAAAAATGAGGTGCTTAAAGGTTTTTTTTCGGATCTTCTCCTTGTCCCAGGCTTGCTTATCCAGTTTCTGCTGTTGCCGGAAATCCCCTTCAATCCAGTATTCTATTTTGCGAAAGACCATTTCCATAAAAATGGTCTGCGGGCATACCCAACCGCAAAACAGACGACCAAAAACGACGGTAAAAAGCACAATGAATACGATACCTGCCAGCATCACCAGCACGAATATGTAAAAATCCTGCGGCCAGAATACCTGTCCGAAAATGATGAATTTCCGTTCCAGGATATTCAATAATAAGATAGGTTTTCCGTTAATCCGGAGAAAAGGCCCGGTAAATAATAACAAGAGCAGGAAAATACTTACCCAGGTCCTGGCCCGGTAATACCTGCCGGAAGGTTTTTTAGGATAGACCCACTTTCGCTTTCCCTCTTCATCTACTGTGGCGATGGAGTCGCGAAAACTTTGATCCATATAGTCTTCTTTCGGCAGCATAATCTATTAGCGGTCAATTTCCACTACCACCTCTACGGTATCTGCCGCAGTGGAATCGGTGGCCTCGGTAATGATCTCTTCCACATGGATGTCCCCTTGCGGGGCTTTGGCATTGGGGGGGGTGGTGCCCTGCAGGCTCAACACGTAGCTGGCTACTTCCTGCATTTGTTTCGGACTGAACTGGCTTTGCCAGGCGATCATCCCTTTGGCGGGAATTCCATATTTTATGGATTTAAACACATCTTTGATGTTCCCTCCGTGCAGCCAGTATTCATCGGTAAGGTTGGGGCCTGCTCCCCCCTCACCTAACTGACCATGGCAGGTGGCACAATTACCGGTATAGATAGCGGCACCCTTCTCTATACTCGGGGCATCTACCAGATAAAGAACATTTTCTTCCGAAATTTCTTCCCCTGCCTCGGCCATAAAGGCAGCTTTGGTAGCGACGGCCTCTTCAACTTCAGCCTGGTATTCCTCAATACTCAGCATACCGTGGCCGGTAAGATGATAGCGGATGAGGTAAACAAAAGAAAAAATGATGGTAGCGTAGAACATGTATTTCCACCAGGGGGGCAGGTTGTTGTCCAGTTCCCTGATGCCATCATACTCATGTTCAAGCAGGATCTTTTCCTCCTGCTCCACCGGTACCCGGTCAACGAGTTTTAAATCCTCAAAAATATCGGAGGTACTTTTTTCTGCTTCTTCCACAAAAGCTTCCCCTCGCTGCCATTTAATAAGGGTGTTTAATGTGCGGAACAGAATGGCGATCACTACGGCCAGAAAAATGATCAATCCCAGCAATATCCAGAAAACCGTATTACTCATAATAAATTCAGGAACCTTTGGGGTTTGCAATACCTCCTGTGCCTGACTGCCCAGACCACCTCCCATCAACAAAAGCAGGGCGATGGTTTTCAGTTCCCCGTTTTTCTTTCTCTCGGAGTATAGGGGGCCGTTCTTACTGATGCTTTCAATGCTGTTGGACAAGGCTTTCACAATGGCCAGTAAAAGACCAATAATACCGATCATCAGTCCTATGAGGAGACCATCGGAAACACCCATCCATCGTGCGATGGAATCGGCAGCCATTAAAGGTGCAGGCAGTCCAAGGCCGAATAATAATAAGGGTATGATGTATTTAATTTTCATGATCCGTGATTTTTGCGGTTGTGGTATCCTGATCGAGTGGCAAATGAGCAATCGCCGCCACCTCTGACTTTTTCATGCGGAACACCCATACAAACAGGCCGATAAAAAAGATGAAAAAGATCAGGAAAGAGACGATGGGAAATATCTCTA
>CAZBIF010000128.1:0-5121 GCA_964492055.1 uncultured Flavobacteriales bacterium
TATGTTGCGTGCCACATAGCGGCTGCTTTCATCGATGATCACGGGCGTACCGCTTAATTCATAGCGGATGATCCCCGCATCAATTTCCTCCTCAAAAAATTGCCGCAGCTTATCGTTCCTGCTCAGCATAGCCTTACTGCCCGGGTCACTCATTTTTCCGCTGAACCTTCCCAGGTTTTCCTTCACGGATAATACCTCCCTCAGTAAGCTATCCCGCCCTGACTGATGGATCTTATCAATAATAAACTGGTATCGCTTTTTATTATCCGGTATGCGGTAATATTCCTTGCGATCGTTCCTCAAAGCCCGGTTCAATACCTTAACCGCTGTAATTGGACTGCTGATCTGGGCTACCCCATATTCTTCTAGTAAATACCCTTCCAGTTTGTCGATTTGTTGCATTACTTCATAATCCATAATGCGGTAATTTCCCTGGGGGATGATTGCCATTTCAAAAGGTCTTGCTCCCCCAAAATTTTTCTGAAAAAATCGCAGGTCCTGCATCAGGGGATGTTCTTCATCCAGATCCTGCATCAGGTAATAATCAAACTGCATCCGGCTCAACCCATACAGGCTTACTATTGTTAGTAAGGCATACCCTATTAATATCTTTTTTCGATGAACTATCACCTTCAGGAATAAGCGGTTCAAACTTTTTTCCCAGTGGATGCCCTTGCGCAAGTTCAGCTTTCTGAAAGGTTCTTCAAGTACGAGAAATAAAGAAGGAATAAACAATATAGAAAGGGCAAAGGCCAGTAATACCCCGATGCCGGTAAAAAGCCCAAACTGTCGGATGGGTTGCATATTCACTCCCAATAGGGTAAAAAATCCTAAGGCTGTAGTGATAGAGGTTAGCAAGGTAGCCATCCCCACGCCTTTTACCATGTATTTGAGGGCAGGGATCTTTGAAACTCCCTTCTTACGTTCTTCCAGGTATTTGCTGATCAGGTGGATCACATCAGACATGCCTACTACCAGCATGATCACCGGGAGTAAGGTAGTCATCATGTTCAGGCTGTTGCCGCTTACTTCCATAATTCCCAGACTGCCGATCACGGCGATTAAAACTGTAATCAGGGGTATCAACACCCCCCAGACAGATCGGTAAATGAACAGGAGAATGATAATCAGCAAGCCGATGCTGAGGCAGGTAAAAAATAGAAATTCATTTACCAGTACTTTAATATAGGTTTTCTGCCCAATGATCTTTCCCATGGTGTATACTTCATCGAAGGTATAGCGATCCAGCACTTCTTCCAGGGCAATAGCCAGTTCGTCCGATTTTTTCTTAGAGATCATCTCCACGTTTTTGATGATGATCATCAGCTTGCCTTCTGAAGGGTTCACCAGGCCGCGCATGGGTGAACGTTCTTCACTAAACCGCAAAGAATCGCGCTGAAAATTATCTGAAGCAGGGTTAAAGAAAGGTCGAAGGCGGGGATTTAAACTTCCTGCCCGGTATTCCAGATAACTCAGATCAATGGGAGATATAACCTGACGGATATGAGGCAGCCTCTTCAATTCTTTACTTAAGGCTTCTACCTTTCGTAAAAAGTCCGGTTCAAATACGGAATTTTCCGTAGTAATGCCAACGAGAATGAAATCATTATCATTTTCGAATACTTCCCGGTATTCTTTGTAAAAAGCAAGGGCTTGATTGTTCTCCGGGAAAAATTTTTCGAAGTCGTAGTCAAATTTCAAATGGGCTGCCCTATAACCCAGCCAGCCAACCAGGATAGTAATGCCGGCCAGCACATACAGGGCTTTTTTTCTATACTCTTTCAATTACTTTCCTTGGAAGGGTAAGTGGAGGATTATTTTCTCGCATATTTTAACGACAAAAGGTTCATGCGGTTCAAATCTATTCCCTCCACATACGGCTGAGTAAATACAAACAATTCATCATAAAAGAGGGGGATCACCGGTGCTTCGGCAATAATAATACTGTCCATCTGCCGGTAATAGCTGTAGCGATACTGATCCTCGGCGATAGTTACCGCCTTCTCATATAATCTATCGTAGTCGGCATTCTGAAAATGAGTGTAGTTGGGTCCATCGGGGGCAAAATTGCCGGAATAGAATAAGGATAGGTAATTCTCCGCATCGGGGTAATCTGCCACCCATGATTTACGAAAAAAGCCGGCCTTGCCGTGGGCGATCATTTCATTGTTGGTGGCAGCCTGATTTACTTCAATATCAAGCTTCACCCCAAACTGACGGAACTGATGTTGCAAATATTCACAGATATCCAGGTATTGGGAGGGGGTGCTGAGCTTGAGCCCGGTCAAGGGCTGATCTAGCTCTGCCCTCGCCTGATCTAGATAAAAATTTGCCGAATCGGGATTGTAGGTAAACCCCCAGGCAGTATCCTTAAAAGCCGGCAAGCCTTTCGGAATAAAACCGGCCAAGGCCGGTGTACCCGCTCCGTTGCGTAAATACATTAGCATTTTCCTGCGGTCGAAAGCAAAATTCAACCCCTTACGAAAGGCCTTGGAAGAGACCATTTTATTCTCCTGTCGCTCATCCACATAAAAGCCCAGGTATTCCGTATTTAGGAAGGGGCCACGACGCAAGGTAATTCGCTCCTGGTATTTGGGTCTCAACTCCCCCACAGGAGTCAGCAGTTCATCCTTATAAGAACCTTTCAGGTTACTCAGGTAGTCAAAATCCTGTTGCAAAAATTTCAAAAATGCGATCTCTTCATCTTTAATGAAAGAAATGGCTATGGCATCGAGGTAAGGTAGTTTGTTATCAGCTTCATCGGTTTCAAAGTAATTTTCGTTTTTCACCAATACCAGCTTACCGCCCTCTTTCCAGTATTGGAATTTAAAAGGGCCGGTACCCACGGCTTGTTGCCGGAAATACTTAGGGGCGGCTTCTACTACTTCCCGGGGCACCACGCTGCAATATTTCATGGTGAGCAAACCGAGAAAAGGGGTAAATGGCCGGTTCAATCTGATTTCAAGCGTGGTATCATCAATCGCGGTCATTTGTAAACGACCATCCCCTTGGGTAGCAATGGATTCCATCACCCACTTTCCGGGGGAAAGCAGTTCAGGATCAATCAGCCGGTGAAAGGAATAAATAAAATCCCCGGCGATAACCTTCCTGCTATCCTTCTCAAAAGCCGCATGCGGATGAAAATAAACATCATCACGCAAATGGAAAGTATATACTGTCGCGGTTGAATCCACCTCCCATCTTTTCGCGATACATGGGATCACTTCCATTTCAGCATTCAACTGCACCAATCCGTTAAAGATATGATTTACGGTAGAAGCATTGTCCATGGTACTGGCAAAAGCCGGATCAAGGGAGGTGAGGCCTTCGGCAATATTGTAACGGAATATGGTTTTCCCTTCATATTGCTTGTGCTTATTACAGGATGAAAAGACCAAAACAAATAACAAAAACAGGATGATTTTTTCAGATTTATTCCTCACCCTGCAATGTTAACCAGGATGTGAATAATGCGGCATTTATTCGGACATAATTCAGCTTGATCAGCTTATTTTTTTTACTTCCATTTAAATGAAGAGAAAATTAGGCTATCCAGTGAACAAAATACCTCTTGGCACCTTTATAATTGGTATATCTGATAAATTTATTTATGAAGAAGAAAAATTTGGATGACTTAAACCTGAAAAACGAAGAACGTCCCTTCCGTTTAAAAATGAATGTTGGCATAGAGGAAAAAGACCGCAAAAAAATATCTGAAGGATTGAGCGGCATACTTGCCGATTCCTATTGCCTGATGATCATGCTTCACAATTATCATTGGAACGTCAAAGGAAAAAATTTCAGGCAGATCCACTTATTAACTGAAGAGCAATATACAGAGCTGTTTGCGGCCATTGATGAAATCGCTGAACGCATCCGCTCACTAGGTTACCTGGCACCGGGTTCTATTACAGAATTTGCAGACTTGAGCCATATTGGGCAGCCCGATAGCAAAGGCAGTGAAAACAAAATGCTGGCTGACTTACTGGAAGCTCATGAACATATTGCAAAACATGCCCGACAGATAGTTGTTACTTCTGATGAGGTCAACGATGAGGCTACCTCAGACTTGTTGACCGGTAGAATAGAACAGCATGAAAAAGCTGCGTGGATGCTGCGTAGCATGTTAGAAAATTGATTATGGAAAACAACAGCTATGACACCTTGTCTCAAGCTACTAAAGGATTGAAAGAAAGGGGCTTTACCCTTGACTTTGAGGTGAAGGATGAAAATACGCTAAAGAGCGATAAAGGAGAGGTCCGCAAAAAAGAACTGGAAGTAGTGGAATTTCATCGATTTGAAGGAATGACCAACCCTTCTGATATGTCAGCCATATATGCCTTGGAAAGTAATGATGGTAAGAAAGGTATATTAATAGATGCATATGGAGTAGACGCAAATGATAAAATTGCTGCTTTTCTCAAAAACCTGGATATAGAAAGAAAATGACCGACGAAATGCAAGAAACGGTACACATTTACCATCAGGGAGAAGATAGCGTACCAAAAATAAAAGCTCTCCTTAAAGGAAACGAATACGCTTACCTGAGCAAGAATATTCTTGAGGAACCCTTTACAGGGACCCAGATCATGCAGATTGCCCGAAAAATGAAGGTGGATCTTCTTAGCCTGGTGAATAAGGAATCTGAATTATTCACTTCCACCATGGCAAACAGTAGTTATGATGACGGGGATCTCCTCAATATACTGAATGAGCATCCGGAGTTATTGAAAACACCTTTGGCCCAGTACAGGGACCATTATGAACATATAGAAAACCCGCGTCAAATTTTAAAAATTATAGATGTTGATGATCAGGACGTGGATGGATATGATCATCAATCGGAAATTAATAGTTAAACCCTTAAAACCTAAAAACATGGATTTTAATCGAAAAATCATTTATTCAGCATTAATAGGCGCAGCAGCAGGAGCTATAGCAGGCCTGGTACTTGACTCTGAATCCGGAAAAACCATCCTGAAGGATGCAAAGAACAAAGCCGGTGAGTTAGGCGACTCTTTAAAAGATAGTTTCTCCAATATCGCCCAGAAAGGACGAGAAGAACTTGGTAAAATAACCAAAAAAGAAACGGAAGTAGAAAGGGAAACCGAACACGCCTGA
>CAZBIF010000128.1:5131-7311 GCA_964492055.1 uncultured Flavobacteriales bacterium
CGGCCTACTTGCTTTTCAACCTATGAAAGAAACGGACGAATTCAGGGATCTGTATGAGGATGGCCGCTCTTACGTAGAGAAAAGGCTGGAATTACTGAAGTTAGAAGTAGTAGATAAAAGCAGCAGTGGCATATCCATATTTGCTTCTGCTGTTTTTTTACTCATCCTGGTATTCATGTTCCTTATCAGCTTTACCTATTTTCTAGGCACTTTACTTGGTAGTTTATTGAACAGCCTGGTCTGGGGTTTTGGCCTGGTGGTACTGTTTTATATTCTTTTTATCGGTATCAGCCTTTTGTTTTTCAGAAAGGTGCTTAAACGGCCTATACAGAATTTTTTAATTAAAATGATGTTGAATGAAGACTAAGCAATCCATTAATAATGTAGAAGAATTGCGCGCGGCCAAGGAAAAGCTCAAGCTCGACCTGGAAATAGAGGAAAAGCGACTGGAAGACCGTTTCTTTACTTTGAAGGACAGGGTATTTTCCCAAAAATTCATATTTACCAATCTGCTGGATATGGTATTCAAAGCAGCTCCCAACCCCTGGAAGAAAAAGCTGCAATCTACGGTGGTAGAAAAAGTGGTGAAGCCCAAAAACAAACTAAGCAGGGACCTTACCAACTTAGTCGCTGATTTCTTTTTAAAATAATATCGTTGTGCGTTAATTTAGCGCAATAAAGGCATACCATGCAAAACACTTTACAGCTATCCATCGATTTTGTATGGAAAGTACTTTTGACGCTTGTGCTGTTCTTTTTTGCAGCAAGCCATTCCACCCACATTGTCATTCCTATCATTTTCAGTCTTTTTCTTGCCATTATACTAAACCCTGTGGTTAAGTTTCTGGAGCGTAAAGGGGTTAATGAAGTACTGGCCATTACCATCGTCTTATTGGTGGTGCTCGGGGCCCTTACCGGATTTATTTATTACGTAAGTACCCACGCCAGTAAATTGATACAGGACCTTCCTGACCTGGTAAAGAAATTCAAATCGCTAATTGATCGCATAGGTGATTTTTTCAACAGTTTTACGGGGGTTTCTACCGGACTACCTCAAGCAAAATACTGATCAACTCCTATCTTCCGGAACCACTTTCTTTACGGATGCAGTAAGTGCGACCTCCAATGTACTTACCTTCATCTCCCTGGTTCCTATTTATGTTTTCTTCATCCTTCTTTACCGGGAGAATTTTAAGGCATTTCTGATACAGCTTGGTGAACGTAAAAACAGCAATTACCTGGAAATATTCAATGAGATCAAAATCATGATCCACAGCTATATCAGTGGTCTGCTTATCGTAATTTCCATCATTGCCTTGCTCAATACAACGGGATTATTGATCCTTGGCCTTAAGTATGCAGTCTTCATGGGGCTGATCTCTGCGGTATTGACTATTATTCCCTATATAGGTATTGTTATGGGCGCTGCTCTGCCCCTGCTGGTAGCGTTCCTCACCAAGGATTCACTCTGGTATCCTCTGGGTGTGATCGGGGTATTTGCCCTGGTACAGTTTCTGGAAGGGAATTTCATTACTCCCAACGTTGTAGGTTCCAAGGTCAATGTCAATCCCCTGGCGGCCATCATAGCTTTACTTATCGGAGGAGCTACCTGGGGAATTGTAGGAATGATACTGGCCATTCCCTTGGTTGGCGTAGCGCAGATCATTCTGCGACATGATCCCCGGCTCAAGCCCTACTCACTTTTGCTTTCTACCAGGGTAAACGGAAACGGGAAGAAAGCATCAAACCATAAACCCTGAGATTTTCTAAAATTTAGCACAGGGCACCAGAAACCGCCGATTCCTTCGTTTGGTTCTGCGGCTGGCGGCTTCATAAATAATGGATATTTCGTGCGCCCCCCCACTATTGGCTGCCAATCTTGAAATGGTCACGTCATAACTGTAGCCTATCCGGAAGTTGCGGTCAGGAATACTGTAACCTACTAAGAAAATCAAAGCATCGTTGTTGGCATAGCCGGCATCGTAAGCTTTGAAACCGGGTATACCGCGATACCACAAGCCGAACACAAAGGGATTGTGACTGTAATAAGCGCCCAGGTCGATCTGATCGTACAACCCCTGGCTTTTGTAATGCAGGGCAGCTAATATCTCTTTCGCATTCAACCTTTTTACTACAGGACCGGATAATTGAATGCGATACCCCCCGTGAAGAGAAATCTT
>CAZBIF010000129.1:0-722 GCA_964492055.1 uncultured Flavobacteriales bacterium
AAGAATAAAGAGAGTTCTTTAATTTAGCACTGTCCTAAAAATGGGGAGCCGACAAAGGCATTCTACACTTCCAATTTAACAATTTAACAATTTATCAATTTATCAATTTATCAATTTATCAATTAATCAATTTATCAATTTATCAATTTATCAATTTATCAATTTATCAATTAATCAATTAATTCATTAACCCATTTACTCATTATCCCATTAAACCATCACTACCTCTTTCTGTTAATTTAATGTTATCAAAAAATTTTCCGCTGTATGAAGAAGCTGTTGTTACTCTCTTCCCTATTTGTATTTACCACTACCAGGGTATTCTGCCAGTCCACCCCGGAACACCCCACCGACACCCCAAGCATTGAGATCAGCACCCCCAAGGATAAGTTCAAGACCCGTTTGTGGCCCTCAATGATCATTCCGGCAGCCTTGATTGGGTATGGAATAAGTACCATTAAGGACAATGGAATTTACAGTAGCTACGAAGCCAGGAGAGACCTGATGCGGGCTACCGGAGGAAAAGGCGCCCCGGTGGATGACTATCTCATACTTTCTCCTTACGTGCAATTTGCTGCCCTGGGCCTGTTTAAGGTGAAATGTACAAATGACCTGATCAACACCTCCCTGCTGATCCTTAAATCGCAAGTGATCATGGCCACCTTAACCTTTGGCTTAAAGGAGATCACCAGAATGGAGCGACCTTTCAGTTATTACAGCGA
>CAZBIF010000129.1:732-4456 GCA_964492055.1 uncultured Flavobacteriales bacterium
CCCCGGATGAAGAGAAGAACCGAAACAGCAATAAATTCAAATCCTTTCCCTCCGGACATACGGCGCAGGCTTTTGTGGCAGCCACCATCGTCTACCGGGAGTTCCGGCAGAAAAGTGCCTGGTATGGTGTGGGTGCCTATACCCTCGCTACCACTGTAGGTCTCTTCCGTATGATCAACGACAAACACTGGCAGAGTGATGTATTTGTGGGGGCGGGCATCGGTATTCTATCGGCCAACCTGGCCTATGCCACCCACATCCACCGCTGGGGACGAAAGGAAATTTGTGTAGTGCCCACTTATGGACAGGATTTTAAGGGGCTGGCGTTTTATTATAGTTTTTAATAAGAGTAAAGGGGGATTTGGGTAACTTAGACTAAAACATTCCTTATGTTCAAACTCTTGTTAAGTATATCCCTACTTTTCACCCTCAGCTTGTGGAAGGCGAATGTTCCTGAAGAGACCAACGAAGATCTTCGGATGAAGGTGGAATCGCTGAAACAAGCTTCCAGCCCCATGCTGGCTGGGGAAAAGGTTTACAGCCCGCAAGCATTGCACCGTTACTACCTGCAGGATGAATTCGATAAGCTATGGTCGGATTCGGAGGTTCAGCAGATCATTCACCTGCTTTCCGAAGCTCCGGCAGAGGGATTGAATCCTCAAGATTACCACCTTCCATCCATACAGGCCCTTGCGGAGAAAAAGAATGCGCTAAATGAAGCAGAAAAGATCCAGCTGGAATTACTACTGACTGATGGGCTGTTGCTTTATCTTTCCCATTTACAGTCCGGTAAGATTGACCCCAGGACTACGGACGCCAACTGGAAGATCAACAAAAGAGAAGTGGATCCGGTGAGTCTATTAAACCAGGTTTCCCTTGAGGAGCTGGTCGACAACAACATCCCGGCCCATCCGGCCTACCGCCATTTGCGTACAGAATTAAAACGATTAACAAAGGAAGGACAGGCAAGCGCAAATACTCAGATCACAAGCGGAGAAGCCTTGAAAAAAGGAATGAGATCTCACAGAGTGCAACAATTGAAACAGCGGCTGGCTGAGGAGCAGTACTTTAGCGGAGAGAGCAATGAATTGTTCGATGAGGAACTGGAAGAAGCGGTGATGCGGTTTCAGCAGCACCATCATCTGGAGGCGGACGGGGTTGCAGGAAGATCCACTCTACGCCTGCTCAACCTCAGCCGGGAGGAAAAGATGAACCTGTTGAAGGTAAACATGGAACGCTGGCGGTGGTTACCGCAGGAATTTGCCGATTTCCGTATTCAGGTAAATATTGCCGATTACAAGTTAAAAGTGATCGATCAGAATGAAGTGATTCGGGAGCACAAGGTGATCGTGGGTAAGCCCTACCGAAAAACACCGGTGTTTTACGCCACCATGAGTTACCTGGTCTTCAGCCCTACCTGGACCATTCCGTTGGGTATATTGAAGGGAGACGTCATCCCGGCCATGCAGAAGAATGAAGGTTACCTGCAGAAGAAGAACATAGCGGTTTTCGATCAGCAAGGGAATAAAATTGATCCGGCAGGTATTGACTGGTCATCCACCGCTGCGCGCAGCTACACATACCGGCAACCGGCGGGAGCAGATAACGCCCTGGGAGATGTAAAGTTTATGTTCCCCAATGAATACGCCGTATACCTGCACGATACCCCGAGCCGCGAATTGTTCAACCGCAGTGACCGCTCCTTTAGTTCCGGTTGCATACGGGTGGAAAAACCCCTGGAGCTGGCAGAATACCTCTTAAACGATCCGGAGAAATGGAACAAAGTTAACATTGACCAACTGATCAAAAAACGGCAGACCACCACCGCCTACCTGCAGCGCAAGCCGGAGGTGTACCTGCTCTATCTCACCGCCTTTCCCGATGAGGAAGGAAAGATCGTTTACCGCCAGGATATTTATGAGCGGGACGGAATGATCATGGCGGCACTGGATCGGGAAAATTAGTTCATTATGAACTCCAAGCCATTGAATTATTTAATACCTCTAAACATTCGTATTTTTGAGAGTCACATCCCTCTACGATGAAAACCATTAGCTTCAGTCTAGTTTTAACTTTTATTTTAGTCTTTCCCGTGTATTTTTTGCAAGCCCAAAATTATCAATGGGCACATGGTGTTGGATCCACTCATTCTGATATTGGGAGATCTTCAGCTATAGATATGCATGGAAATTTATATGTGACTGGTTCATTTGAACGAACTGCTGACTTTGACCCTTCTTTTGCTACGGCAAATTTAGTTTCTGCAGGTTCTCCTGATATATTCTTAGCAAAATATGATTCTTTAGGTAATTATCTCTGGGCTATTAGTATGGGTAGTTTGGGTTTTGATTATGGGACTTCTGTATCTACAGATACAAGCGGAAATGTCTATATTACAGGTACCTTTGAGAGAACTGTGGATTTCGACCCATCTAGTGCCATCGCAAATCTAACCACTTCAAATTATAGTAGTATCTTCTTAGCTAAATATGATTCTTCAGGAAATTATCTTTGGGCGATCAAATTTGGCGGTGTAGGAAATAATGTTCGTTCTGTATCAGTTGATAGTAAAGGTTATGCTTATGTGACGGGTAGTTTTCGTGGTACAGGTGATTTTGACCCTACTAGCTCTACTGCCAATTTAACATCCACTGGAAATATGGACATATTTCTAGCTAAATATAATTCTTCTGGGAATTATATTTGGGCTATTAATATGGGTGGAACAGGTCATGATTACGGATATTCAGTAGTTTTTGATAAAAACAGTAATTCTTATATATGTGGTCAATTTCGTGACTCAGTTAAATTATATTCCAACCTTAAGAAATCAGCCGTTTTATAAGCTCCTCGATAGTAATATAATTCTTAATTCGGCATTTGCTCCATTTGATAGTGACGGTGATGGAGACATAGATTTGATCATCTATTATATTAAAGATGAAAGTAATAAAAAATTACAATTAGTACTAAACGATGGAAATGGAAATTTTTCCCTGGATTCCAGTTTTGTAACTATTCCTTCTGAAAATTCTGCTGTGTATCCTATTGACTATAATGTTGATGGTAAAATTGATTTCATTCATGTATTTAATAATAATTATACAAACTTTTATCTGAATCAGGGCTCCAATAAATTTCAACTGGACAATAAGCCACATCAACCTTCATTGTCATACGTTCGAAAGATGTTTTTTGAGGATATCAATATGGATAATGATAAAGATTTAATGATACTGGATAACTATGTTAACATATATCTTAATACCGGAGGTACATTCAATAAAGATGTTTCCCATTCATTTCCAACTACACAATTTTTAAATATGGATATGGCTGACCTGGATGGGGATGGAGACCCGGATATGCTCTTATGTTCTAATAAGGTAAAAAATCCAAACACCTTAATTTTCCTAAATAATGGGAGTGGTAAATTCCAGCAGAAAACCTCAACCGGTCTGGAGAAAGAGCATACCTCTGATTCAAAGTTCCTCGATATTGATAAGGATGGCGATATGGATATTATAAAAACATCTGCACAAAGCAAATACCCTGGTCAATCAACCAAGGTTTTCTTAAATGATGGTAAGGCAAATTTCCAAGAAACCCCTACCCCTTCTCTATATCAGATCAGGGGATATAATCTACTGCTCACGAATATCAACAAAGACAATTTTACCGATTTAGCCATCCTTGAAAACGATCATCCCTATCCTTATTTACG
>CAZBIF010000129.1:4466-6526 GCA_964492055.1 uncultured Flavobacteriales bacterium
CTATGTAAACCAGTCTTGTACTACTACTTTTGGTATTGATAAGGTAACTGCTTGTGATCAGTATAAATGGATAGATGGGATTACTTACCGAAAGAGTTCTGATACTACTAAATTCGTCCTAACTAATGCTTCAGGCTGTGATTCAGTTTCAACTCTTGAGTTGATTATTCTGTCATCTACTTATTCCACTGATAGTATTACTGCATGTAATAGTTACTCATGGATGGACGGGAATACCTATACCCAATCAACTACCGGCCCATTTGTAAAAATCCCTAATAGAATAGGATGCGACTCTGTCATTAGCCTGCACTTAGATATCATTACCAACGACACCATGGTTCAAAAAACTGATACCTCCTTAATCGCATCCCAGGCTAACTCAACCTACAGATGGTTAAATTGCGACAGCAATTATCAGCGCATAGCAGGTGAGCATAGTCAGGAGTTTAAACCCATAAAAAATGGAAGATACGCTTTGCAAATTACCAGAGGTTTATGTACCGATACCACTAATTGCCATGCCATGTATAAGGTAGGAATTAATGACATTGTTAGTACGCCGCGAATTAATATTTACCCAAACCCCTTAACAGATTATTTACATATAAAAAGTTCTGCAATAGAAAAAAACAGCTCATATGAATTAGCTGATCTTCAAGGTAAAGTAGTGTTAAACGGTGAGCTTGTAAAGTATACTACTAGGTTATTTATAGATCAGCCTGCCGGGGTTTATTTTTTAACTATTAAAACTGATCATGCTATCTATAAGAAGAAATTGATCAAGTGGTAATTAATATTACTGTGATTTAGATCTCAATACACCAGCAACCTCATCTCCGTCATTTCATCCATGGCATAGGTAATCCCTTCTCTGCCCAGGCCGGAATCTTTCACGCCTCCGTAAGGCATGTGATCGATGCGGAAACCAGGGATGTTGTTGATCATCATCCCCCCTACTTCAAGTTCCTCAAAGGCCTTTTTGAAATGATCCAGTCGGTTGGTGAACACCCCTGCCTGCAAACCGTATTTGGAATCGTTCACGGCTTTGATGCCGGCATCAAAATTTTCTACTTTTTCCACTACCGCTACCGGTCCGAACACTTCCTCGGAGCATACTTTCATATCCGATTCCGTATTGGTCAGCAAGGTGGGTTCAAAAAGGTTGTTTTCCTTGCTTTTGATCTTACCTCCGAGCAGCACCCTGGCTCCTGCAGATCTGGCGTCCTCCACCCACTCTTCTATCCGCTCCAGATGACCGCTGTCGATCACCGGCCCTACCAACACTTCCTGCTTGTCCGGGTCGCCTACTTGCAAATTCTTGATGGCATTGATGAACTTCTGCTCAAAATCATCATAAATACTTTGATGTACAAAGATCCGCTGGGTGGAAATGCAGATCTGTCCGGCGTAGAGATATGTGCCTTTGGCGATCAGGTCTACGATCTCCTCCACCTTCGCATCCTCATCCACCAGCACGGCGGCATTGCCTCCCAGTTCCAGGGTCACTTTCTTTTTTCCGGCTATACTTTTCAGGTACCAGCCCACTTTATCGCTTCCTGTAAAAGATAGTTTGGCTACTCTATTGTCTTTTACCAGTTTTTCGGCCACGGGAATGTCACAGCACAACACATTGATCACCCCGGCAGGGTAACCTACTTTCTTAAAGAGTTCGGCAAAGGCCAGGCAACTCATGGGAGCTTGGGGTGCAGGTTTAATCACCACCGTGCAACCGGTGGCCAGTGCAGGAGCTACTTTGTGCATTACCAGGTTCAGGGGAAAATTAAAGGGAGTGATGCAGGCAATTACCCGAATGGGAAAGCGCTTGGTAAAAGCGGTCTTTCCTTCTCCGTTACTGAAATCCATAGGTACTACTTCCCCACCGTGGCGGGTGGCTTCCTCTATGCCTATCTGCAAGGTGGCCAGACAGCGTTGAATTTCTGTTTCTGCATAAGAGCGCGGCTTCCCTCCTTCCCGGATGATCAGATCCATAAAGCGCTCCTGATCTTTTTCCAGTTCCGCCCTTAATTTCTTCATCATCTCCGCCCGCTTGCCGGCAG
>CAZBIF010000129.1:6536-7248 GCA_964492055.1 uncultured Flavobacteriales bacterium
TCTTCCATTTGCGCCTCCGAAGCCTGCGGAATTTTACCGATCTCCTCCCCGGAATATTTATGCAGTACTTTCAGGTATTCCCCGCTTCCGGACTCCTGCCATTCGTTGGCGATAAAATTTGCTTTCTGATATATTTTCATTTTATTATCGATATTTATAAAGATAGAAAGAGGAAAGGAGTTAGAGGTTAGAGAGAAGACTTTAGATATTAGAGCTTAGACTTAAGACCATAGATTTTAGACCATTCTTTCTGATTTCTATTTTCATATTTCTAGTTTCTAGTTTCTAATTTTTCAATCTCCGAACCTGCAAAGCGAAGGAGATCATTTTTCACCCTTCGGCACTTCGGCAAATTCATTGCGGGCTGTTCAGGGCGTCGCATTGATTCATTGCTACATTTTCACATTGTTACATTGTTACATTGTTACATTGTTACATTGTTACATCAACCCTCATCTAACAAACTCACTCTTGTGCTGTTTATTGATGTTGATCAATTCCCGGCATTCCTTAAAATCGGCAAAAGATTGCTTTAGCTGCTTGCTTTTCCAGAACACCATGGCACTCATTTCCTCCAGATCGTACTGCATACTGTACAGGGTAACGAAAGACCGTTGCATATCTTTACTATATAGCGGCTCATGCAGGAATTTTGAACGCAGCGTTTCCCGGTCCATCCCCGCTTCATTCACCATTTTATCCAGAAATTCCT
>CAZBIF010000130.1:0-7234 GCA_964492055.1 uncultured Flavobacteriales bacterium
CTTTAATATCTTCCGGGGGGCGGTTAAATTCAATGAACCAGTCATGATATGGCAATTCATCCTCCGGAGGCTTCACCTCCGGGGCAAGGTGAAATTCATTGATATCAACCCCAAATTTTTTGCTGATATAAGTAATGGCCTTTTCCACTTCCTCGGCAATTACATGCTCCCCAAAAGCTGACGTAAAGTGCTTCACCCGGCCGGTAACCACAATGCGGTAGGGGTCCTTGGAAACAAATTTTACGGTGTCGCCTATGTCGTAAGCCCAGAGGCCTGCATTGGTAGAAAGGATGATCACATAATTTTTATGCAGTTCTACCTCCCCGATGGTCAGGCGAGGGGGGTTTTCTTCTTCTACATTTTCAATGGGAATGAACTCATAAAAAATACCCGAATTCAACAAAAGCAACATCCCTTCCTTTCGGTAATTATCCTGATAGGCGATAAACCCTTCCGAGGCCGGATACAGTTCTATGGCATCTATTTCCTTACCTATTAACCTGCCTAGCGCAGTTTCGTATGGTTTATAATTCACCCCGCCATAGATAAAGAGGGAAAAATTGGGAAAAATTTCCTGAATGGTGGTTTTACCGCTTTTATCCAATAGTCTTTCAAAATACATCTGAATCCAGGGAGGAATGCCACTGATCAGGCGCATATCTTCTTTTATGGTTTTCTCCACAATGGCATCTACCTTGGTTTCCCAATCTGCTATGGAATTGGTCCTGAAATCCGGCAGACGGTTTTTTTGCAAATAGGCCGGTACATAATGCGCCACTATACCCGACAGCCGGCCCACCGGGATGGCACCGCTAGTATCCAGTTCCGGGCTGCCCTGTAAAAAGATCATCTTGCCATTCACAAACTCTCGGTTACCGCTGAGGTGAATATAATGTAAAATAGCATCCCGGGCTGCATCAATATGGGTGGGTATGGATTCCTTGGTCAATGGTATGTATTTGGCTCCTGAAGTAGTGCCGGAAGTCTTGCTCAGGTATTTGGGTTTACCAGGCCACAGTACGTTTTCCTTTCCTTCCAACACTTTTTCAATATAAGGTTTCAGGCTCTCGTAATCACGTATACTTACTCGCTGTTGAAAATCTTTGATCGATTGGATCTCGCCGAAACCATGGTCTTTACCAAAATCAGTATAACGTGCTTTATCGATTAACTGCCTGAACACTTTTTGCTGGCTTTGTTCCGGCTTTTGCGACCAGGCTTTGGTCTGCCTTACCACCCTGCGGGCATATAATTTTGAAGCCAGCGATTTAATTCCCATCCCCGTAACTCAGATATTTAGCCGGATCTAGCGGTACCCCGTCCTGCCAGAGTTCAAAATGCAAATGAGGACCCGAACTAAGTTCGCCGGTATTTCCGATAATGGCGATCGCTTCCCCTGCATCTACCAGATCACCGGTTTCTTTTAGCAAGGTTGAATTATGCTTGTAAATGGAAGTTATATTGTTCTTATGCTGTAGCTGTATCACATAACCGGTTTCTACCGTCCATTCCGAAAAAATTACAGTCCCTGCCAGAGTGGCCTTGATCACTTCATTAGCCGGCGCCAGCAGATCAATCCCGTAATGCTCCTTTTCCTGGTCAAACGATTCGATCAGGGTGCCCTCGACAGGCTTAAAGAAGAATAATTTGGAGGTATTAACACTCGAAGGCCCCCCGGAGGCTTGCAAGGAGTAGGAGTCTTCCCTTTCTACATACTCCCGTAAAATGGAATCTTCCCGGGATTTAACCACAGCGGTTTGCTGGGGATTGACTGTTTGAGGTACCGATATGGATAGGCTATCTTCCTTTGAGGGGTCCTGTCCCTGTAGGATCAGGGATATACGTTCCAGGTATGCCTGGTTGCGTTTCACCTCCCGTTCCAGCGAATCACTTTTGAAGACCATGGCGGTCAGTTCTTCACGCAAGCTCACATCGGTATAGCCGGGAATGCTCTCCCGCAATGGGGTATAGGCTATGGTAATGGTCACGAGTACAATGATCAGCACGATCATCGTTAAAATCAAGGTGAATATATTCAATGGAGAGAGGCGATATGAAAATTTTTCCTCAAAACTGGCATCATTCAGGATTACCAGGCGGTACTTGTTTTTAAGCTTCCTGATCAGTTTTTTCCTTCCCTCGTTTTCGCTCATGTTATATACCGGCAAAATGAAACCTCAAATATCCGAATAATAGGCCATTGACAATAAGCATGCAGCTATATTGGGTAATTTTGGCTTGCCGATTGTAATAAAATACGCCAAAATCTGTTTGCTGAATTTAGCCCTTTTTCGTTGAGGTATCTACTTATTTCCATATTGATAGCCACGCTTGGCCTGTCTTCCTGTAGCCGGAAAAAAAGCACCTTTCTCTCCCGTGCATACCACAATACCACTTCCCGCTACAATGGCTATTTCAATGCCCGGGAGATCATGCGGGCTGAAGAGGAAAAATTGAAGAACAACTATGCAGTGGATTATTCCCAAATCCTGCCAATTTTTATTTATCCTACTGAAGAGCAATCGCAGAACCTGTTTCCACAGATGGATAAAGTGATCGAGAAATGTTCTGAAGTGATCGAACGGCATTCCATGTATATCCGCAAGAAAGAGCACATCAAATGGATAGACGATTCTTATTTTTTAATAGGAAAAGCCCGCTTTTACAAAAGGGAATATGGACTGGCAGAAGAAACCTTCTTGTATGTTTATCAGGCCTACAAACGTGAAGATGATCGCTACCGGGGACTGAACTGGCTGATTCGTACTTATATAGAAACTGAACAATGGGGAAAGGCGGAAGAGTTTATCGACCTTGCCGAAGATGAAATGAAACGCTACCCGGACGACCACAAGGCGGAATATTATGCTATTCTCGCAGATTATCTGATCAAACGGGATAAGGATTACGAAAAGGCAATAGAACCGCTAACTCAAGCAATGGAAATGAGCGATGAGCGCGAAACCAAGCGATGGTATGCCTTTATTTTGGGCCAGATACAGCAAGGTCGAAGGGATTTTCAGGCAGCTACTACCTGGTATACCCAGGTGATCAAACTAAAGCCGGATTATACCATGCGCTTTAATGCTAAAATAAACCGGGCAATTGCTTTGGACATTACCGCAGGAAACTCGGATGATATTAAGAAGGAACTTAGAAAAATGCTAAAGGATGGCAAGAATGAAGAGTTCCGCGACCAGATTTACTATGCTCTGGCAGAAATTGCCCTCAAGGAGGATAATGAACCTCAGGCTATTGAATACTTGCGTAAATCGGCTGCTGCCAGTACTACCAATACCAAACAAAAAGCCCTTTCCTACCTCAAACTGGCTGATATTTACTTTGAACAACCCGATTATTTGAATGCCCAGACCTATTATGACAGTACCCTCAAATTTTTACCAGAGGAGCATCCATTGTATTATGATGCAGAGTTGAAAAACGAAAGCCTGCAGGAGTTGGTAAAAAACCTGAAAGTGATCAAGCTGCAGGATAGCCTGTTGCAATTATCCAATCTTTCAGAAAAAGACAGGGAAAAGAAGATCAAGAAAATGATCGCTGATATGCAGGCAGAGGAAGAACGGCGAAAACAAGCGGAGATGCGGGCACTGGAAGAACAACAGCAGGAAGCCAATTTGCAGGCTAATTTCGGGCAAAACTTTGGCGGTAATCGCAAAGGGAACTGGTATTTCTATAATCCAACTACCATGGCTTTGGGCCAGAATGAATTCAAGCAGATCTGGGGGGATCGGGAATTACGGAACCATTGGCGAAGAAATCCGGAGGCAAGCATTAAAAATCAGGTCAATAACCAGCAGGACACTACTGCCCTGGCGAAAGCTGAAGAAGTGGATGCAGCCGAGAAGTACAATCCGGAATCTTACCTGGACGATATTCCGGCAGATAATCAAGCCAGGCTGGAGGCTCACGGTAAAATTGCCGAAGCGCTTTTTAATGTAGGAACTATTTTTAAGGAAAGTTTTGATGATATGAAGAGTGCCGTAGCTGCCTTCCGCCGAATTACGGTAGAGTACGACACTTCCCGTTTTAATTTACCGGCTCATTATCAGCTTTACCGCATTTACAGTCAGGAACAGATGACTGCCGAGGCTGAAAAAGAAAAACAATGGATCCTGGATAACCACCCTTTCAGCGAATACGCTTATTTGATCAAGAATCCGGAATACGCTAAACAATCCAAGGAAACCCGCGAAAAGGTGGAGGAATTTTATGAGGCTACCTATAAGCTATATACCTATGGATTGTACAATGATGTGATCGCCAGTGCCAGAAAAGCCGATGAAACCTTTGCAAAAAATCACCTCAAACCCCAATTTGATTATCTCAGGGCCAAGGCTATCGGGAAAAGTGCTACGCAGGAAGAGTTTAAAACCGCCCTGGAAAAGGTTGTGGCCGACCATCCGGAATCAAATGTAAAAGAAGAAGCACAACTTATCTTGAATTACATGAAAAGGGGTAACCCGTCACCACCCACGGAGAATAGCCCTGAAATTTATAACAATAACCCCAAAGAGAATCATTTATTCATATTATCTTTAGCGGCAGGGTCAAAAAATACAGAGCTCATAAAAAATCAGCTCTCCAATTTTAATTCGGAATTTTTTCGGCAGAAACAGCTTGATCTGACTACCAGCAACCTCGAAAATCGCATTTTATTGATGGTGCGCACTTTCAAAAACCTGGACGAAGCCAAACTTTACCTACAAGCTTTACGTAATAATCCTCAACTGATGAGTTTGATCGGAAGTGAAGATGCCAGGCAATATATCATATCTACCTCTAATTTTCGAACTTTATTTAAAAGCAAAGATGAGGAGGAATATATTACCTTTTACAAACGGCAGATCAACATCTGATTATTGCGTAAGTAGATTATAATTTTAATTTTTGCAAAACCTGAAACGATGTTCAATTCTAATACAACCAAAAAGCCCATGGCTAAGAGTAACGAAGTAGATAGTTCGATCAATATTATTCGCAGTGGTACCAGCATCACCGGCGATATCAATTGCACGGGAGATATACGCATAGATGGAAAGTTGGTAGGTAATCTCAAAGCGGATGGCAAAGTGGTGATTGGCGAAGAAGGAGTAGTGGAAGGTACCATTGAGTGTGGTTTTGCTACCATTGCCGGAGGGGTGAAGGTAGATATACGCGTTAACGAACTGTTGATCCTGAAATCCACTGCCAATCTGGTAGGGGAGATCATTACCAATAAGTTGCAAATAGAGCCCGGTGCCAATTTTTCGGGAAATTGCAAGATGGGCGCTGTGATCAAGGGAATTGAAAATGCAGGAAAAGAAAGATCAGAAAGCAAAAAAGCCCAGCAATCAGCCTAATCCCTTTTTGCGGTACTCCGGCATGGCCCTGCAAATGGCACTCATCATTGGATTGGGGGTTTTTGGCGGCCAGGCCCTGGATGAAAAGCTAAATAAAGAATTTCCTCTCTTTACCCTGATTTTTTCTATTTTGGCCGTAGCACTCGCCATGTACATGGTCATTAAAGACCTGAGCAAATGAAAAATTTTATTGCTTCCGTAATTATATCCACCCTGGTTATACTGGGAATTCATTCCTTGCTTGTCATTCAGGGAGTGGTACCCTTTCTCTGGCAAACTGGCAGTTTGTATGCCTATTTTTTACTCATCACCCTGGGGGCCAATCTTTGGCTGTTCAAAAAATTAAAAAGCCGTCCTCAATCCTTTGTCACCTCCTTTCTCGGAGCCATGAGTGTGAAGTTATTTTCTTCCTTGCTTTTGCTTTTGGCATTGATCTATATTTACCCGGCTCACAAACTTCAACTGGCCGGCGTTTTCGCCATCCTGTATTTTGTGTTAACCATTATCAGTACCAGTTTTTTATTCCGCAAATTGAGAATTTCTGATCTCTCCTGATCGGATTAAAAAAAGCCTCAAATTTTTCCCGGTATTTCTTTTTTTATTCACTACTTTTGCGGTCGAATTTCAAAGCCCCCGGAATTGATCACAGAGTTCTTAAAAAAACGCAGCATTATCAGCAGTTTCCCTTCATTTGCTGCCGTACTTTTCACCCTGTTTTTTGGTGCTAATTTTTCAGCTGCTGCTGCTTCTGAAGAAGGCGGTAAGTTTAATGCCGGGGAAATGATCATGCACCATATATCCGATGCCCATGAGATCCATATCATTGGCGATTTCAATATTTACCTGCCGGTTATTTTAAAGACGGAAAGCGGATGGGATGTATTTTCTTCTTCTCATTTTTATCACAATCCACAATCTACCGCTAGCGGCACCCATTATTATGAATACAAGGATTACCTGTTGTTTCACGAGCATATCTACTACAAAGGGAACGGCCTAGAGCTGAATGCGGACGGTGAACCGGTAAATCAGGCCATAGCCCTCGACATGTCCATCACCAAAAACGTAGCCGGGATCTTTCTTGCGGTGCTGATCATGATGCTGGTGTTTTTCTCAGTGGCCCAAGCGTATAAAAAGAGAGGTACTGCTGCTCCCAGGGGTTTGCAATCCTTTATGGAACCGATGATCTTGTTTGTTCGGGATGAAATTGCCAGACCCTCCATTGGCCATGGGGCGGACCGGTTTGTACCCTTTCTCCTAACTATCTTTTTCTTTATCTGGATCAGCAACCTATTGGGCCTTGTCCCTTTTCTGGGGGGCTTGAATATTACCGGTACATTAAGTGTTACCATCGTTCTAGCGGCCATTGTTTTTATCATCACCAGCATTAACGGGAACAAGCATTACTGGGGGCACATTTTCTGGCCTCCCAATGTACCACTACCGATAAAGATCATATTAGTCCCTATTGAAATAGCGGGTATTTTTATCAAGCCTTTGGTTTTGATGGTACGTTTGACCGCAAACATTACGGCAGGTCACATTATTATCCTGGCTTTCGTAGCCTTGATATTTATTTTTGGCCAGCAGAGTGAAGGCGCCGGCTATGGGGTGGGCATTGGCTCTTCCCTGTTTATGATCTTCATGAATTTCATTGAGCTATTGGTTGCTTTTCTGCAGGCCTATGTATTCACCTTACTGGCGGCCTTGTATTTCGGAGCGGCAACCGAGGAGGCTCACCATTAAATTGTAATCTATTTATTAATTAAACTATATAAAAATGGATTTATTAACAGTATTACTTGAAGTGACAGCCGCCGCAGGCTATGCAGCTTTAGGTGCAGGAGTGGCCGCTATTGCAGCCGGACTGGGTA
>CAZBIF010000131.1:0-6271 GCA_964492055.1 uncultured Flavobacteriales bacterium
TGCCTAGAATTGATGAATTATTAATTTTTTAAATTGATAAATTGCTAAATCTAAGGTTTTTAGTCTTTGCTCTTGGCTCTTAGCTCCTTTGAAAATATGAAATATGAAATCTGAAATCTGAAATAGGAAAAATTAAAGATTGCCTAAAATGGCTAAATGCCTGGAATGATCTCCTTCGCCTAAAGGCTTCGGAGATTTAATTATGAATTACGAATTGATTAGGAATGCGTAAAATTATTAAATGGGGGAATTGCGGGAGGTGTCGATCATGTGGGCTATTTTAAAATTATGAAATCTGATCACTTACGCCCTAAAAACCGCCTTTGCCCTTCGACCAGTTTTTCAAACGCTCAGGGTGACAAAGGCGGCTTTTCTACTTCAAAATTTTAAACCGTAAAAAAGTGATATTGATAATTACGGTCGAACAGCTTGCTACTAGCTTCTACATTAATACATTGGTACATTGCTGCATTGTTCCATTGCTACATTGTTCCATTGCTACATTGTTCCATTGCTACATTGATACATTGGTACATTGCTACATTGGTACATTGCTACATTGCTACATTGCTACATTGTTCCATTGCTACATTACTCAAACCTCATTCTCATACCGCAAATGTTTCACACTCTCCCCGGATTCCTGCAGTTCGATCAGGGCGTCGATGCCGATCTGCAGATGGAGGTTTACATAAGTATCCGTCACCTTAAGGTCGCTGGCGGAAGTTTTTACCCCTTCCGGGATCATGGGATTATCGGAAACCAGTAAAAGTGCTCCGTGAGGAATTTCATTGACAAAACCCACGGAAAAGATAGTGGCTGTCTCCATGTCAATGGCCATAGCCCGAATCTTTTGCAGGTATTTTTTAAATTCTTTATCGTGTTCCCATACCCGGCGGTTGGTGGTATACACAGTTCCCGTCCAATAGTCCAGTTCGTGCTTTTTGATCATGGAAGACACTGAACGCTGCAAGCGGAAGGAAGGCAGTGCCGGTACCTCCGGAGGCAGGTAATCGTTGGAGGTACCATCACCCCGGATAGCCGCTATTGGCAGGATCACATCCCCCACCCGGGTTTTCTTTTTCAATCCCCCGCACTTACCCAGAAATAATACCGCTTTGGGACTAATGGCGGAAAGCAAGTCCATCACCGTGGCGGCCATGGCACTGCCCATACCGAAATTGATGATGGTGATCCCTTTGGCCGTGGCACTGCTCATGGGTTTACCCAGACCTTTCACATCTACCCCAAACTGCTCGGCAAATTGCTGAATGTAATTTGAAAAGTTTGTCAACAGAATATATTCCCCGAACTCATTCAAAGGTACCCCGGTGTATCTCGGCAGCCAGTCCTTTACTATTTCTTCCTTGCTTGTCAATCAATTTATTTTTTAGAGACCAGGGTCATTTCATCAATCAGGCGGTAGGCGCCGGCAAATTCATCAATGATGAAGAGCACGTAGCGAATATCTACCGAGATGTTGCGGCAAAGGTCAATGTCGTAATTGATGTCACTCATGGTACCCTCCCAGTTGCGATCAAAATTCAGGCCCACCAGATGCCCGTCCCCATTCAGCACCGGACTGCCGCTGTTGCCTCCGGTGGTATGGTTGGAGGCAATAAAACAAACGTGCATGCTGCCGTCCTCATCGCGGTAACTGCCGAATTTCTGATTTTCGATCAGGTAGATCAGCCGTTCCGGCAGGTCGAAATCGGTACTGCCGGGATCGTATTTCTGTAAAATACCTTCGGCAGTGGTAAAAAAGTCATAATCTACGGCATTGCGGGGTTGATAATCTTCTACCTTACCATACGCCAGACGCAGGGTGGAGTTAGCATCCGGATAATAGGTGCCAGGCACACATTCTTGCAGGGCTTTCAGGTACAGGTGATTGAGGGAATCGATCTCGGCCTCAATTCGGTCATACTCCGGTTTGATCTTATCGTAATACAACTCGAAGAATTCCGATACCTGTTGATAAGCCGGATCCTTCATGATCTTCTTTGCCCTGCCCCGGTTCATCTTTGCCAATAGTTCCTGGCTTGTTTCTTCGCTTCCGAATGGGGATTTTCCAAAATTGGCCCGGTAAAAAGCCTGATCATCCTTAGGGGTGGTATTGTAAAATGCCGGTTTAAATTCTGCCGGTACTTCTTTTTCATACATGGCCAGCATTTTAGCGGCTATGGCCATGTCGGTCTCAAAATCGTAATCCTTAAAGTGGGCTGAAAGTTGTTCTTTCAGCTTATCCGTTTCCTCCGGACTGATCTCTTCCTTATTCTCAGCTTTTTCAACCACCTCTTCATATTTCCTGGCCAGGGAATAAATTCCAATGGGCCGATAAATGGCTTCAATGAAATAAGTCCGAGCCAATGCGTAGGGTTCAATTTCCTGATAGCGCTTATCCAGCTCTTCCAGCAAACCCTGGTACTGGGGTTTATTGGCAATGGCCTTGCGAAACTGAGCTTCTTCCTCTTCCTTTTTGGCGATGGCATTGCTACGCTGCAAACCCATATTCTCTCCTATCCATTTTTTCCAGTAATTGGCGGTGCTGGCATACTTGGAAGCATATTGAATACGTACTTTATCACTTTGTCGCATTTGCCTGTCCATGGCCTCCAATACTTCAGCCCTGATCGCAATTCTTACCGGGTTGATCACTTCCTTGATCTGCCGTATGGCCGAGGCGGTCAGATACTCCTGGGTTCGACCCGGAAAACCGAAAACCATAGTAAAATCCCCTTCATCTACTCCATCCAGGGAGATGGGGAAATGATGCTTGGGGCGGTAAGGCACGTTGCTTTCATCGTACTCGGTGGGCTTGTTTTCCCGGTTTGCATAGATGCGGAAGAGAGAAAAGTCTCCCGTATGCCGCGGCCACATCCAGTTGTCGGTATCTCCGCCGAACTTGCCTATACTTGAAGGAGGGGCCCCTACCAGCCGCACGTCCTTGAATGTTTCCACCACAAAGAGATAATACTCATTCCCATAGAAAAATGGCCTCACATAGGCTTCGTAATGGGTGCCTTCAGTAGCCGCTGCAGTCAGTTCATCCATTTTATCTTTGATCTTTTTCTGCTTTTCGGTTTCCTTATCGTTTACCTCATAGCTGCCAAGGATGGCTTCCGTTACATCCTCCATGCGAACGATAAAGGTGGCCGTCAGGCCAGGATTGGGAAGTTCACTGCCCATAGAATCCGCCCAATAGCCCTCGGTCAGGTAGTCATTTTCCACCGAACTGTGCGATTGGATACGACCGTACCCACAATGGTGATTGGTGAGGATGAGTCCCCTGTTGGAAATAATTTCACCGGTACAGAAACCGCCGAAGGAAATCACCGCATCCTTCAGGCTGCTTTTATTTACATTGTAAATATCATCGGCTGATAGTCGCAACCCCATCGCCTGCATATCTCTTTCATTCAGGCTTTTCAACAACAAAGGCAACCACATGCCTTCTTTAGCGGTGATGGTAGTAAAGGAAAGTATGGCACTTAGGAACAGTATGGTGAGTTTTCTCATGAAAATAAAATTTCGTTAAAAATAAGTAAGAATCGCAGGCCTGAAAAACGATTTGGGACAGAAGGGGTTTATTTGTGGTATGAAAGCATTCTTACCTTATCCGGAGATCAGTAACCATCAGGTGATCATTGTGGATGGGAAACACCCCGAAAAATTTACCTTATCTCACTGGAAAGGTAGCGGTACGCCCGAGAAACTAAAGGCAGACACTTCCGCTGAGATCGTCCTGAATGCCATTGAAGAAGATATCCCGGAGTTAAATTATCCTTTTGTCAGTGCCACGCACTTTGATATTGACGGACTGGTGGGGGTGATGGCCTTATTTGAACCGGAATGGGCATTGGCCCATAAAGAATTATTGATCAGGATCGCTACCCTGGGGGATTTCCGCACCTTTGAGCCGGAAAAGGAAATAGACCGGCATGCTCTGCAGCTCTGCTGCTGGATAAATGCGGTGGAAAAGGAAAACTTCTACCGCCCTTTCGGAGAAGTGGATGAACTGCAAGCCTGTGTGCCCAAATTTGAGTTTTTCCTGAAAGCATTTAAAAATGCCGTGGAAAATACCGATCATCCCTTGATCCAGAAAGCGTGGAAAGCAGAATACCGGCAGGTAATGAATGAGGTATATACCCTGGCTACCAAAGGAAAAGTGGAGACCAGGAAAGAATTGAACCTTCTGCTTGTGGAGGCACCCCATCCCTTGCATTACTACGCGCTTTTTCATCAATCGCATGGCTGTGACCTGGTATTGTCACTCTATTCCGCTCAGCGTTATGAATTGGAATACAAGTACACAGGCTGGGTAGAAATTCAGAGCTATAAACAATTTCCCCGCATCGACCTGCGACCATTGGCGGAATCACTCAACCGACAGGAAAACAGTGAATACCACTGGCAGATAGACCCCATCACAGATACCGGCCCTATCCTGCGCCTGGAAAAAGAGGGACTGAGCAAGGCAGACCGCTATGCCAACCCTACAGAGCGGCCTGTTTACAGCTCATCCATTCCCGCAAATGAATTTAAAGATACGGTGTTTTCCTTTCTGGAAGAAAAACTGCGCCAGGTTAAGAAAAAAAGCAATTGGAGCTGGCAGGAAATGCGGAAGATGAACCGCCAGCTTGAGCAAATTTAAATTTACCATGTTTTAACCCCATACCGGCTACACCCCAACACGCATGATCGATGACATAAAAAATTACCTGAAGGGATATTACAATACCATCATCCACAGTATCGCCTTTTACCCGGTGATCATCGCTACCCTCTTTTCCCTTTTCGCGGCCGGGCTTATCCTCTTCGATTTTTCAGACACTGCGCTTGAGATCAAAAAGCAATACGATTTTTTAAGCATTAAAGATCCCACTACCGCCCGCAGCATACTCAACGCCATCGCCACCGGCCTCATTAGCCTGACCGTCTTTAGTTTTTCCATGGTAATGGTGGTGCTTAACCAGGCCGCCTCCAACATGAGTAACCGGGTGCTCAACAACCTCATCGGCAACCGTTTTCAGCAGATCGTACTGGGCATCTATATCGGCACCATCGTTTTCGCCTTCTTTTTACTTACCACTATCCGTGATCTGGACAAAGGAATGAGCATCCCCTCTTTGAGCATATACACCCTGATGCTGCTTACAATCATAGATATTTTTCTTTTCATTTACTTCATTCATTACATTACCCAGTCGGTAAAATACGATGTGATCGTGAAGCGCATCTTAAATGAAACCAGGGAATCCCTTGAGGAAGTTTGCACAGCCGATGAAGATAAGATCGATGTTGATCCTGACTTTGAAGATGTCATCATTGAAGCAGGGAAATCCGGGGTTTACGAAGGGTATCACAGTCAGAACCTGAAAAAAATAGTGGATGAAAACCAATGCAAGCTTGCTTTCTTATATCCAAAAGGCTATTTTGTACTGGAAGGCACACCGATCATAAAAGTCAACAAGCAGCTGGATGAGGATTTGCAGAAAAAGATCAGGCGATCCTTATACCTAGTGAAGAATGAATCTATCAACGGTAATTATTTCTACGGATTTCGTCAATTGAAAGAAATTGCCATCAAGGCCCTCAGTCCCGGCATCAATGATCCGGGCACCGCAGTGGAAAGCCTGAATGCGATCACTGAACTACTGGCCTATCGCCTGCAAAAACATACTGACCGTGAAATCAAAACGGAAAACGGCGGTGTGATCTACGAAAGGGGCTATACCTTTGAGGACCTGGTTAAATACACCCTCTGGCCGGTGTGGGATTACGGCAAAGAAGATCGTTTGATGCAGGATACCTTCATCAACCTCATTGATCAATTATCCCATATTCAATCACATGATAGCCTGGCGGAATTGAGGTATGTGGTCAAAAACAAAATCGATACCGAGCGGGAAGTTGCTTCTAAGTAATTTTACAGCGTGGATTTTGAACTGATCTCAGATTACAAACCCACCGGCGATCAGCCGGAAGCAATCCGGCAGCTGGTAGAAGGAGTGGAAAGTGGCGTGCCGGGGCAGACCTTGCTGGGGGTGACGGGTTCCGGTAAGACCTTTACCGTGGCCAATGTGATCGCCGAAACCCAGCGGCCCACCCTGGTGCTGAGCCACAACAAAACCCTCGCTGCCCAGCTGTACGGGGAATTCCGCCAATTCTTTCCCCATAATGCTGTGGAGTATTTTGTCTCTTACTACGATTACTACCAGCCGGAAGCTTACATCCCCGGTTCAGACACCTACATTGAAAAAGATCTTTC
>CAZBIF010000131.1:6281-7228 GCA_964492055.1 uncultured Flavobacteriales bacterium
ATGAGGAGATAGAAAAACTTCGCCTGAGCGCTACTTCTTCCCTGCTCTCCGGGCGAAGGGACGTGATCGTGGTCTCCTCGGTTTCCTGTATTTACGGTATTTCCAACCCATCGGATTTTAAACAGAACGTTACCCATATTGAAGTCGGTCAGCTGATCAGTCGTAATAAATTACTGCATCAGTTCGTGGCTGCGCTCTATTCCCGCACGGCGGCTGAATTTACCCGCGGAAAATTCCGGGTGAAGGGGGACACGGTAGACCTCTACCCTGCCTACGCAGACATCGCCTACCGCATCAGCTTTTTCGGGGATGAGATAGAGGACATTCGCTCCTTCGATCCGGAGAACGGGCAGACCCTGGAGCGCTTCGAATCCCTGAACATCTACCCCGCCAATCTTTTCGTGACCACCCAGGACCGCATGAACTCCGCCATCTGGGAGATTCAGCAGGACATGGTGAAGCAGGTAGATTATTTTAAAGAGATTGGCAAACCTTTGGAAGCTAAAAGGCTGGAAGAACGTACCCTGTACGATCTGGAGATGATGAAAGAGCTGGGTTACTGCTCCGGCATTGAGAATTACTCCCGCTATTTTGATAATCGCTTGCCGGGTACCCGCCCTTTCTGCCTGATGGATTATTTTCCGGAAGATTATTTACTGGTGGTGGATGAAAGCCACGTGACCGTGCCCCAGATCAATGCCATGTACGGAGGGGACCGCTCCCGCAAGATCAACCTGGTGGAATACGGTTTTCGCCTGCCCGCTGCCCTGGACAACCGCCCCTTGAAATTTGAAGAGTGGGAAGCCTTGCGCAACCAGACCATCTATGTAAGCGCCACCCCGGCGGAGTATGAATTGCGGGAATCGGAAGGAGTGCTGGTGGAACAACTGATCCGCCCTACCGGCTTGCTGGACCCCATAATTGATGTGCGGCCTACCCTGAACCAG
>CAZBIF010000132.1:0-554 GCA_964492055.1 uncultured Flavobacteriales bacterium
ACAAGGCCGGCTGGGAGAAATGATCGGAGAAACTTTCGCTCTTCTCTCTTACTTTCGGAGCATTGATCTGTTCCGGGTATGAACTAAAACCTCCCTGCGCCATTTTATTGAGATGCGGACAACCTCCTCCGATGGTATTGGGGAAATAAGCCGATTTTCCCTTGTAGGTATTCATTTGCATGTGTGCATCCCGCTGGTTGTTGTGGGTCTCATTGATGGGCCGGTTGATGGGGATCTGATCGAAATTGGGACTACCCAGGCGGGAAATCTGCGTATCCAGGTAAGAAAATAACCGCCCTTGCAACAAGGGGTCGTTTGAAAAATCGATTCCCGGCACCAGGTGGGAGGGGCAGAAGGCCACCTGCTCCGTTTCGGCGAAGAAATTCTCCGGGTTTTTATTCAAGGTCATCTTGCCGATTTTGGTGACCGGCACCATTTCTTCCGGAATTAATTTGGTGGCATCCAGGATATCAAATGGCAATTCTTCTGCCTTTTCTTCAGATATGATCTGGAAACCCAGTTCCCATTCCGGATACTGCCCGGCTTCTATAGCA
>CAZBIF010000132.1:564-7227 GCA_964492055.1 uncultured Flavobacteriales bacterium
ACGGCGGTGGAAATCAATATCCGCACCGTTGATGCGTACGGCTTCATCCCAGGTAACGGAGTGGACTCCCAGCAAAGGTTTCCAGTGAAACCGCACGAAATGGGATTCGTTTTGCTCATTCAGCAAACGAAAGGTATGTATGCCGAAGCCTTCCATCATGCGGTAACTGCGGGGGATGGCGCGATCGCTCATCACCCATATGTGGTTGTGCAACGTTTCGGTGGTGAGGGAAACAAAATCGTAGAAAGTATCGTGTGCAGAAGCCGCCTGAGGGATCTCCCGATTGGGCTCCGGTTTGACCGAATGAATAAGATCGGGAAATTTAATGGCATCCTGAATAAAGAAAATGGGCATGTTGTTGCCTACCAGGTCAAATACCCCTTCTTCGGTATAAAATTTTGTAGCGAAACCCCTGACATCCCGCGCCAGGTCCGGGGAGCCTTTAGAGCCGGCCACTGTGGAAAAGCGTACGAATACCGGCGTTTTGCGGGAAGTATCGGTAAAAATACCGACCCGGGTATATTTTTCCTGACTTTCGTACAATTCAAAATAGCCGTGAGCAGCGCTGCCGCGGGCATGTACCGCCCGTTCCGGAATGCGTTCATGATCGAAGTGGGTGATCTTTTCCCGCAGGATAAAATCTTCCAAAAGGGTGGGCCCCCGCTCCCCGGCTTTCAAAGAGTTGTTGGTATCGTTTACTTTGATGCCCTGATTGGTGGTCAGGGATTTGCCTTCATCGTCTTTCAGGTTTTGCTTGAGTTGCTCGGTTTTTTTTGTCATGGCTTTTGTTTTTTATCCAGGTTGAATACGGATAAAATACAACTGTGAGCCAGCGCAAATGTTCAGGAAAAGCAATATGCAAAAGCCACTAATTTAGCCACTATGCATACAAAGAAAAAGTTCTTAATGAGGGTACAATCCCTTAGCGGCTCCTATTTCGAAGCTGATAGCTTTGCGTTCCGGTATAATAATCCCGCTAGCAGGTAGAGCAGGGTAAAAAAGCCATTGATCCCGAGTATTTCAATGGTGGAACTTCCGGGCAGGTCTTGCATATCTAGCGAAAAGGCGATGAGGGTATGTAATACCAATGCCAGCACTGTTGCATACATGCCTCTTGCTAGCCCGGCGGCGGTAAAGCGGGAAAGAACGATACCCACAAGCAAAACGGCAGTGATTCCGGCATACATAACATTTCCCGTATGGGGCCCGGCCCCGATCAACCCTACGGCCAGATTGATCCAGATCATCAGAAAGGTGGTGCCGATCATGAGGGCAGTCGCCATACGGTAAAATATGTTTCCGGAGGTGCGGCTGATCAATACATATCCCAGGCCGATGATAAAAATGAGGATACCCATACCGATAAAATCACCAGCTGTCCAGTTTACTTCAGAAGTGAATTGCATGGCGATAAATGGGATAGCCAGAAGAGATAGGGTGATTAAAAGAAGAATAGTTAATGATCTTCCGAGTTTATTTGATGTTTCCATGGCATTTAAATTTTTTGTAAAAATATAAAAAGTGCTTTGAAATACAAAGTAAAGATTGATTATTTCATTTTATCACCTCTTTATCATGATTGCCAGAGCCGGAAGAATGCTGTGATAACAAGCTTTCGCTGCCTTTCTGTCTATAAAGCCTTACTCATTTTCAAATGGGGAATGCCATCCTCATCGAAAAAACCTCCTTCCGCCTGGTAGTGGTTCTTCTTATAAAAATTTACTGCGCTATCCCGGGCGTGACAGTAGAGGAGTTGATAGCCCATACTTTTAGCATACTGCTCGCAAAACTTCATCATTTCAGAACCAATAGCCGAGTTCCTGAATGCTTCTGAAACCACCACCCGTTGCATTTTAATTTGCTTGTCTTCCGGGACTAAGACGGCGGTGGCAATCAGGCTTCCATCGATATTTCCTGCGATGTGGATGTGATGCACTTCCTCTGCCAGTTCCTCTTTGCTAAAACAGCTACCGAGGGGAATGCGCAAGATATCCTCCCGCAACTTTACGGCTTGCTTCCAGATATTTCCCCCATGGGGGACAATACTAAAAACCGGCTTTAAATTCATCTTGTGGCAGTTAAACTCTCCCAAAAATAAAAAAGGCTTACCGTTTCTTACGCAGGCTCTTATTCAAATCATATTTTATTTCCAAAAGCTATTAGCTGGGGGTTAGAATATCCATATCAATAACATAATAAGACCAACAAATAGGAGCAGAATAAGGTAGGTAGCTGGACGGGCAAAATTAAAGGTCCACCCCAGGCTGGTGTGGTACTTGGGTACTATGGATCGCTGATCGCGGGGATTGAAATAAAAAGGTCCGTACCAATGCTCCGGATTTTTATACATATTGATGGCTTTGTCTTCTGTTGTTAGTTGGTAGCTTCTAAATTACCAAGATTCCTTACATGGTAAAAGCGTGCCATGCCTTTCCTTATGCTAATTCCGCAGATTGCGATTTTTTAAGCTGCTCAGCACCTTCTGGGAGGCAGCTTTACGGACTGTTGAAACTGAGAAAGATCAGCCGACAGATGCTCTTTTAGTTCCCATCCAACAAAAGATTGGCAGTGTCTCCCCCGATGATATGCATCGATGTAGAGGTCGTAGTATTCGGGGAAGAAGAGAAAACCCACCAGGGCGGCAATAAACGGATAGTGGGAACCTTTCCCATTACCGATCAGATAGAAATGCAGGGCCGCTTCTTCCGGCAGGGTGGTGTTGTACCCCAGCACCACATGGAAGAGGTCGTGGTTTTCTATTTTCGGTTCAAGGTCAATCTCGTTGCTGTATAAAAACACCGACATGGCTTTGCCGATAGAACTCCCCGGGTCGTGGGCTAAGGATTGTCTGTTTTCCCCCCAAGCGGTTTTATGGCGTTTGAACAAATTGCGATAGAGTAGTACGGAGGGCAGGGCGATCTTACCGAGTAAGAAGGTACGCAGGGATCTGGGATTGCTTGAAGTAAGTACGTAGGACATGGTGTTTTTCTTTTCAACGTAGTTCTTTCCGTGCTTATTCTCCATTTAACAGAAGTTAACCTTCTATTATGTCGCAGGATTTGCTAGTCTACGCTATTTTAAAATTGGGCCGCAGGATTTCACCGGGAATCCAGCGGGGCAGGTTTACCTTACCGAGGAAGATCTACACAGCCCATATAGTGGGTTGTATTATTTCAATCTCGTTTTTATATCCATACGTTGATGCAAAATCCTAACAATTTCCACCACATCCTCATTTCTGCGGTAAAATATTAAATGGGATTTTGCTTTAGTTACGCGATAATTTTTTCGACTTTCTTCTACTGACTTTCCCGTCATTTTGTTGAAAAAAAAAAAATTATTTATAAATTGTCAGCAATATATTCAATTTCCTCGATTATCAGATCGTAATACCTGTCGGCTTGCTCTTTTGACCATCTATTGAGTGTGTAAATCCAAATTTCACCTAAGTCATTAATCGCACTTTGACTAATGCGATATTTATTCTTACTCATAGATGTTGCTCGTGAAGCTTACGCAAGTGTTTTTTGGGATCAAAGTTTTCTACGAAACCACTTTGCTCGCCAACTTCTAACGCTTTAATTAATTCTCTCTCTTTCTTTTCTTCACTTTCCAAAAGTCTTAAAGCAGAACGGATTACTTCACTCACGGAACTATACCTTCCTGATTTTACTTCATCATGGATAAATTTTTCAAAGTAATCTCCCAGAGATATGGATGTATTTTTTCCCATTTAAGATGATTTATTACCAAAATTACCAATAGTTGGTAACATGTCATTTGGCATCCTGTGCTTTTTTAAAGGGGTGCCGCATTACACCGCCCGACTACCGCTGGAATCTTGCGGGCCGATCTGATGATCGGTTGGTTCCATCAGGCAGTCAATTTTAATTTTTTACTAAGTTAAAGTAAAAGGCCGCCTAATTAAAGCGTAGTTTCCGGTTGAGAAACTGTACAATAATAATCTTTAAGACTCCCTTTTGGATAATGATTTTACTGTTCTCAAACCATCGATATGCTCATGTAAAGTGGGGTCGATTTGATTTTGCATTGGATCTAAAATAAAATCAACTCCCTCTCTTCTTGCAAATTTAGCAACTGGTACAAAATCGCTATCTCCTGCAATTAGAATAATTTGATCTACTTGTGCTTTAAACGCTAATGTAGCGATATCCAAACCAATTTTAATGTCGACTGCCTTCTGTTTAAGTGGATATTCTAAATCATTGTCAGTTAGATCAGATAACTTTAGTTTGTCTGATATCAGTTTCTTTGTTAAACGAGGCTTTATTGCCCATTCTTTGGAGCTGTTCTTTAAAAAACCAAGTCTTAATGCAATTTTTCTTTGTTGTTTTAATGCAGTAAATAATTCATTGCGAAATTTATACTGATATGTTTTCTAAAAGCTTTGCATTTTACCTGAAATAGGTAGTGTAGAGTCACCTTCAAATGGTTTAGCATCATAATAAAAAATTCTATAGAGGTCAGTAATTGGTAAATTCATTCTTTGCCTAGCATAGTTTTCCCTTTGAATATGTCTATTGCAATATCTAACTAAATTTTTAGCCATAATTACAGGAGAGTCGGATTGGTTACATCCATTTATTTTACAATACCTTCTGACAAAGAATCCTCCGTCAATTAAAATAGCTGTTTTCATTAGGTAAAAAAAAAGTCCAAAGTCAGTTCTTGTCGCTATGAATACGTTAAACAAATCTGTTTAACGTTGACAAGACCGCGCATTGGACGTTATATGTGGCCAAATATAAGAACGATTTTTAAAAAAGCCGCCTTTAGTTATTGACCTTAAATATTAAACGTATATAAATCGATTATGTTTTATCAGATCACTCCTAAATCTTTCCCTACTTTGGTGAAGGCGGCAATGGCCTGATCCAGGTGTTCTTTGGTATGAGCGGCAGACAGTTGTACGCGTATGCGGGCCTGATCCTTGGGCACTACTGGATAGAAAAAGCCGATCACATAGATGCCTTCTTCCAGTAATTTATCCGCCATCTGCTGGCTCAGCTTGGCATCGTAAAGCATGATGGGTACGATGGCCGAATCCCCGTCCTTGAAATCAAATCCGGCTTCTTTCACTCCTTTTTTAAAGTAGGCCACATTATCCATCAGCTTATCCCGCAATTCGGTGCTTTCGCTCAGGAGCTCGAAAACCGCAATGGAAGCCCCCACGATGGCCGGAGCAAGGGAATTGGAGAATAAATAAGGCCGGGAACGCTGCCGCAGCATTTCAATAATTTCTTTCTTGCCGGTGGTGAAACCTCCCATGGCTCCCCCCAGGGCTTTGCCCAGGGTGCCGGTAATGATGTCTACCTTACCCATTACGTTGTTGTACTCCGGACTTCCCTTACCGGTCTTGCCTATAAAACCATGGGCATGGCAATCGTCCACCATCACCAGGGCATCGTACTTTTCAGCCAGAGCGCAAATCTTATCTAGTTGCGCTACGTAACCGTCCATGGAAAATACCCCGTCGGTAACGATGATGCGGAAACGTTGCTCCTGTGCCTTTTTCAATTGCTCCTCCAGCTCTTCCATGTTGTTGTTCTCATAGCGGTAGCGGGCTGCCTTGCACAGGCGCACTCCGTCGATAATGGATGCGTGGTTGAGGGAGTCGGAGATGATGGCATCTTCGGCGGTAAGGAGCGGTTCGAACACCCCTCCGTTGGCATCAAAAGCTGCAGCGTACAGTATGGTATCTTCGGTACCGCAGAATTCGGCGATCTTGCGTTCCAGCTCCTTGTGAATATCCTGGGTGCCGCAAATAAACCGTACGGAAGACATGCCGAAGCCGTGGCTGTCAAGGGCATCTTTGGCGGCCTGCACCACCTTGGGGTGGGAGGAAAGCCCCAGGTAATTGTTCGCACAAAAGTTGATCACCTCCTTGCCACTGTCTAATTTGATCACCGCATCCTGGGGGGAAGTGATGATGCGTTCTTTTTTGAATAAACCGGCCTCTTTGATTTCTTCTATTTCCTGCTGTAAATGCTCTTTAATCTTTCCGTACATACCTTAAATTTTGGCTTTCAAAAATATATAAAAAATGCCCGATCGGCAGCCTCTCTGACAGTTTGCCGCAAAAAATAACACGCCTGCCACCAATACCGACACAAACGATCGCCGGCAAAAGATGGCGGCAGAATTGCAAAGCAGGTGGGAACCAAAATACCACCCATGTTAGCATTGCAATTTGATTTCATAAAAGAGGAAAAGGCGGGGGAGAAGTGGCAGGCCCTGTTCCGCCAGTACTGGCCGGCCTACCGCGAATGGTTCCGCAGCAAAGGGGCTTTTCAAACCCATACCGCAGAGGAATCGGTAAAGGCGTTGAAGCAACACATGCCGGAAATTATCCCCACTTTTGAGAAATTGTGTTCCCTTGCCGTGGATACCGGAGCAAAAGAAGAGGAAGTACGCCGATTTTTGTCCGGTTACAATCCGCCGGCTTACATCAGTGGTTGTTCACAGGCCATTACCTCCAGGCCTCCCCAACTGGTGAGGAATTACGACTACCACCCCCACCTCAGCGAGGGCAATCAATTGATGACTGCCTGGAACGGACGAAAAGTGATCGCCACCAACGATTGCCTCTGGGGGGCAGTGGATGGCATGAACGAAGACGGCCTGGTGGTCTCCCTTACCTTC
>CAZBIF010000133.1:0-1151 GCA_964492055.1 uncultured Flavobacteriales bacterium
TTATGTCGGTGTTGTTATCTTCTAAAAGTGCGCTTAATCCTCTGCCTAATGCGGGTTTCTTCGTCATTCTTCAACTTCAATTACTTTCTCCGACTCCTTAAACTGCGTAAGGTCATTATTCTGGAGAATTTCCCTTGCTAAATTAAGATAATTAATGGCACCCTTACAGCTGGCATCGTGCATTATGATGGTCTCCCCATGGCTGGGAGCTTCCCCCAAACGGGTGTTGCGCTGTATGATGGTATCGAACACCATTTGCTGGAAGTGGGTCTTCACTTCTTCCACTACCTGATTGGACAAGCGCAACCGGATGTCGTACATGGTGAGCAGTAAGCCTTCTATGCTCAGTTCCGGATTGAGGCGCGATTGCACGATCTTGATGGTATTGAGCAGTTTCCCCAGACCTTCCAGGGCAAAATATTCACATTGCACGGGAATAATTACCGATTGGGAAGCCGTCAAGGCATTTAAAGTGATGAGGCCCAGGGAAGGGGAGCAGTCGATCAGGATGAAATCGTAATCGTCCTTGATCTTATGCAAGGCTGCCCGCATCATCTTTTCGCGGCTGGGCATGTTGATCATCTCAATTTCGGCACCTACCAAGTCAATGTGGGCCGGCAGCAAATGCAGGTTAGGTGAGCTGGTTTCCAGGATGATGTCCCTGGGTTCTATATCATTGATGATGCATTCGTAGATGCTGGTCTTTACATTTTTCGGGTCAATGCCCACCCCGGAAGTAGCGTTGGCCTGCGGATCGGCATCTACCAGCAGTACCTTTCGTTCAAGTACGCCCAGGGCTGCAGCCAGGTTGATGGCGGTAGTGGTCTTTCCCACCCCACCTTTTTGATTAGCAATGGATATAATCTTTCCCATTCGTTTATTTCTCTGTTAGTGGTAGTTAAAATTTCATCCAAAATCGCATTCTATCTGCTCTGGTTTAAGGAGTTAAAATAAAATGGTTTTCTTTGTATCAGAATGTATGGCTGATAGGCTAAAAATACTTGTTTTACTAAGCCTGCAAGCTTTTTTGCACATTCTTTTTTTAAACAAAAACATGTTAATTGGCATATGATCACCATCATTTCAGCAAGTAATCGTATTGGTAACATGACTTCTGTGTTTGCGGCACATTGTCAACAACTCCTGGAAAA
>CAZBIF010000133.1:1161-1397 GCA_964492055.1 uncultured Flavobacteriales bacterium
GATCAAACTTTTTTCCCTCGACGATCTGCCTGATCAGATTTCCCTGCATTCGGTTTACGAATACCACAATTCCCTGTTTACCGGTATTGCGGATGAATTTATAGTACCCGCCAGCAAATTGCTATTCATCGTACCAGAATACAACGGCAGCATGCCCGGTATTCTCAAGCTGTTCATCGATGCGGTAGAGCCACGGAACTTTATCGGGAAGAAGGCCGCCCTGATCGGCATTTCTG
>CAZBIF010000133.1:1421-1706 GCA_964492055.1 uncultured Flavobacteriales bacterium
AGGTGGAGGTGATGCCTTCCAAACTGCCCATCTCCTCGGTTTTTGATATGGCCGATTCAGGCAGCGTGAATGATTCGCATACCCTGAAAGTGCTGCAGCAGCAGATCGATAAATTCCTGGCCTATTGAAGCGGTATTTTCTCTACCTTCAATTTAAGGGAACTCATTACCACGGCTGGCAGATCCAGCAGAATGCCGTGGGGGTGCAGGATATCGTACAGCAAAAATTGCAGGTACTGTTTCAAGAGGATGCATCTCTCACTGGGGCTGGCCGCACCGATCAGGG
>CAZBIF010000133.1:1716-7159 GCA_964492055.1 uncultured Flavobacteriales bacterium
GATCCACCGACTTTCTTGTTTCAACTCAATAGCTTATTGCCAAAAGATATAGTAGCGACCGCTTTGCGGGAAGTGAAGCCGGATTTCCATGCCCGCTATGACGCCCGCCAACGCACTTATAAATACTTCTGCCACCGCCACAAGGAGGTCTTTAGAAATGAACTTTCAGCTCGCATCTACAAAGATGTGGATATGAAGCTAATGAACCGGGCTGCGGAGTACCTGGTCGGGGAACAGGATTTTTCCGCCTTCAGCAAATCCCGCACCCAGGTAAAAACCAACATCTGCGATTTACAGCATGCGGTCTGGGTGAAAGAAGAGGACCAATGGGTGTTTACCATCCGGGCAGACCGTTTTTTGCGGAATATGGTGCGGGCAGTGGTAGGCACTTTGTTTCAAATAGGGGAGGGGCTTTATCTTCCCGAACAGATGCAGGAGGTAATTGCCTCCCGGGACCGGAAGAAGGCAGGCCCTTCCGCCCCTGCCGAAGGGTTGTACCTCTGGGAAATTGAATACCCACCGCATGGGTTTATTTAAATAATTTTGCAGGGTGAGTGAAGTAAGCGGTAAGGCCTGGGACACGGCACTTTTAAAACGGATCCTTAAGTATGTAAAGCCTTACAAAAAAACCTTTACAATTACCGGTATTTTAGTGGTGGTGCTCGCCATACTGGGGCCCTTGCGCCCCTGGCTCATCCAGCGGACCATTGATGTGGAGGTGAAAGCCGGCGATAGTGAAGGGGTGCTTACCATGACCCTCATTCTCATCGGGGTGCTTATTGTGGAAGCGGTGGTACAGTTCTACCAGACCTACCTGGCCAACTGGCTGGGGCAGACCATCATTAAAGATTTGCGGGTACAGTTATATAGGCATATTCTGTCTTTCCGACTCAAGTACTTTGACCGCAATGCCATCGGTACCCTGGTGACCCGCAATGTATCCGACATTGAGACCATCTCCAATATCTTTTCAGAAGGTATACTGGTGATCTTCGGCGACATCCTAAAGCTGATCGCAGTAATTGCCTTTATGTTCTACACCGACTGGCTGCTTACGCTCATCAGTCTTATCCCCATTCCTTTACTGATCGTGGCTACCGTCATTTTCAAGCGGGTGATCAAGAAGGCCTTTCAGGAAGTACGCACCCAGATCGCCAGGCTCAATGCCTTTGTGCAGGAAAGGGTAACGGGCATGAAGATCATTCAGATCTTCAACAGGGAGGAAGTGGAGATGAGCCGCTTTGAGAAGATGAACAAGCTGCACCGCAATGCCCATCCATCTTTTTTCCGGTAGTGGAAATGCTGTCGGCTGCTTCCCTGGCCTTGCTGGTATGGTGGGGCACCAGAAGCGTACTGGCGGGTTTCACCACCATCGGTGACCTTACCGCCTTTATCCTCTACATCTACATGTTATACCGGCCCATTCGCCAACTCGCAGACCGCTTCAATACCTTGCAAATGGGCATGGTAAGCTCCGAGCGGGTATTCAAGGTGCTGGATACCGTCAGTTTTATTGAGGACAAGGGCAACTACAAGACCGACGAGATACAGGGTGAGATCATCTTTGAGAAGGTGTGGTTTGCCTACAATGAAAAGGAATTTGTACTGCGGGATATCAGCTTTCATGTAAAACCGGGTCAAACCGTGGCTTTTGTGGGAGCAACCGGTTCGGGCAAGACTTCCACCATCAACCTGTTGAGCCGTTTTTATGAGTTCCAGGAAGGGGATATCAAAATCGACGGGGTGTCTATCCGAAAGTACGAAATTGAGAACCTGCGGGCCAATATGGCGGTGGTGTTACAGGATGTGTTTCTCTTTTCCGATACCATCTACAACAACATCACCCTTTACAATAAGAACATCACCGAAGCGCAGGTAGAGGAAGCGGCGAAGAAGGTGGGCGCCCATCAGTTCATTGCTTCCCTGCCGGACGGCTACCACTACAATGTAAAAGAGCGGGGCGGCATGCTGTCAGTAGGGCAGCGGCAGTTGATCTCCTTTATCCGTGCTTACGTACATAATCCCTCCATCCTCATCCTGGACGAGGCTACCTCCTCCATAGATACCGAATCGGAGATTCTCATCCAGCAGGCCACCGATGTGCTTACCGAGGGACGTACTTCCATTGTGATCGCCCACCGCCTCTCCACCATTCAAAAAGCCGATAAAATCATTGTGATGGAGGACGGGCAGATCATCGAGGAAGGCAACCACCAGGAACTGCTGGCGCAGGACGGCCACTATAAAAAGCTGTTTGAACTGCAGTTTAAGGAAGAGGTGGTGTAGGTTTAAGCCGATTTTATCCCCACGCTATCCCGCGCGGGGACGCGCAAGAAAGCGAGGGCTGAGAGGAGTAAGCATGCTTTTTATAACTTTTATTTTTTTAACTTGGTTGTGCAAGAACAACTTTAAGTGAGCAGAAATTATAAATTCCATAACCCCGACGGCTTGTATTTTGTGAGTTTTGCGGTGGTTTACTGGCTAGACGCCTTAAGCAGGAAGGAATACAAAGAAACTTTGCTTAAAAACCTAACTTATTGCCAGCAAAATAAAGGGATGGAAATTATAGCCTGGTGCATTATGTCAAATCATATGCATCTGGTTTTCAGAACTGTTGGTACTTTTAAACCGGAAATAGTATTGGGACACTTCAAAAGTGTAAGTAGCAGGGAGATCGTAAAAGCCATTACAGAAAATCCTAAAGAAAGTCGTAGAAACTTATTGATGCAACAATTTAAAAAGGCAGGCAACAAATCGTCTAATGTTACAAACTATCAATTCTGGAGACACGATAATAAACCTATTGAGTTATGGAGCAATAAGGTAATAGCTCAAAAGGTAAACTACGTACACCAAAATCCAGTTAAAGCCGGATTGGTCTATAGGGCAGAAGATTATATTTATAGCAGTGCGGTTGATTATGCTGGAGAAAAAGGGCTTTTGGATGATATTGTACTGGCTGACTTGCGCTGTTGAATTAAAGATTACCTCGCTGTCCCGCGCGAGAAAGCGAGGGTTATAGGATAATATTATACTGGCTGACTTGCGCTTTTAAATTGGAGTTTACCAGTTAGCGCGGACCTTTAGTCCGTGATAACTTTACGTACCCTCGTTCCCGCACACGGGAGCGAGGATTTAAGTTATAATTTTATTTTTATCATTCGTTAGCACGGTCTTCTAGTCTGTGATAACACCACTCCCTCCGTGTGCGGGACATATCATGCGCGGGGCAGGATTAAAAAGCGGCAAATGGCAGATAAATTAGTTAGAACAACATTGGGAGGGCTACTTTTACTACTGGCGATCAATGCTTTCGGCGGGGGTTATTACGCCATGGCGGGAGCGGAGAACGTTCCTGTGGTTTGGTTAAAAGATAGTCCGTTCAGCAGTTATTTTATTCCGGGTATTATTCTTTTTACGGTGGTAGGTGGATCCGCGCTGTTTGCGTGTATAATGGTATTTCGAAAACAGCGGATTGGAAGCAAAGCCGCTCTTGTCTGTGGCATTATCACCATCGTTTGGCTTTTTGTGCAAGTAGCCATTATTGGTTACGTTTCCCTGTTGCAACCCATTACGGGGATTGCAGCTATCTGCATTCTTATCTTAGCAATCAAACTCCCGGAACATGCGCATTAAACATTTTCTACTTTGGTTACCGATGATAATTATTGCCGTTGCCAATGGAATGCTAAGGGAGTATATGCTGCTAAAATATTTTAGCGAATTAAGGGCTGCTCAGTATTCAACCCTATCTTTAATTATACTATGCTTTTTTTATGTCTGGCTGGTGTTTTCCCTTCTTAAAATACGGAATAGCAGGCAGGCTCTTTTAATTGGCCTGTTGTGGGTTATTTTGACAGTAACATTTGAGTTTTCTTTCGGTCGTTTAACTGACAAAACATGGGAAATGCTTTTTCAGGATTACAACCTTATTGCGGGACGCCTGTGGGTACTTTTTCTCTTGAGTCTCTCTACTTTACCTTATTTTATTTATAAATTGAAATCGAAATAAATAGCTGTATTGAAAGGTGCGGATTATTAATCCGTGATAACTCATCTACACTCGGTGTTTTTGTGCAGGAGGGATGAATCTGGAACCAGAACAAGTTATGGCAATTTCCCCACATTTCATTTCGACTGATACAATCACTACATTCGTAATCTAAACAACCAGCGGCATGCATGCCCTGGCCAGGGTAGTTGTACCTCATGAGGATGATTAATAAAAATTGAAAGCTGCAATTCGAAAAAGATACGGTTCGCCAAACCAGATTAAAATTCAGCAGATTGAAAAACCAATTCCTGAAGAAAAGGAAGTATTGGTAAGGGTTTATGCCACTACGGTGAACAGGACAGATTGCGCCAATCTTACGGCCAAACCGTTTATAATGCGCTTTGTGCTGGGATTGTTTAAACCTAGAAGAATTATACTTGGGACGGATTTTGCCGGTGTAGTATTAACTACCGGAAAGAATGTGACATCATTTAATATCGGTGATAAGGTATTTGGTTTTAGAGATATAGGTATTGAATCTCAAGCGGAATACTTAACTACCGCCATTGAGAATATTTACCCTATCCCTGATAATATTGATTTCAAACATGCAGCCGCCAGTCTGGAAGGGGCTCATTACGCTTACTCATTCTTACATAAAGTAAATATAGAAACAGGGCAACATATTTTTATAAATGGGGGAACGGGCGGGATTGGTTCTGCCCTGCTACAGCTTGTAAGGCAATATGATGTTAAAATAACCGCGACTTGTAACAAAAAAAATATCAGCCTAATAAAATCGCTAGGGGCCGATAAGGTTATTGATTACACTCAAAAAGACTTTACCGATGAACACGATAAATATGATTATATCTTTGATACGGTGGGTAAAAGTACTTTTGGAAAGTGCAAACCATTGTTGAAAGAAAATGGTGCTTATATTTCCTCTGAGCTAGGGCCATACTCTCAAAATATCTTTTATTCACTATTGACTTTAAAGGCAGGTAAGAAAGTAATCTTTCCTGTACCGGACAGTCACCATAAATCCATACCGTATATCATTGGTCGATTGGAGACAGGAAAATTTATGCCGGTGATTGACAGAGAATATTTATTTAAAGACATATCGGATGCTTACAATTATGTAATGAAAGGACAGAAAACAGGAAACGTTATAATTGATTTAAGGAACGAGAATACAACCACCTAAACATGCTTAAACGCAGCTTCGTGAGCAGAAATTATAAGTTTCATAACCCCTCGCTGTCCCGCGCGGGGACGCGCGAGATAGCGAGGGATTTAGTTAGGACAGAATTGGTAATTAGTGTTTTTTTAAAGGTTCACAAGGCAGATTTAAGACATGTAGTGTTATATTCGGTTATTATAATTAATTGAACATCAATAGCGTCCTAAATAAAAAGGGAGAAGCTTAAGTTTTTGCCCAAAATG
>CAZBIF010000134.1:0-1874 GCA_964492055.1 uncultured Flavobacteriales bacterium
TTACCGGGCTGGACATATTCGTTATAGATGGAAAATTAACGTTGGCCAATATACTGTCGCCTCCAAGGTAGGCCAAGGTATAGGTATTTTTTGTGCTGATATTTGCGATGGTATTAGCAGTAATGGTTTGTAAGCCCTGATAAGTAGCAAGCCATAAGGTACCTCTTCCATCAACTACAATGTCGTTAATACTATCGGTATATAGTCCATCCCGGACAGTAAAATGGGTGAAAATCCCCTGGTAAAACCGACTGATGCCGCTATCCGTCACCATCCAGATCGTATCCCCGAATCCGGCCAGTTGTTTAATGTTCTGATCCGGTAAACCTTTTGAAGTATCGTAATTTGTGAATTGATTATCCCTAAAAACGGAAAATCCTTGCGGAGTGGCTAAATAAATGGCCCCGGAGGTAGTAGCAATATCCAGCACTTTATTGTCGATCAATCCTTCTTTTTCGGTATATGTTCTCCAGAAATTTTGCGCCTGAAGGGAGGTAGACCCCAGGAAAAAAATAAAACAAATACAGGGAAGTAGTTTCATAAAAGGTAGTTTTTATCCAGACGAGTTGAGGGGTTAATCTGCTGCCTGCGTGGCATTAAATTAATCCAGCTGAAATCCAATCACCACAATATCATCCACCTGCTCCAGTTCTCCTTTCCATTTCATGATGGTCATGCCCAGGTTTTCTTTCTGGGCTTCCATGGGTAATTCCTTTATGTCAAGCAATAATTTTTTAAATGCCCCGGATTTGAATTTTTTGCCTTGTTTGCCCCCAAACTGATCGGCAAAACCATCGGAGAAGATATAGAATTTATCCCCGCTCTTATATGTCACTTCATTGGTAACGTATTCTACTTCTCCCTCTTTCTGGTAGGAACCTATGGCGTGTTTAGTGGCCCTTATATCCCTAACTTCATCACCTGAGACAATATACAAGGGGTTGTTTGCCCCGGCATACTGCAGACTTCTTGCTTTGGGATCAATGGTGCAGACTGCCATGTCCATGCCATCCTTCACCCCTTCCCGTTCGGTTTGCTTAAGCGCAAGGGCTACATTTTTATCCAGTTTTTCCAGGATCACCCCAGGGTCCGTATTTTTTTTCTCGGAAACGATCTTGTTCAAACCATTGTACCCCACCAGGCTCATGAATGCCCCGGGAACCCCGTGGCCAGTGCAATCTACCGCCGTGACGATGACCTTACCCCCTATACTATCGATCCAGTAGAAGTCACCACTAACAATATCTTTGGGACGGAAGTAAACAAAGGATTTGGGCAGGTACGATTTAAATACCTCATTGGAAGGTAGGATAGCATTCTGTATTCGTTTGGCATAACGGATACTATCCGTAATATCCTTATTTTTTTGCGCCAGTTCATCATTGCGGTCGCGCAGTTGCAAGGTGCGCTCTTCCACCACCGCTTCCAGTTTTGCTTTGGCTTTCTTCAAGTTGGCAGTTCTCCATCGCATAATTATCCAGAACAGCAAGAGTACGATCAGGGCGATGAGCAGATAAAACCAGGTAGTCATGTAATAAGGTGGGTCAATGCGGAAGGCATAGGTGACCGGCTCCTCATTCCAAAGGCCGTCATTGTTCGAAGCCAATACCTGCAATTCATACTTACCTGGAGGTAAATTGGAATAAACTGCACGGTTGAGGCTGGTTGGTGGGCTATACTCTTCTTCAAGGCCCTTAAGGCGATATTTATATTGTACCTTGTCAGGGTTTTTCATGCTCAGGCCGGCAAACTCAAAGGTGAAATTATTATCCTCGTATTCGAAAACCGCAGAGTCGGGGAAATCCACTTTTTCATGCCGCAATTCCAGTCCGGTAATATGGGTCAGCGGCTCTTCCCTGTTTTCCTGTACCTTA
>CAZBIF010000134.1:1884-7092 GCA_964492055.1 uncultured Flavobacteriales bacterium
TGAATTTTACCAGTCCCATGATGGTTCCGATCCAGATGTTGCCTTCCCGGTCGAGGGTTGCGGCATTGGAGTTGGCTTCCACACCCATAAACCCTTCGCGGCGGCCAAATTCTTTAAACGACCCTTCCGTCGGATCAAAGAGGGCGATGCCTTTGCTATTCCCTACCCACAAGCGATTGCTTTCATCCGAGATAATGGAATAAGGAGTATTAACCGCATTTTCGGCTGTATTCGAATACTGTTTAAAATCTTCTCCATCGTACTGATAAATGACCCCGCCGTAGGCACCAAACCAGATATGACCTTCCCGCCCTTCTTCTATGGTAATGATAAAACGCTCGTGGATGCCATGCTCTTCCCCGAAGGTGGTAAACTTCCCATCCTGATAGAGGGTGAGCCTTCCACCAAGGGTAGCCATCCAGATTCGTTGCCTGCTATCTATATAGATACGGTAGATGTTGTTCCCTCCCAGGCCATCTTTTACCGTATAAAGTTGTTTTTCATCCTTTTTGTCATGGTATTTCAATACCCCCCCTTTGGTACCGATCCATAAATAACCGGCTTTATCCTGGGCTATGGAATATACTGTATTGTCCGGCAGTAAATTTTCTTCTGTAAAGGTGGTCAGCCGGTTAGTGGCCGGATTGTATTTGTACAATCCATCCCCGGGGGTACCGCCCCAGATGTGGCCTTCTTCATCTATGAAAACCGCAATGATCACCTGATCGTTCAAGGCTTTTACGGCTGTAAAACTACCTTGCTGAAAATGATTTAAGCCGGCATTGGTTCCTACCCAAACCTCTCCCTGAGCAGCATCCACTGCCCACACAATATTGTCGCTCAGGCCGTGATTTTCATCATACAATTGAAAGGCCTCACCGGTAAATAGGTTAAGTCCCAGATCGGTGCCTATCCACAGGTTTTCTTCCCGGTCCACGAAGATGGTATTAACACTGTAGTAGTTTAAGCCCTCTTCTATGCTCAGCCGTTTCCGGCTGTCCGATTTCAGATTAAACTGAACTAATCCTTGTTCTGCCGACCCCAGCCACACTTCTTCCTCGCCTGAATAAAGGATATCCCTGATCTGGTTGCTGCTTTCACTGGCATTCGCGATCAGGTAGTCGGAAAAGTTATATCCGCCATCCCCATAGGTGACCACAGAAAATCCATCATTATAATACCCTATCATCATTTGATCATTCCCTACCTTCTCCAGGGAATTGATCAAGGTACTCTTCAGACCTTCTTTTTTGGTAAGGATGGTAAAGGAGTTCTGTTCATTTTCCTCTTTAATGGTTATTCCTCTATCTGTTGCGATCCACAAGCGGTTGCGCTCATCAAATTCAAGGTCGAGAACATAATTGCTTGATAATCTTCCGCTCTTATTGTAGGTGAATATTTCGTCGGTTTTGGTATTCAGATAAAGCAGGCCGTTACCATCCGTGCCGATATATAAATTTCCCTCCTCATCCTCTTCAATGGCGGTTATGGTTTTAAAATCACTGTAAACTGCAAACTCCAGGTCGATGAAATCCTTTCTGTTTGCATCGTATTTACTCAGCCCGCCTGCCCAGTGCCCGAACCATAGATTTCCCTTGCTGTCTTTAAATGATGCAGAGATCCAGTTTTCTGCCAGGCTGTCCTGCTGATCAAAAAGAATAAACTCCTTCCCATCAAAGCGATTTAAGCCTGACATGGTGCCGATCCAAAGGTAGCCGTCATCATCCTGCAAAATGGTATTGACCACGGATTGTGAAAGGCCTTCTTCCACCCCGTAATGGATAAAACTGTACTGTTGTGCGAAACTGCCAATAGGCAATAAATAGATTAAAAGCCGGATGGGTAAACTGAAAATTATTCGCATGGCTTGAATTTGTTAGTTAGGTTCCATGATTTTATAGTATCGCAAAAAGCTTCTTGTTCTACGGTCTGCCCATTGATATAAAAGGCCTGCATTCCAAAATAGTATTCCTCCATTCGGTATTCCCTGCTACCTGAAGGCGCATCAATGTATGCAATACCAGCTGATTTAAATTCATCCCTTGTTTCCCGGTAATTGATCACCGGCGGCATGTGGTATTTTTCGCCATCTTCGGTAGCTTGCCCTTTGGGTTTAGGCATCCTATCTTTCAGCATTCCACTTTCACCCTGACTAACGGTCATGAGCAGATCGTTCTCCTGCCGGGTTTTTATATTTTTATTGTTCTCAGCCTGCTCCTGAGCCAAGCGTTCCTTTTCACGCTGGGCGTTCTTAAATGCTTTCAATTCACGTTCCCGCTCTGCCTTGGCAATCAGGGAGGAGTCTTCCCGTTCGGTGGTTTTCCGATTGATCTCAGCCTGACTCATACGTCTTTTTTCTTCGGCCACCTGTTTGATAAGGTTCATTTCATACCCCCTTTTCAATGCCAGGTTTTCCTTGCGTTGCTTTTCCTTCTGGATACGCTGCTTTCGCAATTGCATTTCATAGGTTTCGTTCGCTTTGATCTCTTCCTTTTCCGCCGGAGGTGGTTGTTCTTCTTCCGTAGTAGTCTCTAATTGAGCAACCTCTTCTCTTTCATTCGCTCGCTGATCAGGCAGCCCGGACTCTTTGCTTTTTAGATCAGCTTGCTTTTTTTCAGTACCAACTGCCTTATCCTGCTTGGTTTCAACCATTTCTTCTTTTGGTATCCTCTTTTGCTCCTCTGCTATTTCTTTCTTTGTTTCCTTCTGAGGTTCTAAATCTTTTTGTCCTTCAGTAGTATCTTCAGGACTTTCTACTATTTCAGGAACTTTTTCTGGAGCTGCCTCTTCTTTCACCTTATGGGTGGGGGTTTTTACCATGCTTTCTTCCTCTACAACTTTTTTAGGTTCTATTTCAGGGGCGGTAGTCTCTGCTTTTTTCACTTCTTGAGCCACCACCGCCTGCGGATCCGCTATGCGTTTCACCCCTTTGCTCTTAAGCTCTTCAGCTTTCTCCATTAAAGCATCCACTTCAGATCTGACTCTGGCAAGATGTGCGGTATCAAAATCAAGTACCTGTGCCTCATCATACCATTTCATTACCATGATGGGACTCTCCATCACACTACCGTCCAGACCACTGTAATTTTCTATCAGGTCTATATCTATGGTAATAGGTAAGTAAGGTTTCTGATCAATAATTTCCTGGGGCAGTTTCAAATCCATCACAAATTTGGTGGTGAAATGGTATTTTTTTGAAAATTCGATCAGGTAATAATGACCCAGGTTCAGGTTGGTTTTATATTTTCCTTTTTTATTGGTCTCCCCTTCTTCTATCAACTTGCTATCCTGAAATACTTTTACCTGGGCGATATCGCCTTCCTGAGTACTATAGATGGAATTCACCTTCAACGCAACCTGCCCGTGCAATGGCAGGAAGACCACAAAAAGAATCAGGCTGCACAGGATCGAAGCAAGTTGGTTGTATTTATCTTTGTTGCCCATACCGGTTTTGTGTGCGACTAAAGTAAATCAAAATATTGAATTGGAAGAAATCACGCTAAGTTCTTATAAGCTGCTGCCTGTTTGAAAAGCTGGTTGGGACAATATTATTATCTCGTACTGCTGCAGGTAGTGGTGATCGTTTTTGGTTTTACCGGCATATTGGGAAAAGTGATTACGGTTTCATCCCAGCAATTGGTATGGCACCGTATGTTAATAGCTTCCGCCGCCATATTCATTTACATTCTTTTTCGTAAAAAAAGTTTACTGATGCCCAGAAAAGGGATGGCGCAATGCCTGCTCATTGGGATGCTGATCGCTGCCCATTGGTGCTGTTTTTTTGAAAGTATCAAGCAATCTACGGTTTCCATTGCCCTGGCCGCCCTTTCCAGTGCCTCTCTTTTCACTGCCTTAATAGAACCTTTGATATACAAACGCAAATTATACGGCATAGAACTTTTTTTAGGGGCCCTGGTCATTCTCGGCCTTTATTTTATTTATCAATATGAATTAAATAACAGTTTTGGTTTGCTCCTGGGTATAATTGCCGCCATGCTTGCTTCCGTATTTACCGTGCTTAACGGGAAAATGATCAAGTTATATAATGCCGCCCGGATCTCCTTATATGAAATGATGGGAGGCGTAACAGGGATTTCCATTTACCTGCTATTGAGCGGCCAATCCATAACTTTTCAAATGAGCAGTTCTGATTGGTTCTATCTTCTTTTACTGGGGACTATATGTACTGCCTTTGCTTTTCTTGCCAGTGTGGAAGTCATGAAAGAGCTGACTCCTTTCACTGTCAGTTTGAACATTAACCTGGAACCGATATATGGAATTGTACTTGCCTTGCTGATTTTTGGTGAAGAAGAAGCCATGTCGCCCGGTTTTTACCTGGGCACGGCGCTCATCCTACTGGCAATTTTTACCAATATCATTTACCGCCGGATCAGAAAAAGAAGGGCTGCCAATGCAGTCTTGCCTTCCTGAAATCCGCTGCCTCGATTGGACTGATTATATTTGCCCTCCATTTTTCACCTTGTATGCCTGAAGAAAAAATCCTCATAACTGCTGCCTTACCTTATGCCAACGGCCCATTGCACATCGGGCATCTTGCCGGTGCTTATTTGCCGGCAGATACGTATGCGCGCTACCTAAGGCTCAAGGGGAAAAAAGTACTTTTTGTGTGTGGTTCTGACGAGCATGGCGCAGCCATTACCTTACGGGCTAAAAAAGACCATGCTTCTCCCCAGGAAATTGTCGACCGGTATCACGAATTGAACCGGGAAACATTTGATAAATTCGGGATGAGTTTTGACATTTATCATCGTACCTCCGACCCCATTCACCATGAAACCGCCCGTCAGTTTTTTCTGCAACTGTATAATAATGGGGAGTTTGTGGAAAAAAATTCAGAGCAATTCTACGATGAAGAATACGATCAGTTTCTGGCGGATCGCTATATCAGTGGACAATGCCCGAAATGCGGCAACCCCTCAGCGTATGGAGATCAATGCGAAAAATGCGGCAGCAGCCTGAATCCCTCCGACCTCATCAATCCCATTTCCACTCTGAGTGGAAAACCCCCGGTGTTAAAGGAAACCAAACACTGGTACCTGCCCATGGGCAAACATGAAGCCTGGTTAAAAGAATGGATAAAAGAGGGTAAGCTGGAGAAACAGGCCCATCACAATCCCACCCAATGGCGTAAACCGGTGATTGGGCAGTGCATGTCGTGGATAGAGGGAGGATTGCAAGACCGGGCCA
>CAZBIF010000135.1:0-7009 GCA_964492055.1 uncultured Flavobacteriales bacterium
CTGGGGGAAACTTCCGTGCATTCTTTCGCCGACGGTTTGCCAGGCCAATTGATCATCTTTCTGCTATTTTACCTGCTGCTGGCTTTGTGGATGCTTTTCCGGAAAGGGGGACATTTTCTCAAAAAATCCGAAGAAGATGCTTTCTGGTCCCGGGAGTTCTGGATCTTCCTGGGAGCGCTGGTACTGGTCATCTCCGCTTTTCAGATCACCATTTCCACCTCCATACCGGTGATCAACGCTCTTTTTGGCAGCAGCCTGGCGCCTCCGGCCAAACCCATCGAACACTATAATTCCTGGCAGTTGCCCCTGGCGGTATTGATCACCTTCATGATCGCCCTTTCGCAGTTTTTAAAATACAAATCCACCCGCCCCCGGGTATTTATGAGGCAAATTGCCCCTGCTTTTATTCTCTCGCTTGCCGGTACGCTTTTTATCACTTATGCCTTCGAGATCCGGCATTTCTTTAAGAACTTGCTGCTTTTCACCTCCCTCTTCGCCACCCTGGCCAATGCCGATTATTTTATCCGGCTGTTGAAAGGGAAGGTGAAAAAAGGAGGGGCTGCCCTGGCCCATGTGGGCTTTGCCCTGGTGATCCTGGGTTCGCTGTTATCTGCCGGCAACAAAAAGATCATTTCCCGGAATACCACCCCTGTCAACCTGAATTTTGAGGACTCGGATGAGGATGCCAATCAGGAGAATGTGATGCTGATAAAAAACGACACGGTGCTGATGCAGCCATTTTACATTACTTATCAGCAGCGAAGGGTGGAAGATAAGTACGTCTACTTTGACATAGATTACCTGAAGGTAAATCCGGAAGGGAAATACGAAAAACAGTTCCGCCTGAGTCCATTTGTACAATTGAACCAGCAAATGGGCAATGTACCCGAACCCGCTACCCGGCATTACTGGAACCGGGATATTTTCACCCACATCACCTATGCCGACCTGGATAATCTGGATGCCCGCCAACAGGATGCCTACGCTGCCGAGGATACGGTTAAAATGAGCATAGGGGACTCCCTTTTCAGCAGCAATTCCATCATTAAGTTGATAAATTTTGAGCGACAACTGGATAAGGACAGCCTGAAACTTAAGACAAATGATATTGCCTTGGGGGTAAATATCTCCGCCACCACCCTGGAGGGAAAGTCATACCAGGCCCGGCCGGTGATGGTGATCCGGGGCAATCAGCTGTTCAGTATTGATGATGAGATAGAGGAACTGGGAATAAAATTCGGCTTTGCCGGCATTGATACGGAAACAGAGAAATTGACGATCTTGCTCAGTGAAAAAAATGCCAATAAAGGGGATTTTGTTATCATGCAGGCCATCATTTTCCCCTACATCAATGTTCTCTGGCTGGGGTGCATCATTATGGTCCTCGGCTCATTGATAGCGGTATACAATAGGGTTAATAAAAAAAGAAATACGAAGAATGATTAACGCCAAGCAACAAATAAAACGGATCACCCTGATCGGGGCGGGAAATATCGCCCACAGCCTGGGCCGGGCCTTCCGGCAAAGCGGCTTTTTGATCCATGAGGTATACAGCCGAAGTCAGGAAAGTGCCGTGCAATTGAGCAAGGCCCTGAACTGCAATTTTGTCACCCGCCTGGATAAATTGGATGCACGCACCCATTTGTTTTTTGTAGCGGTGAATGACGATGCCATCGGTGAGGTATTGCATGGAATTCCCCATAAAGAGATATTTACGGTACACAGTTCCGGGGCCAACAGCCTGGCCATCTTTGAAGGGATGGAGTATAAAAATTACGGCATCTTCTATCCGGTGCAATCCTTCTCCAAAGAATCCCCGGAGAGCCTGTCGCCAATTCCCATCTGCGTGGAAGGGAATAATGATAACACTACCGCCCTGCTCAAAAGCATGGCTTCCTCCCTCTCCAATAAAGTGTATGAACTGAATTCGGAAAAACGCAAAGCCCTGCATGTGGCGGCGGTTTTTGCCAATAATTTTTCCAATCACCTCTTCCATATTGCCAAACAAGTGCTGGATAAAGAGAACATCGATTTTGAGATCCTCCGTCCCCTGATCGAGCGTACTGCCAAAAAAATAAAATCGGAAGATCCGTATGACATCCAGAGCGGGCCGGCACGGCGGAAAGATGAACGCACCATTGGCGAACACCTGAACTACCTCTCTTCGGAAGAGGATCTGCAAAAAATTTACAAGATGCTGAGCGAGCATATCAGTAACACCTATCATAAGTAGCCATGGAAAACCTGCTGTCCCGATTCAAGGCCATACGCCTGTTTATCCTGGATGTGGATGGGGTGCTTACAGACGGGCGGGTGCTTACCTTGCCGGATGGGGACCAGATCCGCAGCATGAACATCAAGGACGGTTTCGCCCTGCAGCATGCAGTAAAGCAAGGATACAAACTGGCCATTATCAGCGGGGGAAGATCCGAAAGTGTTCGCAAACGCCTGAATAGCCTGGGGATTGAAGATATTTACCTTTCCTGCCGGGAAAAGGAAGCCACCTGTAAAAAATTACTGAAAAAGTATAAGTTTGAAAGTGAAAAAGTAATGTATATGGGCGACGACCTGCCTGACATACCGGGGATGAAACTGGCTGGTCTTGCGTGTGCCCCTAAGGATGCTGTAGCGGAGATCAAAGCCCTGGCAGATTATATCAGTCCCTTTAATGGGGGAAAAGGATGTGTACGGGATGTGATCGAAAAGGTGTTAAAATTAAATAGCCACTGGCCTGCCTGATCCGCACAACCTTTTAACCATCTTACTGTTCTAATAAATTAAACTGTATATCAAACCATGAATTTCTTAAAATCAACTTTTCTTATTTGTGCAATAATTATTGCTATTTCAGCGAACCTTTCGGCCCAGGAAGTTTACTTTCAGGAAAAGGGCAAATTCGGCCTGATGGGTTCTATGCAAAACAGCACCCCTGAAATTGGGGTGGTATACTGGTTCAACCCCAGGATTGTGATCGCCCCTTCCTTTTCCCTTGAATACCAGCAGCGGGCAGGTACAGACATCGGAGCATACCTTGCTGCACGTTATGTTATTGTTGCCAGTAAATTATCACCTTATGTTACAGGACGCCTCGGCACCTTGTTCTATGAATCCCCTTCGGATGATAAAGCCGACAATGCCATCGACATCCTGGCGGGAGTGGGTTTTGGGGCAGAATATTTCTTTGCCCGGGAATTCAGCATCGGGGTGGAAGCAACCGGCAACATTCTCGAAACAGAAGATGGGTCTGACCGCATTGCAGTACCCGGTGGAACTGCCTATTTTACTTCCACTGTGGTTCGGGCAACGGTGTATTTCTAAATGATAACTCGCGCTTACTTGCTGATTTTTAGTCGAAGAGAGACTATGATAGGATAATTATTTACCTTCGTTGAAGAAAAATTCCTGTTGTGAAGGTTAACATTATTCCTGATTACCGCCTGCGGCTGATCATCGCCAGCGTATTTGCCGGCCTTTTTATTGTTTCCAGCCTCTATCTGCTGGGAAAAGTGAATCAACTGCAGGACCGCATTGCTTATCAGGTAAAAAAGATCAATACCCTACAACGGGTACAAGATGAATCATATCAGATCTATACCAGGCTGCTGAGCCACTCAGAACTGGATGCTACCGACTTAAGCCAGCAGTTGGATCAACTCGCCAGTCTGGTACATGCTTATCCCGATCTGTCAATTCTTTCAGACCGGCTGATCGAAGCCAAAGTGCATGCCTACAAGGATAATAATATAAACCGGAATGAAATTACCGATAAACTAGATAATGTAATAAGCAACAGCAAAAGCGCTATTCAAAGCAGTCGCAAAGAACTAGGAAACTATTCAGCAACCATTGCCAAACTTTGGACTTATACCCACCTGCTGGTATTAATCGCCTGCGCCTTATGTATCATACTAATTATCGCTGCTTCCAGAAGTATCAGGATCAGAAAAGACCTCACACAGTTAAAAGAAAGGAACCAGCTCTTGATCGAAAATTCTGCGAATTGCATAATTACGAGCGATGAGGATGGAAAAATCAAACAATATAACCGGGCAGCGCAGTCACTCTTTGGATACACAAAGAAAGAGGTAAAAGGGAAAGGTTATGAAATGCTATACGATAATCATCGGGAGTATCAAAAAGTAAAGCAAAAATTGGCTACCGAAGGGATTTTTAAGGGTGAGGTGATGAACAAGCGAAAGGATGGCAATCGTTTTATCTCTTATCTTACTGCCAATGTTATTCATGATAACAAGGGAAAAGTTATAGGATCGCTGGGGATTTCCAGGGATATTACGGAAGAAAAGGAACGACAGCAGGAATACCAGAACATTATTGATGATGCCACCGATGTGATCTATAAAGTAGATGTGGATGGAAACTGCACTTTTGTCAATGATGCCGCCAGGGTAATGATGGGATACACGCAAAAGGACCTGATCGGGAAACATTTCAGTACTATTATTTTTCCTGAAGACCAGGAAATGGTAGCAGCATTTTATCTGCATCAGTGGGAGCGCCGGCTGTCCGAGACCTACCTGGAATTCAGGGCGGTAAAAAAAAGCGGTAAAGTAATCTGGGTAGGTCAGACGGTGAAAATGCTTTATAGCCAGACTGATCCCAATACCATTCTGGGATTTCAGGGAATGGTGCGCAATATTAATGAACAGAAACAAACGGAACTGAAATTAAAGGAGAGCGAGAAAAACCTCCGCACCATTGCCGAAACCATTGATGACCTCTTTTACCTTTACAATTGCCATGACCACAAATATGAATACCTGAGTAACAATTGCGAGGACGTACTGGGGGTATCACGGGAGTACCTAATGAACGGCGGTTCCTTTAACAGCGAAATAGTGATCCCGGAAGATCAGCCCAAAGCGAAAGCGGCCGAAAAGAGACTGATGGCAGGCGATTCAATCAATGAGAAATACCGCATTGAAAAAAATGGGGAGATCCGCTGGATCAATGAAAAATCCAGTCCCATCCGGAATAAGGATGGTAAGATCACACAACTCAGTGGAGTTTTCAGGGACATTACCAAAGATGTGGAATTCAAGACCACCATTGCCAGACAACATAAAGAAATTGGAAAAAGCCTGAGCTATGCCAAGAATATGCAGGAAAACATGCTGCTGGACCTGGAAATGATCAAAAAGAGCCACCCGGAGTTATTTGTTTTCTTTCAGCCGAAGGAAGAACTCAGTGGTGATTTTTTCATTGTTGAAAATATGCAGAGCGCCAGTCTGGGTGATATCCTGATCGTGGCTGTGGCAGATTGTACCGGTAACGGGGTTCCTGCGGGTATGCTGAGTTTTCTTTGCAATAGTATTTTAAAAGAAAGTTTTATCCTGAAAGATGTTAAAACCCCTGCAGAAGCTTTGGAATATGTGAGGGAGAAACTACTGATCCTCTTCAAGTTCGATGAACAAAAGCATATTTTTGATGCCATGGACGTGGGCTTGTGCCTGATCTCTTCAGACCAGCATATGTATTTTGCAGGTGCAAATATGTCCCTGATGATCTTGCGTGATGGGGAGGTTAAAACCATAAAAGGCGACCGGCAGCAGGTTGGATATAATTTTACTGTACATCCTTTTACCGATCACGAATTATCCCTGAACCAGGGGGACTGTCTCTACCTGTTTACCGATGGTTTTTACTCCCAGTTCGGTGGACCGAAAGGCAAGAAAATGATGAAAAAAGGACTGCAGGAGTTCCTTTCGGGTATTCAGGAAAAAAATATGCAGGAACAGCATATCAAAGTGAAAGACTTTTTTAATGAATGGAAGGGAATGCAAGAACAGTTAGATGATGCCACCCTTGCCGGAGTGAAAATTTAATTGTAAATTTTTCCTTACTTTGGTAAAATATAATTAAAAACTATACTTTTACTATTGGGCTCCGACCAAACCAAAGCACCAGCCCTTACTTTTCGGAAAGCAGAAATTTTGTCACTTCCTTCAGGTTCTGACAATTGAAATCTGCTTCCTTTATTTTCGGGCCTCCGTTTCTCAGGTAAATGGTATACATACCTACCCTTTTACCCATTTGAATATCGGAAAGGGAATCCCCGATCATGACAGATTGCTTGAAATTGATCTCGGGAAAATCACTACGTGCCTTTTCGGCCATGCCGGTATTTGGTTTGCGGCATTCGGAATTGCTTTTCTCCAGATCCGGACAGAAATAGATCTTATCTATTCTCCCTCCGGCATTTTCGATTTCATGCATCATGTAATTATGTATTACTTCCAGATCTTCTGAAGTCATTAAACCTTTCCCTATACCCTGCTGGTTGGTCACGATCACAATTCGCCCAAACAGCTCGGTCAGTTTCTGGATGGCTTCCGTGCTGCCATCAATAAATTCAAATTCTCTGATTTGTTTGACATAATCCCCTTCCAGTTTATGGTTGATCACTCCATCACGGTCAAGAAATAAGGTCCAGCGTTTGTCGATGGACAGATCTTCCGCTTTTAATCTTCTTCTCCAGATCATAATATCCTAATCGCTTTTTTGCCTACAGATTAAATTATGGCGAATTTCGTTGCATTGATGACCGTACAAAATTAGTTCCAATATAATATGAAGACACATTTGGTATCCGGGGGTTGCGGATTTGTGGGAAGAAATATGGTAAACCGGCTGATGAATAAAACCAGTGACCGGGTAATTTTTATTGACGATCTGTCAGTAGGTATTCATCCAAAGCAGTGGTTAGGGGCAGAGGAAAAAAGAAGCGAAGGGCAGTCCACCTTTTACGGAGATCAGGAGCGCCTGATTTTTATCGAAGATGATTTTCGCAATACCCTGCACCATCTGAAAAACAACAGCAACTATTTTCAGGATACCTTGAAAATTGATTTTGACAATTTTGCCGATGTGTTCCATTTCGCAGCCATCGTGGGTGGCCGCGCTAAAATTGACGGCGATCCCATGATGGTAGCCCTGGATCTTTCCATTGACGCCGAATTCTTTTACTGGGTATGCCGCACCAAACCCGAGC
>CAZBIF010000136.1:0-829 GCA_964492055.1 uncultured Flavobacteriales bacterium
CAGGCTGGTAAGGCCCCAACTAAGGGTGACATCTACATTGGAACTGCCCACTGTACGATCCAGATCCCAGTATTCCAACTGACTAATGCGTAGCAGGCCCGAACCAAGATTCGTGAGGTTTATTGGAATTTGAAAAAAATACTGGGCTCGGAATACATCTGTAACCATAGAGGGAGCAGAAATACCAATCGGACGGTATATACTACCACTGCCTACAGGGAATGTAAAGGCATTATTACCAATCTTATTCACGGCCCCGTCGATAAAACTGGCCCCGCTTGCCCCATTGACAGATGCATTATCTATAATGGTGACTGAATGGCCGTTTCCGTTTATTACACCATCAGTCAGCGTCAGGGTATTTTTAATAGTAATGGAATCATTCAAGGTAACACTGGGTGCTATAAGGCGATTATTGTCCACAGTAAGATTGTAAAAGGCAATGGTACCTGCTCCCATGGTGATCTGCTGGGTAGAGTTTCCGTTAAGATAGATAGTACCGCCGGTAAGGTTGGAAGTCCCCAGGTTCAATACATCCCCCTCCACGGCTAATAAACCTCCACTCATTACCAATTGATCGGCGCCCCCGTCCATTTCCAGGTCCCCACCGATGAGAATGGAACCGTTACCGGAAACATTGATCCTTACATTAGCTCCATCACTTCTCAGATCCCCGTTGATGATCAGTTCCCCGTTCCCGGAAACGTTAAGAATGGGAGTGTCATTCGTATTGTTGTCAAAAATAAAATTATTGCATTCTACCGTACCGCCACTTACTGTGAAAGTCACCGTGCCATTGGTCCCATCGGCAGTTCCACTACGATCGTTT
>CAZBIF010000136.1:842-5036 GCA_964492055.1 uncultured Flavobacteriales bacterium
GGTCTGTACCGGAATTCGTGACCGTGGTCCCATTATCCAGTAAATACAGATCCCCGGCAACATTTAAATCCCCGCCGGAGAAAATGGCGTCACCATTACTTCTTAATCCAATATCATCCAGTATGTTAGTGGTTCCTCCGGTAATTCTCCAAAGACCGGCAGAATACACTTCGACGGTAGTGATGGGGTTGGTGGGAGAAATAGAAATAATCGGTCGGTTGCTGCTGTTAGCGTAGGTTGAAGGGTTGCCGATGCGGTAGTTCCAGCTTGTACCCCCGGAGCCGGGGGTAGGGTCCCAGTTTGATCCTGTATTCCAATTACTGCCGGTATTTCCTCTCCACTCATAAGTGTTGGAGCCGTTCGCACCTGTTATTAAAAATAGGAGCAACAAGGTTATAAAAAGACCTCTCATCGCATAATTTAGTTGGTTGATCTCTTACGAGTACTAAAAAGCAAAGTTACAAGAAAAGCCACAAAGGCTATTGTAAAGAAAATAGATAAGAAGGGCTGCAAAGCGGGATAAAATACCGTATGATTTTCGAGGGGTAATGAATTAGATGCGATGATTTGGGCTGTCGTTTCTTCTACACCAACCTTATTAATAATAGCACAATGATTTTTAAAGGCACTGAAAATGGCGGGCACCCCAAAAGATAAACTGCTCGCATGTATGTAAGCTTGCTGGGTGCGGAGGTTGGAAGCATGACCACTCCAATCATTACTCAGGGTCACCATAAAATCAGTATGGGGATGAATGAGTCTGGCAAGAGTAGGCGGGTACAATCCCTCATAGCAAATGGGGGTAGTAAAATGTAATCCATCCACTTCATAATTGGCGGTGTTTTTATCTACGCCATAGGTTGCATCCTTGCGGGAAAACAAGCCCCATCCCGCAAACCGGTTGATCAATCCATGAAAGGGTAAGTTTTCGGTAAAGGGAACTAGTTTTTGTTTGCTTCTCCAATCAACCTTCCCATTCGGTTTTATAAATATACTGCCATTGTATATTTCAAAATAACCTCCCCCTGATTTTTCCTTAGCTGAGGCTGAAGGGAAGTCTGTGGTGTCAAAAACTTCCACAAGTACTGCACCGGATAAAATAGGGGTGCGGTAATCCGCACTTAATTTTTTTAATTCACGTACTCCGGGATGGGAATCGAGCTGATTGACGATCAGTGGCCATTGATCCAGTTCCTCCAGATAGGCTTCCGGACAAACCAGCAGATCAGCACCTTGAAAACGGGATTGCTGAAGCTGATTTCTTAAAAAGGCGATTTGATTTTTTAAATCTCTCTCCACTCTTCGATACTCTGTAGAAGTAGGTTGTAGAAAAGCGATTTTCAGTGATTTAAGCGGGACAGAATGGGGGGTAAATGATTTCATTAAAATCAGGGATACTAATATTACAGACAGTAAAGCAATACCGGGTATTCTGCTATATTTTACTGTGGTGGGAGGAGGAAAGACCATCAGGTAAACCAAACAATTTACATACAAAACCAGCAAGGCTACTCCCTCAGGTCCTAAGTAAGGATAGACCGAGCTAAACAGGATGTTATTGGAAAGGGCAATACCCAGGTGATGCCAGACAAAGGAGAATTCCCAATGGTATTGAAAAACTTCCTGGGCCACATACAATAAGGGAAAGAAGAGTAAGGCAGACAACAGGCTTCTAAACTTGAAAAGCAGGTAGGTACCTAAGAAGGGAAGCGACCAGAAAAGGGGAATAATTAGCAAGCCGGTATATAAGGCAAAAGGATAATTGTTTTCCCCAAAAAGAGGGATATTGTACAGTAGCAGAAAAGCAAAAAAGAAAAAATAGGCAATTAAAAATGCTTGCCAGCCATTCTTACTTGTAAAAACAGCGCGTAAAACCGGGATGAATGCGATCAGGAAAATCCAACTAAAACCGTCTTGAGGCCAGCCGAGTTTTAGTAAAATAGCACTACCGATTGGTAGAAATATAGACTTGAGCCTGCTCATTACAGCTTCACAGATCCCGATTGCCCTAATGCAAGGGATATAAAAATGAATTTGCTTGGTACTTCCTTATGCATCATCAGATATGCTGTATGGTGCAAAATTAAAGCCATTCAATAGGTCAGTAGTTTTCATGCGTTTCTTGCCCTGTAATTGCAATTCCCGTATCTTCATCCATCCGTCAGCAGCGCCTATACGTAGCTCTTTTCCTTCCTGTTTGATCGTGCCGCTATGGTTGTGGCCGTCCTCCTCCGGTATAGCTTCATATACTTTTACTAGTAGCTTCTTTCCGGATTGATCTTCAATAAATGTCCAGGCAGCAGGGTAGGGGCTTAAACCGCGGACCAAGCGATCAATGCTGTTTACTTCAGCCTGCCAGGGGATGCGGGTATTTTCCTTGTTGAGTTTAGGTGCTTCCTTTACCGCGCCTGCCTGAGTCAGTTCCTGCTGACTAACTGTTTGGTAATTTCCGCTTGAAATTTTTGCTACACTTTCACTTAGCAAGCGCGCTCCCCTGATCATCAGTTTATCGTGCAGGGAACCTACGGTCTCACGGGTGTCTATCGCTACCTTTTCCTGCATCAGGATATCCCCTGTATCGATCTGCTGCTTGAGGAAAAAAGTGGTAATCCCGGTTTCCTGCTCCCCCTGAATGATTGCCCAGTTGATCGGTGCTGCCCCCCGGTACTGCGGCAGCAGGGAAGCATGCAGATTGATGGTGCCCAGCCGCGGCATCTTCCAAACTACCTCAGGCAGCATGCGAAAAGCTACCACCACCTGTAGATTTGCCTGATAGCTTTTTAATTCTTCAATAAACCCCGGAGCTTTGAGGTTGGTGGGTTGTAAAACCGGCAATCCGTTCTTTTCGGCAAATTCTTTTACCGCTGACTTTTTCAGTTTTTGGCCCCGGCCTGCTTGCCGATCGGGAGCGGTAACCACTGCTACCACCTCCCAGGGAGGCCACGGCAAAATCCGGGGTCCCCAAAAAAACAATGCGCAACCTTTGGGAATTTTCAGATGCGTGCATTTTTCCAGTTTCCATAGTACATATATAGCAAAGATAGGCTTCCCATTACCGTAAAATAAATAAATTCAGAGCACCAGACGATAGGCAAGGGAAAATTGTAGTATAAACCAATCAGCATAGCGCCGATCAGGTAAATGAAAATGCTGGAGAATTCGATGGCCATGGAATAATTGGTCTTTCCGGTGCCGGTAACAGCAGAAAAGGAAATATAGGCCACAGAGAAGAAAAGCATGGAACCCTGAATCACTTTTAATACCGGGAGCGAATGCCGGATCAGTTCAGTTTGATCAGTATAAATGCGCAGAATGGTTTCGGGGAGAAGGAGCAGCAGGGGAATGAATGCCGCAGTACACAACAAGCTCAGGCCGATGATCTTTTTCAATAAATCCAGCACCCTGTCGGCGCCTCCTTCCCCGATAAGATTGGATACCAGGGTGCTGGTGGCAGAACTAAAACCAAACAAGGGGATCATTAGTACCATGTAAATACTGCGAATAATATGGCTGACGGCCAGTTCCTTTTCCCCGATCTGTTCGATGATCATAAAAAAGGCAAACCAGGAGGACAGGGCCATCATGTTCTGCAACATAATGGGAAAGGCCACTTTGGCCATTCTCCTGAGTTTTTGCCAGACAAATTTCCAGTCGTAAAATAACAGGTATTTTTTTCGGTCAACTGCCCGGAAAAGGTAAAACAGGAAAAAGGCCAGGGCAGCAATCTCTGAGATGACCGAGGCTAGGGCAGCGCCTTCAATGCCCATGGGGGAGAAGCCGAATTTCCCGAATATAAAGGCATAATCAAACACTACATTTACGGCAGCCTGAATAAAGGTGGCATAGGTGAGGACTTTGGTAGAAGTAATACCAGTAAAGAAGGCGATGAATACAAAATTGAGGAAGGCGAAAAAGATGCCGTAGATGCGCACATGGATAAAGGCCATGGAAGCTGCATAAATTTGATCAGAAGCTACCAATGAGGCCATAAAAGGGGCAGCAAGCCATTTCACCAGCAGAAAGATCAGCAGGGCGAGGGGCAGCAGAAAATAAATGGAAGTAGTGATCAGGCTGCCAATTTCCCGGTAATTGCCTTCCCCGTTGCGACGACCAATGATAATCTGCGTACCCACAGAAAATCCCAGCCCCAATACCATTAACAGAAAGTAGAGAATACCGGCATTGCCCGCCGCT
>CAZBIF010000136.1:5046-7006 GCA_964492055.1 uncultured Flavobacteriales bacterium
CCTAATTCCACCATGCCCACCCGCCCGAGGAAAGCTGTATCGGTCACGTTTACGATGTTCTGGGCCACCCCACTGAGAATGATGGGGTAAGAGACTTTCCAGATGTGTCGGTAAGTAAGGGCTGCGGTTTTCAATCGACCGCCAAAACTACGCCTTTTAAGTATTCGCCCTCCGGGTGGAAAATGCTCACCGGATGGTCGGCGGGCTGTGATAAATGATACAACAAGCGCATATTGCGCTGGCTTTCAATAGCCGCCGCGGTAATGGTGTTTTCAAACAATTGACGGTCCACCTGCTGGCTACAGGAAAAGGTGAATAATATACCTCCCGCTTGTAGCACTTCCATGGCTTTTCGATTGAGCCTTTTATATGCCTGCACTGCCCGGTGCTTATCTTTTCGGTGTTTGGCATAAGCGGGAGGGTCCAGAATGATCACATCGTACTTTTCCTCGCTTTCCTGCAAAAATTTGAGGGTGTCTTTTACGAAACTCTGATGAGAGGCAGACTGGCCAAAATTCAAGGCTACATTTTCATCGGTCAGTTCAATGGCTTTGGCGGAACTATCGACCGAGTGAACCAGTTTTGCCCCAGCCTGAAGCGCATAGACGCTGAAGCCTCCTGAATAGCTGAAGGTATTCAGGACTTTTTTCCCTTTGCAAAAGGCTTGCAGCAATTTACGGTTTTCCCGCTGATCAATGAAAAAGCCGGTTTTCTGTCCTTCCACCCAGTCAATGTGGAATTTCAAGCCATTCTCTAAAACCACCCTGCCGGATTCCGTTTTTCCGTACAAATAACCGTCTTGCAAACCGCCGGCTTCCCCATGCAAGGTGCTTGCTGATTTATTATAGATCGCTTTCAGGGGCAGTCCCTGAAGAGCTTGCAGCGCCCTGGAAATAGCCGGAAGGGCCTTGGCCATACCGGCACTGTGAGCCTGTATCACGGCTACATCTTTATAAATATCAATGATCAGCCCCGGTAAAAGATCCCCCTCCCCATGCACCAGGCGAAAAACCTCCGTTTGAGAAGAGGGGAATCCCAGATGTTTGCGCAGTTGATAGGCGTTTTGTATCCTCTTATCCCAGAATTGCTGATCAATTTTTTCGTCCATAAAAGTGAGCATGCGCACCGCAATGCTGCCGGAAGCATAATGTCCTTTTCCGAGAAATTTTTGTTGGTGATTGTAAACCTGTACCAGTTCCCCATCCGAAAGGGGCTCATTAGTTTCCGCAATAACCTTCTGGATCGCGCCGGAAAAAAGCCAGGGGTGCCGGCGCCTGAGGCCGGCTTCTTTCTTGGGTTTGAGCAGGATGGCGGGAAGGACCATCAAAAAAACTGGTAAGAGGGTTTAGAATAAATCAAGTATCCTAATCGTATTTATCATCCTCATCCTGCTCACCGATCTCATCTTCCTCATCATCGTATTTGTCTTCGTACTCCTCCCGGGCATCGGCGGTCAGGTTACCATCCTCATCGTAGTCCTCATCGTCTTCAATGATCTGCTCGGCCACGATCTTCGTCATTTTGATCAGGTAGATTTTATCCTCGGTCTCAAAACGGAGGGCAGAGATGCGGTCGCCCTCTTTGTTGGTGAAGGTGATCAGGTGCTGACTAAATCCTTCCGGATATTCCAGTTTGATCTGTTCCTGTATGTTCTTATCTATTTTTTCGTATGAAGTTACCAGTCTTGGTTTATTAGTAGCTGTGCTCATTACAAAGTGATTTACCAGTTCAACAAATATGCGAAAATTAATGGTGCCACTATGGTGGCATCCGATTCTATGATGTATTTGGGGGTATTTATGTCCAGCTTGCCCCAGGTGATCTTTTCATTGGGTACAGCACCTGAATAGGAGCCGTATGAGGTAGTGGAGTCGGAGATCTGGCAGAAATAGCTCCAGAAGGGCGTATCGGTGCGCTCCATATCCTGGTACAACAAGGGCACTACGCAAATGGGGAAATC
>CAZBIF010000137.1:0-593 GCA_964492055.1 uncultured Flavobacteriales bacterium
AAAATGAATCAATGTGAAAATGAATCAATGTGAAAATGAATCAATGTGAAAATGAGTAAATGTACTAATGAGAAAATATGTAAATGTATTAATTAGGCAATGAGGTAATTATGTGTGGAATCAATTATTAAATAAAAACAATAATTACATTCAATTGAATACCGCATTTTCAACTTTCAGATTTCAACTTTCAGATTTAAAGAAATGAATTAATGTGGAAATAGTTTAATGAGTAAATAAATGAATATATGAGATTGGTGATTCAGCGGGTGAGGGAGGCTGGGGTAGCCATTGAGGCAGAGCAAACGGCGAAAATAGGTAAGGGTTTGTTACTATTGCTTGGTGTGGAGGCAGAAGATGAACTATCCGATATAGAGTGGCTGGTTCAAAAAACCATTAACATGCGCATTTTTAGCGATGAAGAGGGTAAAATGAACCGATCTTTGACAGATGTGAAGGGGGAATTATTGATCGTGAGTCAGTTTACATTGCATGCGAGTACCAAAAAAGGCAATCGCCCTTCTTTTATCAAAGCAGCTCCGCCCGAACAAGCAGAAGACCTGTACCGGCTGTTCATTACACATTGCCGGCAG
>CAZBIF010000137.1:603-2549 GCA_964492055.1 uncultured Flavobacteriales bacterium
CATTTTTGGGGCAAACATGCAGGTAAGCTTGATCAATGATGGTCCGGTGACTATTATTATGGATTCAAAAAACCGGGAATGAGCATCTAAGAAGCACAGGAAAAAGTAGATCAATGGATCAAACAGTACGGGGTTCGTTATTTTAATGAACTCACCAACATGGCCCAGTTGACCGAAGAAGTAGGAGAGGTAGCCCGAATTATTGCCCGGCGCTATGGAGAGCAATCGGAAAAGGAAAGCGACAAAGCAAAAGACCTTGGCGATGAACTGGCGGATGTGCTGTTTGTCCTCATTTGCCTGGCTAACCAGACCGGGGTAGATTTGGAGAAAGCGCTAGAAAAAAACCTGAAGAAGAAGACACAGCGGGACAAGGGAAGGCACCAGAATAATCAGAAGTTAAAATAATTCAGAGTAAAAATCCCGAAAATTTTCCCGGTGGATAATTTGAACTTTTGCATAATATGTTTCCGTAAATTTCTTCGGGATTTTTGACTTTGTATTGATATTTGGTGAATATACTCACTGATAGTTCAACTATCCGGGGATCGCTGCAATTGAGGGAATGATAGTATATTCATTGTTCAATCCAGATCCAACACCTGAATTTGGTAATCATCCTTTATTTTCTTAACATAAAATAGACGATCCGGTTGGAGGTTTTCAAACAGGTAGTCCTGCGTGAGATGAAGTTTAAAAACCGGGAGGGTAGTGTCTTTAAAAGTGGTATAGTTAACGCTATTGAATTTCTGCATAGTATTTTCTAAAGCTTCAGGGAGATCATATTTAGCGATAGTATAATGAGCGCCACTAAAATTATACTCTCCATCCTCAGGCTCCAGATAAAAGAAAGCAAAATCCCCCTCCTGCATACGAATTGAATGGATATTCGTAATAAATTCTATACTCTCCCGATGATCAATCCGGTAAAATTCAATTGAGTCATTCTGAGTAAACACTGCCGTAGGAAATGCACCGATCGAGAAAAGGCAAATGAGAACCCGTATCATAAGATAATCAAAATAGATTTGATACGGGAAAGATATACTATTTTTTACAGTCTATTCCGCCAGCACAATGATCTTGTTGTGGTTCACTTCCACCACCCCGCCTTTCACTTCAAAAAAGGCCTCCTGCTGATCTTTTTCCTTCACCACTTTGATCTTCCCCTTCTTCAATGTTGCTACCATGGGGGCGTGATTCTCCATAATTCCGAACAAGCCTTCCGAGCCGGGAAAGGTGGCCAGGGATACTTCTCCGCTAAATATGTTTTTGTCCGGGGTAACTATTTCAATCAGCATAATCGTAATTTAATAAGCGGGACACCGATCAGCCAAAGGCGTATTGAAGTGTCCCTGAAGTATTATTTATTCTCTGCCAGCATTTTTTCTCCGGCCTCAATGGCTTCTTCAATGGTACCTTTCAGGTTAAAGGCCGCTTCCGGATACTTGTCCACTTCACCATCCATAATCATGTTAAACCCTTTGATGGTATCCTGGATATCTACCAGTACTCCTTTCAGTCCGGTAAATTGCTCCGCTACGTGGAAAGGCTGAGAAAGGAACCGCTGTACCCTTCTGGCGCGGTGTACTACTTGCTTGTCTTCCTCAGAAAGTTCATCCATACCGAGGATGGCAATAATATCCTGAAGTTCTTTGTATCGCTGTAAAATTTCTTTCACCCGCTGAGCGGTGTCGTAATGCTCCTTACCTACGATCTCTGGAGTTAAGATACGCGATGTAGAATCCAACGGATCCACCGCAGGGTAAATACCCAGCTCGGCGATTTTTCTTGAAAGTACCGTGGTTGCATCTAAGTGAGCAAAGGTGGTAGCCGGGGCGGGGTCGGTCAAGTCATCCGCCGGTACGTATACCGCCTGTACGGAAGTAATGGAACCTGATTTGGTGGAGGTAATGCGTTCCTGCATGGCTCCCATTTCCGTGGCCAGG
>CAZBIF010000137.1:2629-2932 GCA_964492055.1 uncultured Flavobacteriales bacterium
TCTTTTCCCTGTCCGTCGCCGCTTTCTTTTTCACCATCCCGGTAATATTCGGCCAGGGTCAGTCCGGAAAGGGCTACCCGGGCACGGGCTCCCGGAGGTTCGTTCATTTGTCCAAAGACAAAAGAGGCTTTGGATTGCTTTAGCTCTTCTTTGTCGATGGCCGAGAGGTCCCAGCCTCCTTTTTCCATAGATTCCAGGAACTTCTTACCGTATTTTACAATCCCGGCTTCGATCATCTCCCGCATCAGGTCATTTCCTTCACGCGTACGTTCACCTACACCTGCAAATACTGACAAACCTCCG
>CAZBIF010000137.1:2942-6998 GCA_964492055.1 uncultured Flavobacteriales bacterium
CCTGGATCAGTACGGTCTTACCTACACCGGCACCGCCGAACAAACCAATTTTACCTCCTTTGGCGTATGGCTCGATCAGGTCGATCACTTTAATCCCGGTAAAAAGTACTTCGGTAGCAGTAGAAAGGTCTTCGAATTTAGGTGGCTCCCGGTGGATGGGGGATCCGTTTTCCGTAGGCAGGTTGCCGATACCGTCAATGGCTTCCCCTACCACATTGAACAAACGGCCTTTGATCTCTTCACCTATGGGCATCTTTATGGGAGCGCCGGTAGCAATTACTTCAGTACCGCGGCTCAATCCCTCTGTAGAATCCATGGAAATGGTACGTACGGTATCTTCCCCGATGTGGGTCTGGGTTTCCAGTACCAGTTTATCACCGTTGGATTTGGTTACTTCCAGGGCATCCAGAATTTCCGGAAGTTGAACCCCTTCCCCTTCAAAACTTACGTCGATAACCGGACCAATAATTTGTGTGATTTTTCCTTTGCTTGTTGACATTCCTTATTAATTAGGTGAAAAAATAGCGCATCTGAAATTCGGCTGCAAAAGTATGGGTTTTTTCATTCAAATTGAAACAATAAAAACCGCTTTTTATTAATCCCTACTTTTGCCTCTTTTTCCGGCATTGATTTGAAGAAAATACCAGTACATCGGGGGGCAGTATGAAGGTTTATCAGGGGATAGGAACATTCGAAAAAATTGAAAAGTCGGTGGTGACCACCGGTACCTTTGATGGCGTGCATATCGGCCACCGCAAGATCCTCGATCAGCTCATCGCCTCTGCCAGGAAGATCAAGGGCGAAAGCGTATTGCTCACCTTTTTTCCCCATCCCAGGATGGTCTTACAAGAGCCTTCGGATCTGAAACTGATCAATACCATTGAGGAGAAGACAAACCTCTTAAAGCAGGCCGGGATTGATCATCTCATCATTCATCCTTTTACGCGGGAGTTTTCACGTACCACTTCCGTGGAATTTGTGAGGGATATCCTGGTAAACCAATTGGGTACCCATAAGCTGGTGATTGGCTACGACCACCATTTCGGCCGCAACCGCGAAGGTTCCTTTGCCCATTTGAAAGAATATGGCCCTTTGTATGGTTTTGAAGTAGAAGAGATCCCCGCCCAGGAAGTGGATGAAATCAAAGTGAGTAGCACCAAGATACGCAAGGCCATAGCTTCCGGTAATATGAAAGTGGCCAACCGTTACCTGGGGCAGCCGTTTATGATCTCGGGTCCGGTGGTACATGGTGATAAACTGGGCAGGAAACTGGGCTATCCTACCGCTAATGTTGAGATAAAAGAAAACTATAAGCTGCTGCCTGCCAACGGTATTTATGTGATAAAAGCCCAATGCCTGGGCCAAGCCTATCAGGGGATGCTGAACATCGGCACGCGGCCTACCGTAAGTCAGGAGGGGAAACTAAAAATTGAAGCCCACCTTTTTGATTTTGAGGAGGACATTTACGGGCAGCCCATTCGTTTGGAACTGTTAAAACGGTTGCGGGAAGAAAAAACCTTCGGCAGTAAAGAGGAACTGATTGCCGCCATGGACCGGGACAAAGTGAAGAGCCAGCGTTTTTTTCAATGAGGAACCTTTTTACCTTGCTGATCTCTTGCTTTTTTTTCACCCTCACTCAGGCTCAAATCAGGGGAGACCGGGATTATGTGTTTACCCATGCCGATAGTGCTGCAAAATATGCCACAATAGTATATCGCCTCGACTTATCCAAGCAGAAACTGGAAATTATCCCGGCATTCATATTTCAATTGCCTAATTTGCAGGAACTCAACTTGCGGAAAAATAAAATCAGCCTGCTGCCTGCCAGTATAGAGCAGTTACAGGAGCTAAACGTGTTGAACCTGAGTAAAAATAACATCACCCTGATCCCTGCTCAGCTGCAGCGATTAAAAAAGTTGCAGAAGGCAAATCTCAGCTACAATAAAGTGAACTCCCTAGACCTCGACCTTCATCGGTTATCTGCTTTGGAAATACTTGAGTTGCAACAGAACCACATAAAAAACCTGCAAATTAAAGTCCCGGAAAACCATCTATTGAAGGAAATTGACCTTCGGGGCAATCCGCTGGAAACGGAAAAGGTAGAAAAGCTGGCGAAACAGCTTCCGCAAACCCTAATCCGCTTTAATGCATCCTGTAATTGCAATACGTTTTAAAAGGCCAGCTTTAATCCTACTAAATAGTTCCGGAATGCCTGCGGATAGTAAAAATTCTCTGTGATCATACTTCCGTAGACATACGAATAGGTATAACCGTTGGAGGCATAATCCTCGCTGAACAGGTTGTTTACCAGCAATTGTACGCTCAGTTCTTCCAGCTTTTTGGTTTTGAACCTGTATTCCGCCCGGAAGTCCGAAACCCAATAGGCAGCTAGTTTCCGGCTAAATCGTGAGGTGTTATCCAGGTACTGATCCCCTATGTAGCGGCTGATCAAGGCCATTTCCAGCTGTTCATTGGGTTCGTAAACTAATTGAGCATTGGCTATAATGCCAGGAGATAATGCTATATCAGTTTGACCGTGATCAATTTCCCATATATAAAAACCATCTGTATAATCGTAGATGATCTCTGTATAATCTTCGATCTTATTTTGGCTGAAGGTAGCATTCCCGCTTAGTGTAATAGCATCAGTTAGCTTGTAGGCCGCCTGTATTTCAATCCCTCGGCGGAAGCTGTGGTCCACATTTTGACGTACCGGGGAACCCACATCGTTCAGCTCGCCGGTCAGCACCAGTTGGTCGCGGTACTGCATCCAAAAGAGGTTGGTCAGGAAATAGAATCGTTTGTATTTCTTTTCGAAACCCAGTTCCAGGTTGATCATCTGTTCCGCCTTATTGGCCAGTGTATCCTGGTCTACCAGGTCTGCCCGGTTAGGCTCCCGATGACCAATTCCTGAAAAGAGATACAGTCGGGTATTGGGATCAAATTCGTGGTTGACCCCCAGTTTGGGATTGAGAAAGGTATAATTTTCGTCAATGTCGATCAGGCGCTGATCGTTATCCCGCCCCTGGGTTTCATAATCAATATGCCGGACTTGCAGGTCAAGCAGAAAGGAAGTTTGTGAGGTCAGCCGGTAATCTACTTTTAAATACATATTTCCATCGGTTTTGGTGGCATCGTTAAAATAGTAGGGCCTGCCTGGAAAACCCTCGGAGGCAAATTCTGCCCAGATGATCTCCCCGAAATGATCTCCTTCGTAGCGGTTCAATCCCCCACCCAGGGTGAAATTCAGCCGATCAGCAGGGGAATAGAGTACAGAATAGGTAAATCCGTAAAAATCATTGTCCAGCCAGCGTCTGCGGATGAGGTCGGTGGAAAAAACCGTATCGCTGCCAATCACAGGGTATCCCAGGCGGTAGTCGGCAAAGTCCTGATCGCTCTTGAATTCTTCGAAATACCCTTCCCCTATGGTATAATGCAGGGAAAAGTTGGCGGTTAGTTCAGGATTGAATTCGTGTGACAAATGCAGTTGGTAATGATCCTGACGGTAATTGTCTACCTGATTCTCATACAAGTAATAGTTGTAGGTCCGGCCTGCAGTGAGCAGGTTCAGGGTCCGCCGCGGCGAAAGACCTTCGTTGGCCGCATGCTCCAGCATCCCTTCCCCGTCGTCTTCAAAGCGGCTTTCCGGAGTTCCGTACCAGGATTGATAAGTAATTTCCTTTCCGCCGAATGTAATGGCCTTAAGGGTGGTTTTCTTGCCATAATAGCCGCCGGATATATAATAGGATTTCAAATCCGAACTGGCGCGGTCAATGTAGCCATCTGATTGTAAATTGGATAAACGTACATCAAAGGAAAAGTTGTTTTTCATCAAACCACTCCCGGCCATGATGGTGTGTTTTCGGGTATTGAAAGAGCCAAAAGAATTGTCCAATACTCCATAAGGTTTCTGGCATACGGTGTTGGTTTGCAGGTTCACCGTAGCCCCGAAGGCTCCGGCCCCGTTAGTGGAATAGCCCAGGCCGCGCTGGATCTGGACTGATTGCAGGGAAGAGGCCAGGTCAGGCATGTTTACCCAGAATACGCCGTGGGATT
>CAZBIF010000138.1:0-1955 GCA_964492055.1 uncultured Flavobacteriales bacterium
TTCCAATTCCCCTCCTTATCCAGGCTGCGGGTGGCATAGTGTCCGTTCATCGAGCGTCCCCCTGATGCCGGTTCCCTTTCTACATTCGGGTCGGCGTATAACTGGGCAAAAAATTCTTCAACGGTCAGCTGCCCGATAGCCATCATGAAAGTCTGATCACGGTAATAACCGCTGCGAAAATCCCCCTCCCTGAAGTAGCGTGCCATGGCCAGTTGTGGGACTTCTTTACCATCCCCGAAAATGCCGAATTTTGCTTTACCGGTCAGGACTTCCCTTCGTCCAAGTAAAGATGTTTCACGACTGATGTTCGCCAGTTTATAATCCTCCTGTACAAGTTTTTTAAAGTCTTCTTTTGAGAGTTGCTCAGTCTGGCTAAGGGTCGTCGTGCTTTCTTCCATGAAATTTATTTAAGGGGTTACAAAATTAATAAACCAATAGAAAAGCCAGGGCAACTATAGCCTTGTTAAATTTGCACAGACTGATTTTCTTTGCATTTATGATTTTACCCATTATAGCTTACGGCGATCCTATTCTTAAACAGGAAGCAGAAGACATTGATAAAGATCATCCTGAGCTGGATGAACTGATCGTGAATATGTATGAAACCATGTACAATGCTGAAGGGGTGGGACTAGCTGCTCCGCAGATCGGTAAATCTATTCGGCTTTTTGTGGTGGATGCTTCCCCTTTTAAAGTAGATGAACCTGAGCTGGCCAGCTTTAAACGCACTTTTATCAATCCCATCATTGTAGAGGAAGAAGGGGAGGAGTGGTCATTTAATGAAGGTTGCCTGTCCATACCCGGCATACGGGAGAATGTCAATCGCAAACCCACGGTAACCATTGAATATTACGACGAGGATTTCAAACTCAAGGAAGAAAAGTTTGAAGGGCTCGCTGCACGCATTATCCAGCACGAATACGACCACCTGGAAGGTGTTCTATTTACCGATCACATTAAACCGTTAAAACGCCGGTTACTTTCCGGGCGATTGAATAATATTGCCAAAGGAAATGTAAAAGTGAATTACCGCATGAAGTTTCCAAAATCTTAAATTAAAAACCATGATCCGTATAGTCTTAAGTATTTTTTTCCTGACTTTTTTATTTGCAGCCTGTGACAACCAACCCAAAGAGGGGAAGGAGAATGAAGAAGCCTATGTAGCCCTGGATAAGATGAACATAGATAATCTGGGAGCAGAGATCGCCAAACGCGAAAAAGCATTGAACAACGACAGTACTGCCATGGATCTGCGGAAAGCGGCTGCTTTAATGGAAGCTTATGCAGTATATGCGGAACGATTTCCCAACCGGGCAAGCTCTGCGGAACGTCTTTTTAAAGCAGGGGAACTTGCCATGAGCATTAAGCAGACAGTACAGGCCATAAAATACCTTGACAAAGTGTACCGGGAATATCCGGAATTTGAGAAAAGGCCTTATGCAAAATTTTTAAAGGCTTTTGTACTGGAAAACCAGGCCCAGGATTTTGAGCAGGCAAAGGAGGTATATCAGGAGTTTATCAATGAGTATCCGGGCCATCCCATGGCTGATGATGCCGAATATTCGATCCGGAACATGGGCAAATCCCCTGAGGAGTTGATCCGTGAGTTTGAAAGGCAGGACAGTATCCGTCAGGCTCAGGCGGAGGCCTGAACGGAAAATTCTTCCTTTAATATTCCCCGTAGAGCTTCAGTATTCATATCGATATTCAATTTGCCATCCCGCGCAGTAGAAATCTTACCATTTTCTTCAGAGACAATAATGGCAATGGCGGGGGAATTCTCCGTTAAGCCGATGGCCGCCCTGTGGCGTAAACCAAAAGTAGGGGGGATATCCGGATTATCGGATACAGGTAAAATACACCTGGCTGCTTTTATACGATTGTTATGAATGATCACCGCCCCATCATGCAGGGGGTTGTTCTTAAAAAATATAGACTCCAGTAAAGGAGCTGTC
>CAZBIF010000138.1:1965-6932 GCA_964492055.1 uncultured Flavobacteriales bacterium
GCAGTTCATTATCGGTTGTAAGTATGATGAGCGCCCCCGTCTTGGTGCGTGACATATTGAAGCAGGCCCTTACCACCGCATTGATGTTGAGGGAACTCTCCTGAGTGGTTTTGGACCAGTTTAGAATGCGTTTGAATACGCCGGATCTGGCAAAGGGGCTTTGTGAACCTACCAATAGTAAAAAGCGCCGTATCTCTTGTTGAAAAACGATGATCAGCGCAAGTACCCCTACACCTATAAATTGCCCCAGTATCTCTGAAAGTAGTTCCATGCGCATGGCTGATACCAGTTTCCAGAAGATATAAATGGCAAGAATTCCAATAAAAATACGGATGGCTACGGTACCTTTTACCAGTCGATAAAGTTGATATAGCATCACTGCTACCAGGAATACATCTACTACGTCCAGCCAGCGGATGGTAAGAAAACAAAGGGTATGGTTCAGGTATGCAAACATGCCTGACAATATTAATGCTTTTGTATAAAGTAATGCATGTTGATGGCCTGGCGGGCTGCTTTTACATCGTGCACCCTTAAAAAACTGGCTCCCCCTGCCAGGGCAAACATATGGGCCGCGGTTGTGCCGTTCAGGGCATCTGCTGCCTTCTCATGCACTATCTTTTGGATCATTCCCTTTCTGCTTATTCCTACATAAAGTGGACAGCCTAACAAGCGAAAATGGGATAGGTGATGAAGCAAGGTATAGTTATGCTCTAGGGATTTCCCAAAACCGAATCCGGGATCGAGCAGTATGTCATTGACTCCCAACGTGCGCAAGTTTCTTACTTTCCCGCTGAATTGTTTAGTGATCTCCGTAAGCACATTTTCATAGGAGGGGTTTTCCTGCATGATCACCGGCTTTGCAGGAGTATGCATCAAAACATAAGGTACCTGCAATTCTGCTATGGTATCAAACATTTTAGGATCAAAATCTCCCCCGGAAATATCATTGATCATCACTGCCCCGTTTTCTACCACTTCTTTTGCAATAGTTGAGCGATAGGTGTCAATGGAAATTTTTATCCCCGGAAAGTTTTTAACAATGGATTTCAATGCAGGTATCAATCGCTTACGTTCTTCCTTTTCGCTGATCATTTGGGCACCCGGCCGGCTGCTGAAGGCCCCTATATCTATGATGTCAGCTCCTTCAGTAAGCATGAGTTCCACTTTCTGCAATCTCTTTTTTTCCACAGTAAACTTACCACCATCATAGAAGGAGTCAGGGGTTAGGTTGAGGATTCCCACTACCTTACATGTGGATAAATCCATTAATTCACCGCCCAAATTGATGTGTTGTTTTGCTTGAAAAAAGCTACTTTCGTTCGCCATAGAAGTTTTCAAAAGTAAGCGAAAAGCATGGGGAATACATCAGCGCAATATGATGAAGCAGTGGCTGCCTGCCGCGATATTTTTATAAAAAAAATGCAGGATTACGGCAGTGCCTGGCGGATCTTGCGGAGCTCTTCCATTACCGATCAGCTTTGGATCAAGGGCAAACGTATCCGCAAGCTGGAAGAAACCGGGGAAAGAAAAGTGGATGAGGGCGTAGAACCCGAATACCGGGCGATCGTCAATTACAGTGTGATGGCACTTATACAGCTTACCGAAGGATACACTTATGAGATGGTTCCGGATAAGGAAAAGCTTATATCCCAGTACGATCAGATCATCAGCAAAGCCAAGCTATTAATGGGTAATAAAAATCACGACTACGACGAAGCCTGGCGGGAGATGAGAACTACCTCACATACCGATATGATCCTGCAGAAACTACTCAGGATAAAGGAAATTGAACAGAATAAAGGCAAAACCCTGATCTCCGAGGGGATAGATGCCAATTATTTGGACATTATCAATTATGCGCTATTTGCTTTGATTCAGTTAGGAGAAGGTAATGAGTAAATTAGTTAATGAGGAAATGGGTTAATGTCCTCTCCTTCGCCTGTTGGCTTCGGTGATTGAATTACGAATGATTGAATTGGCAAATGCCTCGAATTAAAAAATGACTAAAATGGGTAAATGACTAAAATTGATGAATTAATAATTTGATAAAGTGTTAATTTATAAAATTACCAAAGTGACAACCAATTTTAGGACAAGTCAAATTTTTCTTTCCTCTTTTCTTGGTTCTTTCCTCACTTCTAAAAAAACTGTTAACATCTAAACCAAATTCCGCAGGAGTGGTATTTTTGAAAGCATGAAATTCATTTTACACATCTGTCGCCTGATTGTAGGCAATCTATTTATATTCAGTGGTATTGTAAAAGTGAACGACCCCCTCGGGTTTTCTTATAAACTGGAAGAATATTTCCATGAGTTCGGTATGCATTGGGAATGGCTGGGTGAGATGCTGGTGCCTCTGGCAGCCATTCTTTGCATTGTGGAAATTATCTTGGGAATTGCCGTACTGGTAGGCTACCGCATGCAGATCGTGAGCTGGTTGCTATTGCTCATGATTATCTTCTTTACCATCCTCACCTTCGCCTCTGCGGTTTTTGAGATCGTGCGTTCCTGCGGCTGTTTTGGTGATGCCATCCCGCTCACTCCCTGGGAGTCTTTCATGAAAGATGTAGTGTTGCTTATTTTGATCATTGTTTTATTCATAAAACGTAACGCCATTGAGCCGTTCACTAAGCCCACCTGGGATTGGGTCTACTTGATAATTTCTGCTGCAGCCATGCTGATGTTGTCTCTCATGCTTGACTGGTTTGCCCCCCTGATTTTTACGGTAGTGGCCCTGGGCATAGGGGTGGCTTTAAAATATGGAATAGATCGCTTCAAAGCTGCCCTTGCTGCGGTGGGAGTTTCATTATTGGGTAGTGTTTTTATGGCTGTGTGGGCAGTGGAGCATCTCCCTTTTAAAGATTTCAGGCCCTATGCCGTGGGCAAGAACCTGCCTCAGCAAATGACCTTGCCCGAGGATGCCCAGCCGCCGGTGTATGAAAACCTGCTAACCTATAGAAACAAGAATACCGGGGAAGTGAAAACCATGAATACTAAAGAGTATACCCAATCCAAGATTTGGGAGGATAAGAGCTGGGAGTGGGAAAACACGGAGAGCAAGCTGATCAAAGAAGGGGACGTAGCCAAGATCACCGATCTTTCCATCATTAATCATACCGGGGAAGACATTACCGATCAGGTGCTGAACATGCAAAGGGTACTGTGGATCATTGCCTATGACCTGGATCTTTCAGATACGGAGGCCTGGGAAGAAGTTAATCGCCTGGCCAGGGAAGCGAAGCAGAAAGGAATTACCGTAATGGGACTATCGTCTGCCGGGGAAGCGCGGAAGAACCGAACCATTGAAAAATACGGCCTTGAGTTTGACTTCATGATCACCGATGGGATCGTGTTAAAGACCATCGTGCGCTCTAATCCGGGTGTGGTCTATCTCGAAAATGGAACAGTAAAAGGGAAATGGCATGCGAATGATGTTCCCCAGGTTTCGGAACTGAAATAAATGTTGAGCTTCGTCATACGGCGTTTGTTTTACGGCTTACTGGTACTCTGGGGAGTGATCACTGTAGTATTCTTCATATTTACCGTCTTGCCCGGTGACCCTGCCCGCATGATGCTAGGTCAGCGCGCGGACCAGGAGGCCATTGAGGAGATTCGACATGAACTAGGTATGGACCGATCGCTGCTCACCCAATACCTTATCTATATTAATGACCTTAGTCCATTTTCATTGCACCACCGCAACCCTGACGCAGCTACTCATTTCCATACCGAAAAGTACAGCGGACATCCAGTTTTAAGCATGGGGGAGTGGCAACTCGCCCTAAAATTTCCCTATTTAAGGAGATCCTACCAGAGTCGGCGTGATGTAAGTGCTGTATTGCTGGAAAGTTTGCCCGAAACCGCAGTGCTGGCTGTAGCTAGTATCGTATTTGCAGTAGTGCTTGGGATTTTTTTCGGAATTATCGCTGCCCTTTTTCATCATAGCTGGCTCGATCAGGCCTTACTGGTAATTGCCACATCCGGCATGGCCCTACCTTCCTTTTTTGTTGGGATCATCTTTGCCTGGTTGTTTGGCTTTTTACTGGCTGATTTCACCGGTTTAAATATGAGCGGTAGCCTTTATGAAGTAGACGATCTTGGTCGGGGGGAATTCATCCACTGGTACAATCTTATTTTACCTGCCTTAACCTTAGGCATTCGCCCTCTTTCAGTAATATTACAGTTGAGTAGAAATGCATTTCTGGAAACCATTTCCCAGGACTTTGTCCGTACAGCCAGGGCGAAAGGCCTGCCCAGGTTCACTATTATTCGCAAACATGTTTTTAAAAACGCTATGAACCCGGTGGTCACTGCCGTTTCAGGGATGTTTGCCAGCCTGATGGCTGGGGCGGTCTTTGTGGAGATCATCTTTTCCTGGAAAGGCATCGGCTGGGAAATCGTCAATGCCCTGGAAAAGTATGATTTACCTATAGTAATGGGGGCAGTGCTGCTGATTGCGGCTATATTTGTGCTCCTGAATATAATCACCGATATAATTTACGGGATACTTGATCCCCGACTGAGACTAAGCTAAGTATGAGAAAAAAAATAGTGGCCGGAAACTGGAAAATGAACTTGGATCTTGAAGAAGGAGTTTCCCTCATTAAGGAATTGAATGAAGAAGTAGAAAAAGGGAAAGAGGTAGTAGTCTGTACGCCATTTATCCATCTGGAAAGGGCTGTTTCTATAGCTGCTCCGCATCTTAAGATAGGGGCCCAGAATGTCAGTCAGTTTGCAAAAGGCGCATATACCGGCGAAATATCCGCGGCCATGTTGTCCTCCCTAAAGTTGAAATATTGCATTGTAGGCCATTCTGAAAGGCGGCAATATTTTCAGGAAACCAACAAAATGGTACAGGAAAAAGTAGAACAACTACTGGAACATGGGATCACTCCCATTGTCTGCTGTGGGGAATCTTTGGAAGCCAGGGAAGCCGGAAGCTTTTTTGAAGTGATCAAACAGCA
>CAZBIF010000139.1:0-1715 GCA_964492055.1 uncultured Flavobacteriales bacterium
AACTCACAATCCTAATCAACTGAATATCTTTGATTTATAACCGGACAGTAGTGATATTATTTCTCTGTTTAAGATTTTTTTAATACCACAAGCCTGATATATTTATTTTTACCTTATGTTCAGGATATTTTGTTCCCTCTGTTTTTTGTTTGTATTGATTGGTTGCAAAGACAAAGAAAGTTCAAGTTCCAGCAATTATGTTATTCAAATCAAGCAGTTGAAGAGAATAGATGCAGGGAATGGAGAGGTGGTCTTTCAGATGGAAGGAAAAGACTACAATCTGGATCAGCTCTCTTTTGTTTTCACAGAAACACAGCCCCATGGAGGGCCCCCTTTGCATGTGCATGAATCTGAAGAGGTACACATTATCATGGAAGGTAAAGTGCAATACAGGATAGGTGATACCAGCTTTACCGCTACGGGACCATTGGTAACGCGGGTACCTGCAAACACACCTCACACTTTTATGAATGCAGGTGATTCGGTTTTGAATTTGATAGCGGTTTTCCCGAGGAATAATTTTGGTAAATACCAGCCAATAGGTAAAAATCCCTTTATGGAGCATGAATAATTACCTGCGGCGGAAATCAACTCAAAGATTAATAATTCGCCCCCTTAAGCTATCCGACGCCAAAATTTGGGAAGCTTTTATCCTGTCTGAAACCGCCACCCGGTATTTTCCTGATAATTTTAAACTCAAACCCGAACTGTCAGAAAAGTGGATCGCATCCCAGCTGCAGCGTTACCGGAAAGATGGCTATGGCCTGATGGCCCTGGAAGATATGCAAAGCGGGAAATTCGTCGGGCAGTGCGGTTTGTTGTTGCAAGAAGTGAATGGCAGGGAAGAGGTCGAGATCGGCTACCACCTGTTGCCGAAATACTGGGGAAAAGGCTATGCCATTGAAGCGGCACAGGAATTTAAGCGCATCGGTTTTGAAGAGGAAGAGGCCACCTCTCTGATCTCCCTCATCCATCCTGATAACCGGCCCTCTCAAAAGGTGGCACAAAGAAACGGTATGCAAAAAAGCGGGGAATGCCTGCACAAAGGGCTGGCGGCTGACATTTTCCGCATCGACCGGGAAAGCTATTTCAGAAATACTGCCAGCTAAAAGAAAAAACCACTGTTGAAGCGGTAGTACACCCCTTCACTGCTGTAGGCAGCACTACCGGAAAAGGTGATGCTGTTGAACAATCGGAACCACAATCCGCCCCCAAGGCTGCTGTGCCATTTCTCCGAATTTTCCTCCTCGTAAAAAACGCGGCCAAGATCGGTGAATCCGTAAATTCCACTTTGCCCGGTAAGCAGGTAGTTCTGAAAAGCAAAAGTGCGCCACCGAAGTTCCAGGTTTTGATAGAAGGAGGTATTGCCCGCAAAACGGTCCATGCGATAGCCTCTAAGGTTGCTGTTGCCTCCAAGAGTGGCAGCCCGGTAAATGGGTACTTCCCCGTAGGTACCCTGCACTCCAAGGCGGTGGTGGAGGTTCAGCCGGTCCAAAGCATCCAGACGCAAAGAATGGGAGTATTCTGCGTTCCCGTAAGTAAGGGTTTGCTCTTCAGCTTCCAGGTTTTCCTGAAAGCCGAGGGACGCCTGTAATTGAAAATTATACCTGCGTTCCTGCCGCACCTCGGGGGCCCAGTGCACCCTGATCTTTGGTCCCAGCCAGAGAAAACCGGAGATTAATTCCCCCCCTGATTCGCTAGTCGTTCCATAATTC
>CAZBIF010000139.1:1749-5866 GCA_964492055.1 uncultured Flavobacteriales bacterium
TGCATAATCTGCGGCTAGCCCCACTTCCAGCCGGGCGTCATTGCTCAGGTACCGGCTCACTGACAAAGCTCCCTCATAGCGCTCCAGCCGGTAGCGAAAATCATGCACGGAGAAGTCTTTCTCAAAATGAGTTTCATTGCCAAAACCGAAAAAATTGCCGAAAAAATTGGGTCCGTATACACTTGCATCCGCTTTTAAGCCGGTCTGGTAGGCAAAGAGGGATGGGTAATGCAGCAGCAGGTCAAAGCGGTTGGCATCAGTAGGGTAAGAGTGGAACCAGCGCAGGTCAAAGTGGGATTTGAGATCTTTGGCCTGAAAGCCGTAAGCTTTCCGATGTATGCCAAGCAGCGTGGAGAATCCGTAATCAATATCCCATTGGGGGTGAAAAACCAGACCGCTTTCATCCTCTACCGGCTTTTCGTAGTTGTAGGCATATTTCAATTCATTCTTACTTCGGCTAACTTTTGGTTTGCCTTCTCCTTGTATGGTCAGGTTGTCTTTCTCCCGTTTCAGGTCATAGATCTTGGTAAAATTCTTCAGGGAGCGGACCGAAGAGTTGTCCAGCACATAATCATCCCCGGTGCCGGTAATGATGCGCAGGGGAATGCTTTTCTTGACCTGCCCGCTGATGAGAAGGGAATCATCGTCCCCCAGCGTATAGATATGGATCTCCTTGGTCTCCCCCCGCACAAATTCCCTTTGGAAATAGGGATCTTTCATCTTTTCCGGTTCATCTTCTTCTCCTCGCTTATAGGCTTCTACCAGCACATTACCATTCTCTTTTCTAGTGATGAGAACCTTTTCTTCATCCTCATTCAAGACGATATCCACCTTGCGGGCAAGAAAATCGTAGTAATTCATCATGTAGTGTATAAGGTCATCCCTACGGCTTTTCATCTTAGCGATGATCTCCGGACCGGAAATGGGGAATACTTCGGGGGGAAGTTCGCGGATCGCCGCTTCGATCAGACTGTCCGTGATGGCAGATTGAACGTTTTGTACTTCTGCCTGCCAGGAGGCCCTGTCCAGCTCGGTCAATAAGCGGCGATCCAGTTGTTGGCCGGATTGCATAAATCCGATCAGGTCCCGCAGTTTATAATTGTAATTGGTGAGATGTCGGGAAACCAGCCTGGAAGATATAAAGGCCGGCAACAGTCCCTCATATAAGCTAAAAACCTGATCCCGGTCCCGGGGCACCGGTACGGCCAGGTCACCGTCTTTCCCTTCCTCTTCAAATTCTGCCCAGCGCCATTGGTCCTCGTGCCGGTCCCAGTCGCCGATGAGCAGGTCCAGGCTGCGGGCCCGCACAAATGCCTTTGCATCCACCCGGTGGTCGTGGTCTTCCAGCAGTTGTTCCAGCAAGCGTTCTGTTCCGATCACATTCTCCGAATGGCCAAAACGGGCAAATTCACTCAGGTCTTCATCCGGCCGTATTTCTGCCAATACCAGGGTATTGCCTAGTTTTTCCTTAAAGGTGTCCAGCTGATCGGTAGCCGGTATGGAAAACATCCACCGCCTCTGCCAGGGGCGGCACCACCAATGCCCCATAGGGGTGGGCAGCTGACATGCCATCCCGCAGCAAGCCATGGGCCAGGGTACGGTGCAGATGTTCAGGTAAAATGGGTTCAGGATACTTATTCACTGATCTTAAGGTATACTCGTTACCATCTGCTCCTTTGCACCGCAGGGAAAGGGTAGTCTGGCCACCGCCAAGTTTAAGGGGCGTCAACCCCCCGCCCATGGTATCCATATTTACAAAGGGCCGCTCCACAGGCGTGCTCCATTCTTTGCGGTAGGCGTCTCCCAGAAAAAAACGCTTAAGCCCGTTACGCTGGGCATACTCCTCACCTGCAATCACCAGGGCCGTGCTGTCGCCATCTTCGTGATAGATGGTTTTTACCTTTTGAAATTCTTTGTCATCCACCAATTGACGCGTTCCACAGGAAAAGAGTAAGAGGAGCGTGTATAGTAGAGCAACTAATTTTCCTGTAGCCGGGGATGATGGCGGATTTAACATGTAGTTAATACATACAGCTATGGCCTTTGTTTACTCCCTGTTTTTAAATTTTTTCAGATCAAAGGCCGGGAATAGTCATGGTTTCCCCCGGCCGCTGAAAAGCATTGAGGTTATAAGGTAAAATTTCCCTGCCTGCCATGTAGCGGCTTTCGGATTTGCGGATCATCTGAGTGATCATATTGCTGATATTGCCTTCCCCTCTCATCCTCCGGCCAAAATCACTGTCGTTTAGCTTCCCTCCATGAGCTGAAGCAATCTGGTTAAGCACTTTTTTTGCCCGCCCGGGATAGGTTTTTGAAAGCCAGTCCTTAAAGATTTCGCCTATGGAACCGTTTAGCCTCACAAAGGTATGCCGCACCTTACTGGCCCCTGCATCGGCGGCAGCTTTTACTATTTCAGGAATTTCGGGACTGTTGAGTCCCGGGATCACCGGGGCGATCATCACCGCTACAGGAATGCCCGCGCTGGCAAGCATTTCAATGGCTTTGAGGCGCATTTTTGCCGTAGAGGTTCGGGGTTCCATTTTTCGGCGCAAGTCTTCATCCAAAGAGGTAATGGTAATATTAGCATGAATCAGCTGCTCTTTGGCGAGTTCCTGCAGAATATCAATGTCCCGGCTGATTAGGTAATTTTTGGTAATGATACCTACCGGATTTTTGAACTGGGCAAAAACCTTCAGTACTTCCCGGGTAATTTTTAACTTTCTTTCGATGGGCTGATAACAATCCGTGTTACCGGACAGCATGATGGGTTCTGCCTTCCAGCTTTTCTTCATGAAGGTACTGCGCAGCAGTTCTGCCGCCTGTTGTTTCACCAGGATCTTGCTTTCAAAATCCAGTCCTGATTCATAGCCCCAGTACATATGCGAATTGCGTGCGTAACAATAGATACAGCCGTGTTCGCATCCCTGATAGGGATTCATGCTCCACTGCATGGGCAGGTCCGGGCTATCCACCCGGTTGACTATACTTTTGGGAAATATTTCCAGGTAGGAGGTAGGCTTATCCAGCTCCGGCAGCTCATCGATGCCCTCCTCGTGTTCCACACAATAGGACTGACTGAGAAAACGATTATCACTTTTAAGCTGGGCTCCCCGCCCTTTGATGGGATTTTCGTCATTGAGCATGCCTATAAGCTAAGCTTTTCCTTTTAGAAAAAGCCGAAGATCAACTCATTTTTTTAAGGTTTGCCGGATCAGGCTTCTTAAAAAGGGGGAAGGGGGAAGGGAGGCTATCAGGCGAAGTTCTTCAGCAAGCGTGGATTGCTCATCCAGGAAGCGAAAAACCCGCTGTATGGGATTATTGCGATAGAGACTTGTAAAGATCTTATTTCCGTGGTGGTTTTCTTTTTCCAGCACACCCAGCATAATGCGGTCATAAAACTGGAAACGCTCGGCCCTCACATGAAAATGATCACCCTCCTTTAAAAAATCAATTACTTTTTTGCTCAGTCGGAAGGTATTGGCAAAGGAGTAACCACTCGAACCTTTTACCCAACCACCGGCCGTTCCTATCCGAAGGTAACTTTTATTGTTTTTTTCCCATAGGCTGCCTGCTGTCATGGGTATGATGCCTGATTCTTTGCTGCTGATACTGTGTTTTTTTTGCGGATACTTTTCAGCCAGATAAGTTTTAAGGTACTTCTCGTAATGTGCTTTTTTATAGGTGTCCGCTGAAAAATAGGTGAACTCAATTAGGGCGGTTTGAGGAGTAAATGACAAAACATACATGAATGAACAATGCCGGGGATCTTCAAAAGCCAGGTCCATCAAAGTAAAGGTGCTGGGATCAAAGGTTGGCTCCTGAAATTGTACTTCCCAGCCAACAAAGTGTTGCATTACCGTGGGGGCGGACTCAAACTCTTTCTTTGCCGGAGGGCGGTTATCCAGTACTTTATCCGCTGTGAATTTTTTGCCTTCGGCAGTGCTTATAATTACGGGCGATTGCAAATTCACCTGACTTACTGCTTGCGGGATGATGGTAACTCCCGCCTCTGCCATTCGCCGATAAGCCATTTCAAAAAAATCCCTGGAGCGGACAGTATGATAGGCGTACGGGGCAAGCTGATGAATTCGTTCACCTTTTTTATCCGCTGTACGGG
>CAZBIF010000139.1:5876-6882 GCA_964492055.1 uncultured Flavobacteriales bacterium
AAACTGCCAGCTTTTATCAATAATATCCTGAAAGGGTGGGGGGCCTTTCCACCAGAAGCTCCAGTTTTTATTTATCTTGCTATTTACCTCTGGCTCAAAAATAACAATCGACTGTTCCATGAAGTAAGGATCATCAATTAACTGCAAGGCTACTTGCATTCCCGCCATTCCCCCGCCGAGAATAGCGATATGGCTATGATCTTTTGTCACAATTTACGCTGCCTTTGAATACGGATGATGGCAAATACGATCAATAGCACTGCCCCGGCGATCATGAAATAATAGGCCCTCTGATTGTATTCGAAGGCTGGATTATCTAACTCCAGGGCGGTAAGTCCAAAGGTGATCAATAAGGCACTAAAAAAAGCCAGGGAGCGTTCGAACTGCTTCATAGCGTTGGGTAAAAATAAGGGTTGCATAAAACTATACAATACCATTCAGTTCAGCAGTTAAAGGGCAGAACTATTTTTAGGGGATACAATTAATCTTCCTCAAATTCCAGGGCCATGGAATTAATGCAATAACGCAGCCCGGTAGGACGGGGACCATCATCGAACACATGTCCCAGATGTGAGCCGCAACGTTTGCATTCCACTTCCACCCGCTGCCAGCCGTATTTATTATCGGTTACTTTGGCCACGCTACCGGAATTGGCTACATCATAAAAGCTTGGCCATCCGGTACCGGATTTAAATTTGGTCGCAGAAGTAAATAAGACATTGCCACACGCCTTGCATTTAAATGTTCCTTCTTTATTCCAGTCCACATATTTACCTGAAAAAGCCGGCTCGGTACCTTCCTCCCGCAGGATATGGTATTCCTCACTGCTTAATTGCTGCTTCCATTCATTTTCGGTTTTAGTCACCGGCTGTCTGGTTTCTTTTTTATTCACCTGCCCGCAGGCAATCAGATGGGACAAAACAAAAGCAAAAAGCAGAATTCTTTTTAAGTGCATACCGATCTATATTCAAATATCAATCCAATCAGTTGGGCAAGGTGAAGCTAA
>CAZBIF010000140.1:0-2583 GCA_964492055.1 uncultured Flavobacteriales bacterium
TTCAAGCCCCTGGTAGCGGTTGCCAAAGCGATCAAATTTGATAAATTAACACCTTTATCGCTAAACGATCTTGACCTGATTTTTAAGATCGCCGAAGGAAAGGTTTTCGTAGAACCTTTTGATCTGAACATTGGCAATACCAAGCTCACTATCGCCGGCAGTAATTCCTTCAATCAAACGATTGACTACCTGTTTACCTTTGCTATTCCCCGTGAAGAGTTTGGCAGCACGGCGAATAATGCCCTGGACAATCTGCTCTCGCAGGCCTCTGCCAAAGGCGTAAACCTGGATCTGGCGGAAACCATCAACATCAATGTGCGCATGGGAGGGACCGTTACCGAACCCCAATTGAAAACCGACTTTTCCGGTATGGCCGGAAATGCGAAGGATGCGGTGAAGGATCAGGCCAAACAATTAATCGAACAACAAAAAAAGGAGGCGGAGGAGAAATTGAGGCAGGAAGCAGAACGGCAGAAGCAAGAGCTGCAGCGTAAAGCGCAGGAAGAAATAGAGAAACAAAAGCAGGAGGCCCAGAAAAAAGCGGAAGAAGAGGCAAAAAAAAGCCTGGAAAAGGAAGCTAAGAAAAAGTTGGAGGGCTTGTTTGGAAAATAGACCCTGAAATGGCGTTCTTTGCATTTCTTTGCAGGGGATTAATGCGATCGACCAACTACTTTTCACCATCACATACCATGCTTTTTCTGTTACTCGGATTGTTAATTACCTTTGGCAGTCTGGAAGCTCAGGAGGAGTGTCCCAAGCCTTCCAAAAAAGCGCAAAAGGCTTACGAAAAGGCCCAGCAATATAAATTCCGCGGAAGCGATGCCTACAAAGCGTTGATTGAGGCAGTAAACGAGGATCCTTCCTATGCAGAGGCCTTGTCTACCCTGGCCTACCTGAACAGCAAAAAGGATCCCAGCAACCCGCAAAACCAGAACCGTACGCGCGATTATTATGAAAAAACCAGGGAAGCCTGCGCTGCATACCGCAATTATGAAGCAAGCCTGTGGCTGGGAAAATACTATTACGAGCACAAGGATTATGATAATGCTTACGTCTACCTGAGTGAATACACTGCTCATGCCAGGAAGGAGAAAGGAGCCGAAGTGGAACTGGCGGAAAGCCTGAAGGATCGCATTGAAAAATACAAGGAGCTGTTTGATAACCGTGTGGATTTTAATCCGGTGAAGGTACCCGGGGCTTCGACTGGGGAAGATGAATTTTTGCCCATGTTATCCCCTGATAATCAGTACCTGTTCTTTACCCGCCGGGTGGAAGAAGATACCAAATCCATTTACGGTAAGCAGCAGCGGGAACTTTTTATTCAAAGCCGGCGAAAATACGATGGCAGCTATTCCGAAGGTATACCCATGCCGGAGCCTTTTAATATGGGTGCGTATCAGGGAGGTACGAGCATTTCGGTAGACAACAAGCTGATTTTCATTACTATAGTGGATCAGGTAGCTACCCGGGACGGGCGTTTATTTTCCAATGGCGATATTTACTACTCCCGATTTTCCGATGGCAAATGGGGAGATCTGCAGAGTATCGGCAGCCACATTAACGGCCAATATACCTGGGAGGGCCAGCCTTCTATTTCTGCTGATAATAAAACCTTGTATTTTGCTTCAGCCCGTGGAAAAGACAATTACGGGGGCATGGACCTGTACAAGACTGAATGGCAGGATAACGGGGGATGGGGGGAGCCGCAGAACCTGGGGCCGGTGATCAATACCTCCGGCAATGAAAAGTCTCCTTTTATGCACTCCGACAGTTATACCCTTTATTTTTCTTCAGATGGCCATCCCGGGGTGGGAGGGCAGGATATTTTCTATGCCCGCATCAACAAATTCGGTAAGTTCGACCCTCCAAACAATATCGGGGTGCCCATCAATACCGAGGCGGATGAACACGGTTTTATGGTTAGCACAGATGGGAATTACGGCTATTTTTCCTCCAGTCTGGAAGATAAAGGACTGGATATTTATCATTTTAAATTACCCAATGAAGCCCGGCCTGAGGAAGTGATCTTTGTAAAGGGAAATATTGAAAGTAAGGACCCCGATGCCGCCAAGGGCATGAAGATCGAACTGAAGAACATGGCCACAGAAGAAGTGGTGGAGGGAGTGGTGGATGAAGAAAGCGGGGAATACGTGGCAGTGATCACGGCCAAAGAAAGCGAGGATGTAATGATGATGGCCAAAAAGAATGGTTATGCCTTCACTTCACAATATATCAATTCCGATAAGGATATTATTGGAAAACCCCGAAGGGTAGAACCGCTGGCATTCAATCCTATTGAAACGGGGGAGACCTACCGCATCAATAATATCAATTTTGCTACCGACTCTTATGACCTGAATGATCAGGTGGCCAATATCCTGAATGAGTTTGTCGTATTCCTGGAGGAAAACCCTTCGGTCAAAATTGCCATTCACGGACATACCGATAATGTAGGGGATGAAAAGGATAATCTTATCCTATCCGAAAAACGGGCAGCCACCGTAATGCGCTATTTGATCCTTGAAGGCATCAGTCCGGCCCGTCTGCAGTACAAAGGATTTGGGGAAAGTCAACCAGTGGCAG
>CAZBIF010000140.1:2652-2923 GCA_964492055.1 uncultured Flavobacteriales bacterium
AAAATAAATAAACCTTTTTAGATCAGATGAAACTTACCCCATACCTAATAGCCATTACAGTAGCCATAGTTGCGGTATCCTGCGAGCCGGCAGCAAAAGACAATGCTTCGGCGGAAGAACAGGAGATGCATGAAGATCAAGAGGGCCATGAGCCCGAGGCAAGCGCTGAAGCAGGCGATAAAGCAGAAAACGGAGTGCCTGTTAATCCCGAAGGAAATTACGGAAAAGTGATCACCGTTGAAGGCGCAAGTACTATCGATGATTTTGCCAC
>CAZBIF010000140.1:2933-5079 GCA_964492055.1 uncultured Flavobacteriales bacterium
GGATTCATTAAATATTAAAGTTGCCGCAGTAGCGAAAGAAGCTTGTAAAAAATCCGGTTGCTGGATGAACGTAGAGACTGCAGGCGGTAGCCTCATGCGGGTGCGCTTTAAAGATTACGGCTTTTTTGTGCCTTCAGACATCATGGGCAAAGAGGTAGTTTTTGAAGGCAAGGCTTTTCGGGATACCACCTCTGTGGCGGACCTCAAGCACTATGCGGAAGATGCCGGAAAATCCAAGGAGGAAATTGATGCTATTACTGAGCCCAAAGTAACCATAGCCTTTGTGGCGGACGGCGTAAAAGTGCCTAATTAATTTTGGGGGCAGACAATAAAAGCGGTCCGCTGACGTAATTATTCTTTATGCGCAGCGGACTTGTACTATTTTTTATCTCTTTCATTGCACAGCAAGCTTTCGCTCAGCTGGGAGGTACTTCCACCTACAATTTCTTAAAATTAAGCCCCTCAGCCCGGATCACCGCCCTGGGAGGCAATCAGATCGCGGTGAAGGATAACGATGCCTTCTTGGGCTATGTGAACCCTTCCCTGTTAAATGATGAAATGGATAATTTTCTTTCCCTGACCTATACGGATTACATGGCAGACATCAATGTAGGCTTCGCCTCTTTTACCAAGCATTTCGATAGCATTGGGACATTTAATGCCGCAGTAAAATACATTGACTACGGGGATTTTGATCAAACGGATCTTAGTGGCGTAAACATTGGCAGTTTCACTGCCGGGGAATATGCCTATACTATTGGCTACGGGCGAGCCATTGATTCAAATTATTCAGTGGGGGTCAACGTCAATGCGATCTATTCATCCTTATATGATTATCAGTCTCTTGGATTATCGGCCGATGCCGGTATAACTTATTACTCGGCCAAACGCCGCCTATCCTTAGCTTTACTTGCGAAGAATATGGGAGGGCAGTTATCTACTTATGTGGAGGAGCGGGAAAGTGAAAAATTGCCTTTTGAATTGCAGCTGGGTTTTAGCAAGCGACTGAAGCGGGTGCCTGTTCGCATTGGGGTGATTGCGCGGAACCTGCAGCAGTGGGACCTGATGTATGACAATCCTGATGAAGTAACAGAAGAAGTGAGTTTATTTGACAATCAGGATGCGGAGGAGCGCGATCGCGAAAGGGAAACCGGCTTTTTCTACAATACCTTGCGTCACCTTTTATTCAATCTGGAGTTTCTTGTAACGGAAAATGTCAACATCCGTGTAGGGTATGATTATTTTCACCGCCGGGAACTGCGCATAGATGAAAAGTTAGGAACTGTGGGACTAAGCTGGGGGTTTGGCATCAAGGTGAGTAAATTTCACATTAGTTACGGACGCATGGCTTTTCATGAAGTGGGTGCTACCAACACTTTTTCGGTTTCCACCCGATTATCGGATTTTATCAATTAATTTAGACGGGTGGCTACAAAACAAATTGCCATCGATGGATATTCCTCTTGTGGCAAAAGCACCCTTGCCCGGCATCTGGCGGCGGAGCTGGGCTTTGCGTATATAGACACCGGGGCCATGTACCGGGCAGTTACCCTTTACATTTTACAGAATAATATACCTGCCCGGGAACTTTCACGGGAAGAGATGTTTGAGATCCTCAATGATATTATCATAGAATTTCGCCGTAACCCCCGGCTTAAGAAAAACGAAACTTACCTGAACGGCAAACATGTGGAAGAGGCGATCAGGGGCCGCCTGGTTTCAGAAAAGGTAAGTGAGATCGCCCAGATAAAATCCATACGGGAACGCATGGTGAAATTGCAACAACAGATCGGTGAACGCAATAATGTAGTAATGGATGGCCGGGATATAGGCACCCAGGTATTTCCCAATGCCGATCTAAAATTATTCATGACAGCGGATCCGGAGGTGCGGGCCCAACGTAGGTACCAGGAGTTGAAAAACAAAGGACAGGAAGTGGCCCTCAGGGAAGTGAAAGCCAATCTCAGCCTGCGTGATTATCAGGATACCCACCGCAAGGAAAACCCTTTAAAACAAGCAGAGGATGCAGTGGTGATCGATACCACCAAGCTTAGTGAAGCGGAGACTTTGCAGGAGGCATTGAGACTGGCACAAGAAAAAGGAATAGTGAAGTAATTTACTATAGGATAATTCAGTTAAGGGGAGA
>CAZBIF010000140.1:5089-5719 GCA_964492055.1 uncultured Flavobacteriales bacterium
TGTCATCAACTTCAGAAGGTAATTCCTAAATTTTATTAAAATACAGCTCGTTCTGCAAAACAAATCTGCTTTTCAGTAATTATGTCTTTTCTTTAAAGGGCACAACACCGGTTTTAACGCAGACTCAAATCCATGTTCATTTCATTTCTATTTATCCTGGCAGGTTTCGCCCTTCTGATCTTCGGAGCCAACTGGCTGGTTGACGGGGCTTCCCAACTGGCAAAAAGGTTTAACATCTCTGATCTGGCCATTGGCCTCACCATCGTAGCTTTCGGTACATCCGCCCCCGAACTGGTAGTCAATTCCATTGCTTCTGCGGATGGGCATTCTGATATTATCCTGGGCAATATTATCGGCAGTAATAATTTCAACCTTTTTTTGATCCTTGGCCTTACCGCACTCATTTTCCCCATATCTGTGAAATCCTCCACGGCCTGGAAGGAAATACCCATTTCCCTGATAGCAGCAATTGTCCTGTTCCTACTTGCCAATGATATTTTATTTACTTCCGATTCTTCCATTGATCGGGGAGACGGTATGTTGCTACTACTTTGCTTTTTTCTCTTCCTCTATTATGTTTTTCGGCAAATGAAAAACCTTAATCATACAATTTTTATGTACTAAATGCCA
>CAZBIF010000140.1:5729-6861 GCA_964492055.1 uncultured Flavobacteriales bacterium
GATCTGGCAACTGGCTGGACTTATTGTTATCGGATTGCTCGGCCTGGTATTTGGGGGACGACTGGTAGTAATAAACAGTGTGGAGATAGCCCAGAATATGGGAGTAAGTGAAAAGATCATTGGGCTTACCATCGTGGCTGCAGGTACTTCCTTGCCGGAACTTATGACTTCGGTGGTCGCGGCATTTAAGAAGAACAGCGACATAGCCATCGGTAATGTGATCGGTTCTAACATTTTCAATATTTTTCTGATACTTTCCGTCAGCAGCCTAATCAATCCCATAGATTACAATCCCAAATTCAATCTTGACCTAGGTCTGTTACTGGCCGGGACGATTTTTCTTTTTGGGGCTATGTTCACCGGGGGCCGTAAAAAACTTGACCGCTGGGAAGCGGCTATTTTGATTGTATCCTTCGGCCTGTATACCACCTACCTTATCCTGCAGGAATTCTGACACTATGAAAGCAAACCTTTCTTTTTATTTCCTAGGTTTTTTCCTGCTTTTATCAGCTACGGTAGAGGGCCGTTCGGTAAGTTCTCAGGTAGAAAAATCACCTGCGGCCTGTCAAATTCATACCGGGGAGACCTTTTCCCTAACTACTGATGCAGGGAATTTTCCATTATTATCTGAAACTGTATTTTCAGTAATTAGCTTGCATACTGAAAGGAAAGATGAAGGTAATTCCTACTTCTCCGGAAGTTTTAAGCAAGCAAAAGAGTTAGCAGAGCGGTCGGGCCTCCGACAGTACCGGCATTATTTTACTAACCTTTGTATTTCGTTCAGTAAAATAGATTTTATTTTCCCTTTTCATTATTTCTGGTAGTGCATTAGACAGATAACTGCATGGCGGTTAAGTCACCTGCGGATAATCGTGGTGACAAGCAATATGTTTATTTACACTTTAAATTAATGAAAATGGAACCTGGAATAATAATTATAGGCCTGCTTACAATAGGCGTTTGTACCTTACCTTTTATCTTATCTTTTATTAACATACATAGGAACAGAAATCAACTGCTGAGTTCCCTGAATCAGCTGGCAAGGCAGTATCATGGTAAAATTCACCTTTTTGAGATCTGTGGAAACTTTATCATAGGCATAGATGAGGAGAAAAACTACCTGTTCTTTCAA
>CAZBIF010000141.1:0-4411 GCA_964492055.1 uncultured Flavobacteriales bacterium
GAGTAGTGGTCTCCAAAACCATTGGCTGGGAGTTCGAGTCTCTCCACCCGTGCTAGGAATAGCGGGAGAGAGGCGAGAAGTTTATCCTGAGTCTTTTGGAAAAAGGATCGAAGGGAGTCTCTCCACCCGTGCCAGGAATAGCGGGAGAGAGCAGAATAAAGCTAGCCCTTGCTTGCACAGAAATAGAGAATGTCGAAGATAAGAACATACATAGAAGAATCAACAGATGAGTTGATGCATAAGGTCAGCTGGCCCACCTGGAGCGAATTACAGAGCAGCGGGGTAGTGGTCATGATCGCATCCATCATCATTTCCCTGATCATCTTTCTGATGGATACTACTTTCAGTAGCCTGATGGAATACATTTATGAATTATTTTAATGGTAGATCAGCAGGTAAATATGAGCGAGAATACTAAAAAGTGGTATGTAGTTAGGGCGATCAGCGGAAAGGAAAAGAAAGTGAAACTTTACCTGGAAGAAGAGATCAACCGGCAGGGGCTGGGTGATTACGTGAGCCAGATCCTGATACCTACCGAAAAAGTATACCAGATCAGAAATGGCAAAAAGGTTAGCAAAGAGCGCAGCTTTTTCCCTGGATATGTACTGGTGGAAGCCAATCTGGTAGGTGAAATACCCCACCTGATCAAAAATACGACCAACGTGATCGGGTTCCTTGGAGCGGAAAAGGGAGGGGACCCTCTACCCTTGAGACCTTCAGAGGTGAACCGCATCCTGGGTAAGGTAGATGAACTGGCAGAAAGTGAGGAAGAATTGAATATTCCTTATGTAGTCGGGGAATCGGTAAAAGTTATCGATGGACCATTTAATGGCTTTACAGGTACCATCGAAGAGATAAACGAGGAGAAAAAGAAACTGAAGGTGATGGTAAAGATCTTCGGTAGAAAACAACCATTGGAATTGAGTTTCCTACAGGTAGAAAAAGAATCATAACGAATTAATTGACGAACAATGGCTAAAGAAGTTAGTGGAATTATCAAGTTGCAGATCAGGGGTGGGGCAGCAAACCCTTCTCCTCCGGTAGGGCCTGCACTGGGTGCAAAAGGGGTGAACATCATGGATTTCTGCAAGCAATTCAATGGCAGGACCCAGGATAAGGCCGGCAAAGTACTACCCGTGGTAATTACCGTTTACGCCGATAAATCATTTGATTTTGTAATCAAAACCCCTCCGGCGGCAGTGCAGTTGCTTGAAAAAGCAAAAGTGAAGTCCGGATCTGCAGAGCCAAACCGCAGAAAGGTGGCTTCCGTAACCTGGGATCAGGTAAAAGAAATCGCTGAAGATAAAATGGAAGACCTGAATGCCTTCAAGATCGAATCTGCTATGAGCATGGTAGCCGGTACGGCCAGAAGCATGGGAATAAACGTGAAGGGAAATAAACCCTTTTAAGAAAGCATAAAGAGTAGGAAATGGCAACATTGACAAAAAAGAGAAAAGCAGCCCTTGAAAAGCTGGATAAGGAAAAGCTGTACACCCTGAAGGAAGCAGCTTCCCTGGTAAAGGAAATGTCTACCGTAAACTTCGACGCTTCGGTTGACCTTAGCGTTCGCCTGGGAGTAGACCCGCGTAAAGCAAACCAGATGGTAAGGGGAACCGTTTCCCTGCCTCATGGCATCGGTAAGACAGTACGTGTACTTGCGCTGGTAACTGCCGATAAGGAAGCCGAAGCCAAAGAAGCCGGCGCCGATTACGTGGGATTGGATGAGTACGTAGAGAAGATCAAAGGCGGCTGGACGGATGTGGATGTGATTGTTACGATGCCTTCCGTTATGGGTAAAGTAGGTGCTTTAGGTAGGATTTTAGGACCTCGTGGCCTGATGCCTAACCCCAAATCCGGAACAGTAACTATGGACGTAGCTAAAGCGGTTTCAGAAGTAAAAGCCGGAAAGATCGACTTCAAAGTGGATAAATACGGTATCATTCACACCTCTGTAGGACGCGTTTCCTTTGATGTGCAACAGATCACTGAAAATGCACGTGAAATGATCCAGACCATCGTGAAGCTCAAGCCTGCTGCCGCTAAAGGTATCTACATGAAAAGCATTTGCCTGTCAGGAACCATGACTCCAGGCGTGCATGTTGACACCAAACGTTTTATTGAAGATTAATATTCACATCAGCCTGAATAGCAATGACAAAACAAGAAAAAGAAGAAATTGTAAAGAACCTTTCCGCGAAACTCAACGAAAGCAATGTTTTTTACCTGGCAGATATCTCTGAGCTGAATGCAGAGAGTTCCACCAAACTGAGAAGACTTGCCCATAAGCGGGAAATTTCTTTGAATGTAGTAAAAAATACCTTATTGCGTAAAGCACTGGAAGCAGCCGAAGGCAGTTATGAAGAGTTTTACGAGGTATTGAAGGGAAATACATCCATTCTGTTTTCAGAAGTGGGAAATGCCCCTGCCAAACTGATCCAGGAATTCAGAAAGAGCAGCAATCGTCCTGTACTGAAAGGCGCTTTTATTGAACAAGCGATCTACATCGGGGACGATAAAGTAGATGCCCTTTCCCAGATCAAGTCGAAGGAAGAAATGATCGCCGATATTATTGCGATCCTGCAAAGTCCTGCCAAGAATGTGGTATCTGCCCTGCAGTCAGGAAAGAATACCCTGGCCGGACTGGTAAAAACCTTAAGCGAAAGGGAAGTAGCTTAAGTATAATTGTGTACGCACTCTCAACTCATATAAATTTAAATTAAAAACAATTAAAAATGGCGGATTTAAAAGCGCTTGCTGAAGAGTTAGTAAACTTGACAGTAAAAGATGTAAACGAATTAGCAGAAATCCTAAAGGAAGAGTACGGTATTGAGCCTGCTGCTGCTGCTGTTGCTGTTGCCGGACCAGCCGGTGGTGGTGCAGGAGAAGCTGCTGCTGAAGAAAAGTCAGAATTTGACGTAGTATTGAAGGCAGCCGGAGGTTCTAAATTAGCAGTTGTGAAACTGGTAAAGGAATTGACCGGACTTGGACTGAAAGAAGCTAAAGAATTAGTTGACAACGCCCCCAAACCAATCAAAGAGGGTGTAGCAAAAGACGAAGCTGAATCTCTTAAAAAGCAATTAGAAGAGGCAGGAGCTGAAGTTGAGCTTAATTAAGTTAACGAACAGCTAATATTTTACGGTTTAGATACCACCCCGAACTTTCGGGATGGCATCTAAACCCTTTCGTGTTTATACCTAATTTATTATTTTAACGACTCCTCGAGATGGCTAACGCATCATTACAAAAGACACAGGAAAGGGTCAATTTCGCCTCCATAAAGAACAGGCTTGAATACCCCGATTTTCTAGATATACAATTACAATCTTTCCAGGATTTCTTCCAATTGGATACTTCCCCTGAATTTCGCGATTCAGAGGGGCTCTTTAAAGTGTTCAGCGAGAACTTCCCCATCACGGATGCCCGTAATCAGTTCGTACTGGAGTTCCTGGATTATTTCGTAGATCCTCCCCGTTACAGCATTGATGAATGCATCGATCGCGGTTTGACCTACAGCGTGCCCTTGAAGGCAAAGTTAAAATTATATTGTACGGATCCCGAACACGAGGATTTTGAGACCATCGTACAGGATGTATATTTGGGTACCATTCCCTACATGACCCCAAAAGGTACCTTCCTGGTAAATGGCGCTGAGCGAGTGATCGTTTCCCAGTTGCACCGATCCCCCGGGGTATTCTTCGGTCAGTCCCGACATGCGAATGGTACTAAATTGTACTCCGCCAGGGTGATCCCTTTCAAAGGATCATGGATTGAATTTGCTACAGACATTAACAATGTGATGTATGCCTATATCGACCGGAAGAAAAAATTACCGGTCACCACTCTCTTGCGTGCCATCGGTTTTGAATTTGACAAAGACATTCTCGATATTTTCGACCTGGCCGATGAGATCAAAGTAAGCAAGGCCGCTCTGAAAAGAGCACAGGGAAGAAAACTGGCTGCCAGGGTATTGCGTACCTGGGTAGAGGATTTCGTGGATGAGGATACCGGAGAAGTGGTATCCATTGAGCGTAATGAAGTGGTGATTGACCGGGAGACGGTGATCGAAAAAGAACACATCGATCCCATTTTGGAGTCTGGTGCAAAGACCATTATCCTGCACAAAGAGGATGTGAATTCCGCTGATTTTGCTATCATTTACAATACCCTGCAAAAAGACCCTTCCAACTCTGAGAAAGAAGCCGTAGAGCATATCTACCGTCAGTTGAGAAACTCTGAGCCACCAGATGAGGAAACTGCCAGGGGCGTGATCGATAAGTTATTTTTCTCTGAGACCCGCTATGACCTGGGTGAAGTAGGAAGATACCGTATCAACAAGAAATTGAACCTTGACATTGAAGAAAATGTCAAGATATTGACCAAAGAGGATATCATTTCCATCATCAAGTATTTG
>CAZBIF010000141.1:4421-6856 GCA_964492055.1 uncultured Flavobacteriales bacterium
CAATTCCAAAGCCGATGTGGATGATATCGACCACTTAAGTAACCGTAGGGTACGTACCGTGGGCGAGCAGTTGTACAATCAGTTCGGAGTAGGACTTGCCCGTATGGCGAGGACCATTCGCGAGCGTATGAACGTACGTGACAACGAGGTGTTTACCCCGGCTGATCTGATCAATGCGAAGACCTTGTCTTCCGTGATCAATTCCTTCTTTGGTACCAACCAGTTGTCCCAGTTCATGGATCAAACCAATCCATTATCTGAGGTTACTCACAAGCGCAGGATGTCTGCCCTTGGACCTGGTGGTCTGTCAAGGGAAAGGGCCGGTTTTGAGGTACGGGACGTACATTATACTCACTACGGCCGTTTATGCCCTATTGAAACTCCTGAAGGACCAAATATTGGTTTGATCTCTTCTTTGTGCGTTTACGCCAAAGTAAACCGACTGGGCTTCATTGAGACTCCTTACCGCAAGGTGGAGAAAGGAAATGTAGGCCTGAAGGAAAAAGATATTATTTACCTGAGTGCGGAGGAAGAGGATGAGCAAACCATTGCTCAGGCCAATGCGATTATTGATGAGAAAGGAAATTTTGAAAGTGAGAGGGTAAAGGCCCGTTACGAAGGAGACTTCCCGATGGCTGAACCCAAAGAGGTGACCCTGATGGACGTTGCGCCTAATCAGATCGCTTCTATTGCGGCATCTTTGATCCCCTTCCTGGAGCATGATGATGCAAACCGGGCCTTGATGGGTTCTAACATGCAGCGTCAGGCGGTTCCATTAATGCAACCCGAGGCCCCGATCGTGGGTACCGGCCTTGAAAAGCAGGTAGCGATTGATTCCAGAGTTTTGATCAATGCAGAAGCTGAAGGCGTTGTGGATTACGTGGATGCCAAAAAGATCGTGGTTACCTATGATCGATCGGAAGAAGATGAACTGGTGTCTTTTACCGAAGCAACTAAGGAATACGAATTAACGAAATACAAAAAGACCAACCAGAGTACGGTGATCAACCTAATGCCCATTGTAAAAAAAGGTCAGAAAGTAACCAAAGGTCAGGTACTGTGTGAAGGTTATGCTACTGAAAAAGGAGAACTGGCCCTCGGACGTAACCTGAAAGTGGCTTTTATGCCCTGGAAAGGTTACAACTTTGAGGATGCGATTGTAATTTCCGAAAAAGTAGTATCCGAAGATTGGTTTACTTCCGTTCATGTGGATGAATATTCCCTGGAGGTTCGTGATACCAAAAGAGGTGTGGAAGAACTTACCGCCGATATTCCGAACGTAAGTGAAGAAGCTACCGCTGACCTGGATGAAAATGGTTTGATCCGCATCGGTGCAGAAGTAAAAGAAGGTGATATCCTGATTGGTAAGATCACCCCTAAAGGTGAATCGGATCCGACGCCTGAAGAAAAACTTTTGCGTGCCATCTTTGGTGACAAGGCCGGTGATGTGAAAGATGCTTCTTTGAAAGTACCTCCATCAGCGAATGGTGTGGTGGTAGACAAGAAATTGTTTGAGCGTGCGGTAAAAGACCGTAAGTCCAGAGCAGAGGAGAAGAACATCATCGCCAAACTGGATGAGGAAGAAAGAAAAGAACTGAATGAACTGAAGGAGCGCTTAGTAGAAAAGCTGTATTCCATTGTGAACGGTAAAACTGCTCAGGGAATCCAGAACTATTACAACGAGGAGATCATACCGAAAGGAACCAAGTTCACGCAGAAAGTACTGCAAAAGATTGATGATTTTGCCTTTATCGATTATAAGAACTGGACCACCTCAGAGGAACTTAATGAGACAATTAAGACCATGTTGCATAACCACAACATGAAGGCTACTGAGATCCAGGGTAAGTACAAGCGCAAAAAATATGCGCTGACGGTGGGCGATGAACTACCAACGGGCATTATGAAACTGGCTAAAGTGTACCTTGCTAAGAAGCGCAAGCTGAAAGTAGGGGATAAAATGGCCGGACGTCATGGAAACAAAGGTATTGTTGCCAAGATCGTAAGGCAGGAAGACATGCCTTTCCTGGATGACGGAACCCCGGTAGATATCGTACTCAACCCATTGGGGGTACCTTCCCGGATGAACCTGGGACAGATCTACGAAACGGTACTTGGCTGGGCCGGTGAAAAACTGGGAGTGAAATTTTCCACCCCTATCTTCGACGGTGCAAGTATTGAAGAGATCAATGATTTTACCGATAAAGCGGGTGTACCTAAACTGGGCCGCACCCATCTTTATGACGGGGGCACCGGAGAGCAGTTCGATCAACCGGCTACTGTAGGTATCATTTACATGCTGAAGCTTGGTCACATGGTGGACGACAAGATGCACGCCCGATCCATCGGACCATACTCCCTCATTACTCAGCAGCCACTTGGTGGTAAAGCACAGTTTGGTGGTCAGCGTTTTGGTGAGATGGAAGTTTGGGCAC
>CAZBIF010000142.1:0-6828 GCA_964492055.1 uncultured Flavobacteriales bacterium
CCAGTTTATTTTTGGCTACCAGCCGCTCTTCCTCAAGTAAATCATCCAGGTTTTTCTTGTTCTCTATACCGCTTAGCTTTTTGGTCATGCCGTCAAAATGATCATTGATCAGTTTGATCTTTTCTTTGACGGTTTTATTGATGCGTAGCTGAAAACTGTTTTTAAGCAGGTGAAAATGCAGCAGTGCGTTGTATTTTATGTGAAGTAATTCCACATCTACCTGAATATCGTCAAGTTGGGCAAAAAGGGCATTTTTCCATCCAATAAATATGCGGCGGTAAGATTTTCGGTTTTCCTTTTCCTTGTCTTGTAGCTTATCGCGGGCAAATACTTCTTCACTAAGTTCTACTGTTCCTACGATGGGCAGGTCTTTTTCGTACTGCTGTTTTACCCTGAGCAATTCTTCTTCAGCCCTTTCCTTCCAGATGGATAATTTGCGGTCAAGCTCATTTCGGCTACGGAGTAGTTTATCCTTTTCCACAATGATCTTCAAATGGCTTTTGAAATCTTCCCTGGATATTTCCCCGTTGAGGAATTGGTTCAGCTCCAGGTTAATGTCCTTAATGATGCCCCACTCCGTATTCAGGGTATTGCATTTCAGCCGCATCAGGTCTTCAAACGATTGCAGGTTGTTGCCGATGAAAGTATTCACAAAATAATACCGCACCATGTTACTCAAAGGAATAGTGTGGCTCCAGCGGCGGATAGGGTGTTTTTCTTTTCGAATAAGATTAGTAAAATAATGAGGCAATCTGGAGAGTTTGAAGCAGATCCCCTTAAACCACTTCAGGATCTTTATGCCAAGCACATTCCCGGCCAGAGGTACAAACCGGCCTTCGGCCTGCTCTTCCTTTAGTTTTTCCGGTAAGGTTTGAATGAATTCATCGGTCTTTCGGAAAAAGATCTCGAATTCCTCATCGAAAGGTATTTCCCTTTTCTCCGGGTATTCTTTTTCCAGGCGTTCATTGAGGGTCGCCTTCAGCCAGTTGGTTTCGTTAATAAACTTGGTAATATCCTGTTTTTCACCGATACGCTCGATTCGCTCATAATAGGTATCAAAAATGTTATCGGACTGAACCAGAAAGCCTTTCTGCCTTTCAATATCCTTGCGCAGGGCGGCAATAAAAGAATCGAGAAATACCTCCTTCAGCTTAAGTTCAGAAATGTGTGCTTTCTCGTTCATTCAGGCGAATATAAGGAGCAAAAGATAAAAATAATTTGGTTACCTCGCTTTATACAAGCGAAAAGAAACCCCCAGGGAAATAATCAGTTCGGATTCTAAAACCGATAATGAATGGGATGAATAATAATCTGAATAGGCAAGATATAGATCTAGCTGTATGTCAGGATGGGGTAGAAATGCGATGGCAGTGCCCATTCCTACCCTGGTATCTGATAAACTGAAGTACGGTTCCAGAGTCAGGGCCCAGGTTTCATCCAGGGAGTAGCCGAAACTAAAGATAGTGAAATCGTTGAGGTTGTGATAGTCAAAATCATAGTAGAGAACCACATTGGTTTCTAAAGCAAGCTTTTCGGTAAATGAATAGCCAAAGATAAAGCGCGACTCCAGGACATTATCATCGTTTTCATAGATATCAGCTCCGCCCAGGGAATAATTCAGCAATACCGAGCCATATAAATCCTTATCGTTATTCCTGTAAAGTGACTGCTTGATGCCTATTTTCATATCGCTCAGCTTATCATGATCATCTTGATCTTCGTGCCACCAGGAATAATTATTTTCATAATTGTTTATGTATCCGGCCTCCATCCGCAATTCGGTATATTCCAAAATACCAATCCGCAATTGTGAAGTATACAATTGATAGCTCATCCCTGCAGTTGTATTTTTCATCCGGTAATCGAAGAAATCCACTCCCCCCTGAAACTGATAGACCTGTTTCCCCACCAGGTAGTGATTGGCCGCCTGCCCGGGGCGCTCCGATACAATACTTTCGGTAAACTGGGCCTGCGCCCACTGGCAGCATATCATCAAGAGAATGAATATGCTACCTCTGACTGCCATTTAAAACAATTCGATCCCGATATAATTGTAGGGCGTGATCTGTTTAAGTTCTTTCTTTACTGAATTATCAACCTTCAAATCATCGATAAAGCGATGGATGTCTTTTTGTTCCACCTTTTCGTTTTTGCGGGTCAGCGTTTTCAAGGCTTCGTAAGGCTGCTCATAATTTTCCCTCCTTAGAATGGTTTGTATGGCTTCAGCAACCACTGCCCAGTTATTGTCCAGGTCGGCTTTGATCTTTTCCTCATTGAGCAGCAGTTTGCCCAGCCCTTTTTGCATGGATTTGATGGCCATCAGGGTGTGGGCGATGGGTACGCCGGTGTTTCGCAATACCGTGGAGTCTGTGAGGTCGCGTTGCAGCCGGCTAATTGGCTGATAAATGCTCAAAAAGGGCATTGGCCAGTCCCAGGTTACCTTCCGCATTTTCAAAATCAATAGGGTTTACCTTATGCGGCATGGCCGAGGAACCGATTTCATCCTGTTGTATGCGCTGCTTGAAGTAGTCCATGGAAATGTAGGTCCAGAGGTCGCGGTTGAGGTCAATCAAAATGGTGTTGATGCGTTTCATGGCATCGAAAGCCCGGGCCAGGTTATCATAATGTTCTACCTGCGTGGTGATCTGGGATCGGTATAATCCCAGGGTATCATTTACGAATTCATTGGCGAAATCCACCCAGTCGATATCGGGATAAGCCACGTGATGGGCGTTGAAGTTGCCGGTAGCTCCGCCGAACTTCGCCGAAAATGGGGTGTCGATCAGGGCGTTGTATTGTTCCTTCAGGCGTTCGGCATACACCATGATCTCCTTCCCCAAACTGGTAGGGGAGGCAGGCTGTCCGTGGGTGCGCGCCAGCATGGGTACCCCTTTCCACTCAATGGCAAAGGCATTGAGTTCACTGATCACCTCATTCAATTCAGGAATGTACACATCTTCAATGGCATCTCTCAAGGATAGGGGAATGGCGGTATTGTTGATGTCCTGGGAGGTAAGCCCGAAATGAATAAATTCCAGCTTTTTGCCGTAACCGGAACCTTTTAACTTTTCTTTAATGAAATACTCCACCGCCTTTACATCGTGGTTGGTGGTCTTTTCAATTTCCTTAACGCGCTCGGCATCTGCCTGAGTAAAATCTACATATACCTTGCGCAATTCGGTGAAATCATCATTGCCGATCCCTTCCAGCTGGGGCAATGGAAGTTTACAGAGGGCAATAAAATACTCCATTTCAACCCTTACGCGGTAGCGGATCAGGGCCGCTTCAGAAAAATAATTGGACAATACTTCCACCTTGCTGCGATAGCGGCCATCAATAGGCGAAATAGCTTGTAATTCGTTCATTCAGAAATAAATTTTTAAGATTTGGTTTTTATGTATTCTTCCTTCAGGAAGCTGGATAAGTCATGTATGTAATCCGAAGAAAAGTCAAAACGGATGCCGGCCGCCTGATACACTTCGGATATGGAACGTGTATAGCCCAGGCTCAGGGCCTTTTTGTATTTTTTAATGGTTGCCTCCGGCTCTTTGCGGTAATTGCGCCAGAGCGCTACCGCGCCAAGCTGGGCAAAGCCGTATTCAATGTAATAGAACGGCACTTCAAACAAATGCAATTGCCGCTGCCATTGGTTTTTCTTTGCTTCAGGGTAGTCCGACCAGTCAACGAGGTCGCTACTGAATTCCTCCGAAATTTTCAGCCATTCTTCTTCCCGTTCGGCGATGGAATGCCTGGGATGAGTATAGAGCCAGTGCTGGAATTTATCGATGGTGGCTACCCAGGGCAGGGTGCTGATCACATCGGTAAGCTGCTCCTGCCGGGCGCGGTTCAGCTCTTCTTCCTTATCAAAGAACACATCCCAGTTGTCCATGGTGAGCAATTCCATGCTCATGCTTGCCAGTTCGGCAATTTCCGAGGGAGTGCTTTTGAAATCCACCAGTTCCAGGGGGTGGGCCAGCACCGAGTGTACCGCATGTCCGCCTTCGTGGATCATGGTGGTCACATCCCGCATGGTACCTACGGCATTCATAAAAATAAAGGGAAAGCCACTTTCGTACAGCGGGTAATTAAAGCCTCCGGGAGCTTTGCCCTTCTTGCTTTCCAGGTCCAGATGCTTGCGCTTTTTCATCTCCCTCAGACAGTCGGCAAAAAAGGGATCAAGCCGTTCAAAGCATACTACGGTTTTTTCCAGTAATTCTTCGCCTTTGTCAAAAGGCTGCAAGGGGTTTCTTCCTTCCGGGTCTACTGCCAGGTCATAAGGTTTTAGCTCACTGAGCTCCAGTTTGGTTTTGCGGTCTTGCAATACCATTTCCTGCAAGGGCAGCAACTCCTCCTTCACCGCCTGATGAAAGGCCATGCAGTCTTCCGGCGTATAATCAAATCGGTCCATGGCCCGGAACTTATAATCCCGGTAATTGTCAAAGCCGGCGTTTTTCGCAACCTCCTGACGTAAAGCAAGTAGTTTGTCAAATAATTCATTCAGGGGAGTACTTACACTATTTCTTTGTTCCTGGATCAGCTCAAAAACCTTTTTTCGTTTGTTGCGGTCGGTGTCCTTCAGCAATTTAGCAGCCTGCTGCAGAGTGTATTCCTGCCCCTCAAATTCCACGCTTAATTTTGAAATAGTAGCGCCATATTCCTGGGAGGCTTCTTCAAGTTGGGTGAAAAGGGGGATGTTTTCATCCCGGTAAAGCTGCAGGTGGTTTTCTACTATTTTAAGCAATAGCCGGTATTCAGGGTCTTTTAATTCAGCGGCAAATTCATTTTCGGCGAACTTGCGGTTCAGTTTATCATCCCAGGGGGCAAGCTTTGGGTTGATCTTCTGCACGAAGAATTGAAAATCTTTTTTCAACTTTTCATCCCTGGTGTCGATGTTCATTTTAATGTACCGCCAGGCAAAGTTTTCCGACAGGGCTGCCGAAAGTTCACTGCGGTCCTTCAGCCATTGTTTTAATTTGGCTTTGGATAGAATTTCACGTTCATAAAGCTCCCGGTAATAATTTTCAATTACTTTCCAGCTTATCTCAAAATCATCTTTCAGATAGTGGCGATCAATACCTGCCTCTTTTATCTCAGCCAAAACTGTTTATTTCTTTGTCGATTTCTTTTTGGGGACGTTCTCCTCTTCATCAGGCTGGTCCCCATAACCTTCTACCAGTTTGCCCTTTTCCTTTTTGGACTCTTTCTGAATCTTTTTTTTGGCTTTATTATCTGTTTCAGGCTCGTCGGTGCGGAGTTTACCGCCCTTCTTATTTTTCGGTTCCTCTTTTTCAGTAGCTTGCTTTTCTTCTTCCTTGATCAGGTCTTTTTCCACCAGCAGGTTGTACCATTGTACGATCTTTTTTATATCCGACTGATAAACCCTCTCCTGATCATAATTGGGCAATACTTTCTCCATAAACCCTTTCAATTCTTCGGCGGAGGATTTATGGCTGATAACAGCTTTGTAGTCTGCATGTTCGGCAATTTTTTCCATCACCTCAGGTAAGGGCATATCCTCTTCGTAGGTGTAAATGCTGATATCTTCTAGGCTGCTTACCCGCTGGGCACCGTGCACTGCCGAGCGCTTTCCATCCAGCAGGGATTCTACGATTATTCCCGTACGGGTCTGGCTGACAATTTTAGATAAACCGGCTTTGCCGGAAATTGAAATAATACCTGTTAAATTCATATATAAAGAAATTGAAAGCCCAAATGTACATAATTGCCCTTTAGCTGGAAGTTTAACGCAACGAAGAAGGAGTAATTTTCGTCATCTTTTGATTGTATCTTTGTAAGTTTCGTATTGATTTGAACGCTCTCATGGGAAAACCGGCTACACTTCTAAAAATATTGCTTTTTCTTATACTATTGCAACCTATAGCTGTTAATGCTACCCATATTATGGGCGGAGAAATCACCTGGCGCTGCCTGGCTGATGGGCGTTATGTTTTTCGAATTTCGATGTACCGGGATTGTAATGGATTAGCGACTGGTATTAGGTATTCACTCTACCTTGTAAATCTAAAAACAAATGTCGAAACTGTACTTGCTACACAGTCTGAAATGAACAACAATGTGGTGAGTGACGGGGTAATTGCCCCTGCTTGTCCTGCTTCCTACCCCTGTAGTGGTGTGAATGGCGTGCCTCAGGGAAGTGGCAGTAATGAGGTTTTTTATGAATATGTAAGGGAAACGGACCCAATTAGACTTACCGGTACACCTCCGGCTGAAGGATGGGCGATCATCTATGAAGATGCTGCAAGAAATCCGGTTACAAACTTGACTTTCGAGAACCCTGTAACCTTTAGAGCTAAAATGTATCCATATGCAGGTATGAAAGCAGATACCTGTCTTGACAATTCCCCTGTATTCAGGGAAAAAGCAGCTAGTTTGCTATGTCAGGGTTCGCCTTTTTCATACAATCATAATGCTGTTGATGAAGAATTGGATTCACTGACCTATGAATGGGAGCGCCCCTTGACCAACTATAATTTTAACTTTGCTTATAATGAGGGCGTCAATCCTCCTTATGATACTTATGAGTCTGGTTATAGTTATACTTCTCCTTTTCCCTCATCTACTCAGGATTCCCGCAATATTGCAGCTACCTTAGACAGTGAAACTGGAGAAATCTCCATGCTATCCTATACTTCGGGGAAATTTTATTCAGTAGTAAAGGTAAGTGCATATAAGTGTGGACAAAAGGTAGCGGAAGTTTATAGGGAGTTGCAATCTTATATAAGTGCTTCCTGTCAAGCTAATGAAGCCCCTACCGTAAGGCCACCATTCAATAGTAATACATCTTATCGGGATACTGTAAAGGTCGGA
>CAZBIF010000143.1:0-1889 GCA_964492055.1 uncultured Flavobacteriales bacterium
GATAGTGTTTGATGCACTTAATAAAGTAGAATGGGTACTGGCAGCATGCATTGCAGTTGATCAGTTTAAAGATTACAGCACCATCGTCCTTCGAAAGGCAAGCTGGTTTGTAGTACCCCTGATCCTACTTGTTTTGCAAAGTTACTGGCTCTTACCTGCCTTAGATCAAAGGGCGGAACTGATCATACAGGGCAAGCTGCTTCCCCCTTCCAATCTTCATTTTTATTATGTGGTTATGGAAGTTGTCAAAGTCATTAGTCTGGGTGTGTTCGGCATTTCATTATTTACTTTAAAACAACCAAATGAACAATAATATCATACCATCATTAGAACAGAAATACGAGGAATTGGGAGAGAACCCGGAAAATTATTTAAAAGGTTTACTGCATGCCAAACCTATAAATTACTGGGATTATGTGGAAGTGGAAACCTTACTCTCCCTGCAAAAACCCAGGACTTATTTTAAAGATGAGGAGATCTTTATTATGTACCATCAGGTAACAGAGCTGGTTCTGAAAATGATGGTTCACGAATTGAAGCAGTTGGTTAAGGAGGCATTCAGTGAGGAGTTGTGGCTTGACAAACTCAACCGCATGATCCGGTACACCGAGGTACTTATTACTTCCTTTGATGTGATGAAATCAGGAATGAATTACGAGGACTACAATACCTTCCGAAGTACACTTACCCCAGCGAGTGGTTTTCAAAGTGCGCAATTCCGGTATATAGAACTTTATTGTACCAGATTGGAAAACCTTTTGAATGAGGAAGGAAAGAAACGGATAGGGAAGGATACTACCATTGCAGCATATTTTGACCACCTCTACTGGCAAGATGCAGGACTAAACCGGAAGACGGGCAAGAAGACCCTGACCCTGCGGCAGTTTGAAGACAAATATTTGAAACAATTGATGACGCTTGCTCAGGAAGTAAAAGGGAACACCCTTGAAGAAAAGATGCTACATCAGGAGTTTTCCACTGAACTTAAAACCAAGCTCAAAGCGTTTGATCATTTCTACAATGTGAAATGGCCGATGGTTCATTTAGAAACGGCTCAGCATTACTTAGATAAGAAAGGTGAAAATAAAGCCGCTACGGGAGGCAGTGAATGGAAGAAATACCTGCATCCGAAATTTCAACAACGTAAATTTTTCCCAACCTTATGGGATAAAGAAGAGTTGGAAAATTGGGGTGAAAATTAAAACGAAAAATAAATTAAAAACATAAGAAATGAATATTACAGAAAATGACATTGTAGGAGAATTGGTGGCGAAAGATTATAGAACAGCATCTGTTTTTAAGTCAGCAGGGATTGATTTTTGTTGCCGAGGGAATCGCAGCATTAAGGAGGTCTCTAAACACAACAACATTGAAACGGAAACACTGCTTAAAAAATTAAATGCAGCTATGACCGAAACAGGTGGAGCTACGGATTATGATTCATGGCCAATTGATCTTTTAGCGGACTATATCGAAAAACGCCATCACCGCTATGTGGATGAAAAGATCACGGAAATAAAACCCTATCTGGACAAAGTAGTAAAGGTACACGGGAGAGAGCATCCGGAATTAAAAGAAATACAAACGCTTTTTCACCAATCCGCCGGAGAATTAACCCAGCACATGAAGAAAGAGGAGCTGGTGTTATTTCCCTTTATCCGCAAATTGATGAGCCTTAAGGGGCAAGATGAGAAAATGGAAAAGCCTTCTTTCGGAACAGTTGGAAATCCGATTGCCATGATGAAGGAAGAACATGATCATGAAGGGGTTCGTTTCAGGGAAATTGCGGCTTTAAGCTCCAATTACACCCCTCCGGTGGATGCCTGTAATACGTATAAAGTTACGTATGCTTTGCTGAAAGAGTTTGAAGCAGACCTCCATTTGCATAT
>CAZBIF010000143.1:1899-6785 GCA_964492055.1 uncultured Flavobacteriales bacterium
ATTCACCTGGAGAATAATATCTTGTTTCCCAAAGCTTTGAAAATGGAAAAAGAATTAGTGAAAACCCATTGATCATGAAAAAAAGCTTCATTTCATCTATCCTGTTGTTCATGGTTTTAACGTTGACAATTACATCCTGTGGCGAGAACCATCAAGCGAAGGATACAGATGATAGCGAAACAACTGATCAGTTGGATGTTGAATTAAACCAAGGTAAAAGATGGGAAGCAAATACAGAAACAACTAAGGGCATTGCCAATATGAAGCGAATGGCTGACCAAATGAGGAAAAACCCTGAAGTGAAAGACTACCATATACTGGCAAAAGAATTGGAAAAGGAATTTTCTGATATTTTTAAAAAATGTACCATGAAGGGAGAGGCCCACAATCAGTTGCACAACTACTTGGTTCCATTAAAAAGTTACATCATGGGTTTACAATCAGACGAGGAGTTAGTTAGACAAGAAAGTTACAAGAGTATACAGGAACACTTAAAGGCATATAATAACTATTTTCAATAAACACATGGCCTATCAGGTATGTTTGATTGATTCTTTTGGAGAACTCAAAACATTATCGTTTCGTACCCATCAATATGAAAATTTTATGCAAATGATTGTAGACCAATTGAGTGAGGACATTGGAGATTGTATGGGAAGGGCATGGTGCGGTACTTGTCATGTGGAATTGGTAAAAGGTAATTTAGTGACTGGCCATGATTCTACGGAAAGGCATAAACTGAAGGAATTGTACAATCATACCGAATCAAGCAGGCTTGCTTGTCAAATCATGGTTACGCATGAATTAAATGAACTCACTTTTAAACTGTTATCAGAAGATGCCTAAACCAATTAAAAGACATTTGCTGCTGCAAGATTTAAGCAGGGATCACCATCAGGGACTGCTACTGTGCTGGAAGATCAGAACAGGATTCAAAAAAGATATTCGGCCTCAACGAATAATGAAATATGTTAAATGGTTTTGGAAAAACCATTTGATAGCGCATTTTGAAATTGAAGAAAAGGTAGTTTTTCCCATACTCGGAAATGACCATGAATCGGTAAAAAAAGCACTTTCGGAACATCGGAAAATCAACCGATTGATGGGTGGGAGTGATGAGCTGAAGAAAAGACTAAATTCTATCGAAGAAATAGTAGAAAAACATATCCGCTTTGAAGAAAGGGTTTTGTTTAAAGAAATTCAAGCGGTGGCGACAGAAGAGCAATTGAAACAAGTAGCAGCTTCGCATGCGCAGGAAGCTTTTGTGGATGATTTTAGGGATCCGTTCTGGTTGCTTTCAAAATAGTTGTATAGTAATTAGGCGCAAGTTTTTAAAAGGGAAAAAAATAGGGGATCAAAAATTGAATCCCAGATTAATGCCGTATGATGCCGCCGAATAAGGCTGATCGTATGTATCCTTACCACTCGAACGCATGGTATTCCCATTGTCGTTTTGCAATTCAGAATAATTCGCATCTATTTCAAATTTAGCCCCTTCCAATCTGAGAAACAAATCCAGGTTAATTAACTCTGAGAGGCGGAATTCGATCCCTGCTTCTGCTCCAAAATTAAAAGCACCGGCGGGCTCTGATTCCTCAATATGGGTTTCTATAGAAGATGCTCCGTTAGGACTAACCGCTCGCAGGGTGATTTCAGGAGCAATCATAGTTGCCAGCCCTATAAAAGGATTAATATAAAACCTGGTAGTGCTGCTGTTGGTGGTGGTGAAAAACTTTGCGCCGAAAGATAAATTACCTACGCTATAAGGAGCGCTTTCCACTTCAATATATGTGCCGACAGGTACCCCTGTAGCTAATTCTTCCGCTAATGCTTGTGCATCAAATACGTAAGCGGCACCCCCCCAGTTAAAGGTGATGTGAGTTTTCTCATTCAGTACATACTCATATTTGAGTTGAAAAGTAAGTCCTCCATTGGCGAAACCTGCTTCGGGATCAGATAGGTCTTTCTCAGCAAACCTCCCCATGGCAGAAGCCCCACCAATACCTAAGCCAACTCGATGCTGAGTACCGTATGATGTTTCCTGAGCGTTTGGTGCCGGATTCTCTTCTATAACCTGGGCATGAATAGTATAGGAAAGCAATAGCATTAAAAAGGTAGTAAGCAGGCGCATGTTGAATTGTATTTAAAAAAACAAATATAAAAGAAAATCTTCCTGAATAATATAGTTTAATTGGCCACGAGATCCCGCACAAACTGTTTCAACATTTCTATTTGATCCCTGCCTTTATTTTCACCAAACTTCCCGGCCTGGTAGGCGGTCAACATAATGAGCAAGGCGATGGGAAATGCCCAGATGGTAGGGGTGGGTTTGTCCAATAGGTATTGTGACACGCCGTGCGACGTAAGAAAGAAACCGATGACCCCTACACTCAAATAGAAAAAAACAAACATCGTCCAAACTTGGGGGCGGGGGCCAATGAGGCCTGCAATGGAGGTATGCTCCGGAAAATCCTCATCGGTCTCTATGCGGAAATCCATTTGAGGTGACCAGTAGTGCGCCTCCTCATCGTGTATCATAAGCAGCAAATGATCCTGAATGATTCTGGCTTTCAATCTGCCCTTATACTGAGCGATCAACGCTTTGGCTTTCGCCTGAACCTCTTCTTTGGGCCGGGCCACCGTGAGTTTAAATCGCGGGCGAATATGGATGATGGATGTTTCCACGGCTTAAAAATAGAAACTTTAAGAATTTGATCAATCAATCGATCAAGTCGGCCATCACTACCAGTCCATGTACATCCAGCAGGCGGATCTTTTTTCCCTCCAGACTGATCAGGCCTTGTTTCTTCAATTCCGACAATAAACGGATCACCGCTTCGGTGGCCGTACCTACCATGTTGGCGATCTCTTCCCGGCTCAGCTGCACATCCAGGCATTGATTCTCATCCAGCCCAAAGGTTTCTTTTAGCCACAGCAACATCTCCGCCAGCCGCTGTTTGGTGGTCTTCTGTCCGTGATCAGGCGGGAGGCATTGTCCCAGTTTCTGGCCGTAAGCTCCAGCAATTTCAGGCTAAAATTGGAGTCTGTTTTAATAAGCTCAAAAAATTGCCGGGACGGAATAAAACAAACCGCGCTCTCTTCCAGGGTGGTAGCGGTGGCACTCAGCGGTTTTTTGCTCAACATGGAGTGGTAGCCCATTACATCCCCGGCCGTGGCAAAGCGTACGATCTGTTCTTTTCCGCTTGGTCCCATGCGGCTGAGTTTGATCTTTCCCTTATTTACACAATACAGCCCCCGCGAATAGCTCCCTTCTTTAAAAATGGATTCTCCTTTACTGTAAAAATCACACCCTTTCTGCTTATCCAGCTCTATCATCTGTTCCTCATTCAGGTTACAGAAGACTGACTTGTGGCGGGCACCACACTCACGGCAGGATAATTTAGGCAAGGGTTTGCTCATTTCCTGACAAATATCATACTTTGAATGCTTAATAAAAAGAAAATTTGCCGCGAAAATGAAGACCTTCCCGCACACGAAAAAAAAGCTGCTGAATTGTTACCACTGTGGGGAGGAATGCGATGCCGAATTGATCCGGAAGCAAGAGAAAGCCTTTTGTTGTCAGGGCTGTCTCACGGTATTTGAGATCCTGCAGGAAAATGAGCTGTGCGATTATTATGAGCTGGAAAACAGTCCGGGCATTAAGGTCAAGGCGCTGCGCCGGGATAAATTCGCCTATCTGCAGGATGAGGAGGTAGTGGAAAAACTCCTCGACTATCAGGATGAGAGCATTGTGAAAGTTAGCTTTTACCTGCCGCAGATCCATTGCTCAGCCTGCCTTTGGCTGCTGGAAAATCTATACCGCCTGAAAGCAGAGATCGTCAGTAGCCGGGTGAATTTTTTAAAGAAAGAAATAACCCTCACTTATGCGCGAGAGCGTATTTCCCTGCGGGAAGTGGTGGAAACCCTGGCTTCCATCGGCTATGAACCGCAAATCACCTTACAGCAATCGGATGCCAAAAGGCCCCGCCCGGTAGACCGCCGCCTGACCTATCAGCTTGGCCTGGCCGGTTTTGCTTTCGGCAACATCATGCTCCTGAGCCTGCCTGAGTATTTTGGTTTTGATCTGCATAGCTGGCGCGATCTGGCTCCCTGGTTCAGCTGGCTGAACCTGTTGCTTGCTACACCGGTAGCTATCTACAGCGGGCAGGACTATTACCGCTCGGCCTGGATCTCCCTGCGGCAAAAAAGATTGAATATAGATGTCCCTATTGCCCTTGGGGTTACGGTGCTTTATTTACGCAGTGTGTATGAGATCATTTCTCAAACCGGGCCCGGTTACTTTGATTCCCTGTGTGGATTACTTTTCTTTTTGCTGCTTGGTCGCGTTTTTCAACAAAAGATCTATCACCGCCTGTCTTTTGAAAGGGATTTTAAATCCTATTTCCCTTTGTCGGTCAGCCGGCTGGGGCCGGAAGGGGAGGCGTCAGTGGCCGTAAACCAATTGCAAAAAGGAGATCACATTCTCATTCGCAACGGGGAGCTTATCCCCGTGGATGTGCGTTTGCTGAAAGGACAAGCACGTATTGATAACAGTTTTGCAACCGGGGAATCCGAGCCGGTGCGGGTGAAAAGCGGGGATAAAATTTATGCCGGAGGCCGGCAGGTTGGGGAGGCCATCGAATTACTGGTGTTGCGACCCCTCGATCAAAGTAAGATCAGCCGTTTGTGGAATGAGTATGCTCAAAAATCCAAATCCCAGGCTACCTTTTCCCTCATCACCGATCGTATCAGTTACTGGTTTACCCCCCTGATCTTGCTGATTGCCGTAGGAGCAGCTTTGTATCACTTTCCCGCCGGGGGTTGGGGAATGGCGGTAGAGATAGCCTCCGCCGTACTGATCGTCGCCTGCCCTTGTGCCCTGGCAT
>CAZBIF010000144.1:0-6768 GCA_964492055.1 uncultured Flavobacteriales bacterium
CAGCCAGGGGTGCTATAATCTTTTTCAAACTTTTCAAATCCGGCTTTATAGGTTTAAGACAAAAAGTTCCGAATAAAGGGTATCAATCATTCCATCATCATTTGCGTTCTTATAGAAGTAGGGCCTCTTGGCAGGATACCTCTTTTTCCTCAACTGCTGCTTAGCAGGTAAAAAGCGATCTTCGGTGATCACTCCTATACTTCCAAGCTTCAAACAAATCCTCGCAGCTCCTTGAAGCGAAGCGTAACAGGTAAAAAAATGCTCAGGATCACTTAGGTAATGGAGTTGAGCTAATTTTAAGCTGCGACTGAGAAAATTCGACAGAACCGGGATTTTACTAACTACCACAGGGATATAGTGTTTTTTCTTTGCTACTATAAAGGAATGCCCCTGTTGATCTCCTACCCATAAAAACTGTACATTAGTGAATTTCCGGTGATGACGGAAGATGGCTAATTCCTCTTCATTTAGCAGCTTCCCGGCATTTGAATTATTTATACTTCTTACAGTTTTATGCACTAGCGGCCCGATTTGAAAGGGTAACAACTTATAATTAGTATATTCAATTTCGTTAAACCTTAACGCTTTAAATATTTTGTAAGGACCCGCCGAAGCAGTAAAGTTGGTGATCACATGATCTTTTAACTTCATGACTTCAAGCAACAACGCCATGCCGTGGGATTTCGCCCGGGGATCCACTATCCAGCTGTGAAAATTGCAAAACTTAACCGCCTTCCCCTTTATTATTCTCTCGGAAAAAATGGTTCCCATAAACCCTACAATTCTCTGATCATTTTCCAGCACATATCCAAAGTGCGATAAGCTGGATTGAAAATCAAGCCGGCAGATCTGCTGCCAGTCTTCTTTACTGAAAGTAGTATCGTTCAATCTGCGTAACAGCGTATAAACGGCATCAAAATCAGAATAGGTGGCCTTACGTACCCTCAAAGCAGAAGATCGTTTACACAGTTGGCAAACATGCTATTGTCCCTGTAGTTTTTCTTCAATTTTCAGTTTGATCAACTGAAAGTTCAACATTTCCAGTATATCTTCTTCCTCAAATTCAACATCAAATTCCTCTTCCAGGGCAGTGATGAGGTTAATAGTTCCCAGAGAGTCCCACTTATCAATATCCTCCGGGCTGCTGTTATCCTCGATCTGATCTTCCGGTAGTTCAAATACTAAGGACATAATCTCCTTTAGTTTTGCTTCTATATTATGCATATTCCACTTTTATGTAGGGGTAAGATTTTTCTGGTGCAAAATCCTTTTTGCACAATTGATAACCATTCCATTCTTCAGTCTGTTCAGTAGCTTGAAATCCCATTTTCTCATAAAAATCCGCCACCTGCATATTCTTTTTGGTCGGGATATAAGCGGCCTGTATAGTGTTGGATCTTTCCAATACCTGACTAATGACCTCCTGTACAAATTTGTATTCGATGTTTCGTCCCAATATGCGGCAACTCATTAAGAGGGAATCAATTTCTGCTTCCTTTCCCGGTTTATATCTCACAATACACAAGCCGGTTACTCCACTGTCACCGAATTTGTCCTTTACCCCTAAGGCAAAGCAATCGGTGTCACCATCCTTAACAAAATTCTCTATCTGGGATTCCGAATAGCGATGGGTGGTGAGGTTGAATTGATTGGTTTTCTGGGTCATTTGTGCCATGCGGGGCACCAGGGTTAATTCATTTTTATAAAGGGTCAGTTGTAGTTCCAGAGCTTCTAAATACTGATCGAAGTTGTCAAATTTTTTTTCTTCGGAGGCCCGCTTTACATTTTGTTTGTATTGTTCCAGCTTTTGGGCATCTTCCCGGCTTTGGTTGAGCTGAACAAAGTAATTGGCCCACTGCTGTTGATCCTTATAATAATCCACTGCATTGCCGGGAACTTTTCTACATTTAACCCAGGGTATTTGCTGCTGCATCAGTTCCAGTTCAAAATCGCTATCGTCTATAAAAACAAAGGAGTCAGCTCCTATATTCAGTTCTGTTGCCAGTTGCTTCAAGTTCGCCCCTTTCGGTTCCCAGTTTACTTTTTGAGCCACCAAATCCTTATCCGATAAGGTGATTGCAGGATGTTCTTTCAGGACTGCCTCCACATCTTCAGGATTGTTTTTACTGGCGAGGGCAAGTAAAACGCCTTTGCGCGCCAGTCCCAGTGCCCGGTATTGGGCGGCAGCGTATGCCTGCCCTGCATAAGTATTTTCATCCATGGCAATGCCGTTCATGCCATCTTCTCCCAGTATACCTTGCCAAAGGGAATTATCGCAATCCATAGCCAACAATTTGTTTACCTTCCCCTTAAGGGCATTGAGATAAGGCTGGATCAATTCACTATAATGCCAGTAAAAGGCATGTTTGTACAATACCTTGTTCTTTAAATACCCCTTAAAGTCAATGGTTTGCTCAATTCCGCTGTGTGCCACACACTTATCGGTATTCATCCATTTCACCTGGATAGAAGAAATATTTTCCGCAAATTCATTTAAACGCCTGGCAAGCTGTTCGAGGGCACTGTATTCGGTTTGCATATAAGTAAATGGCAGGGCGGAAAACCGGTTAAAAATTACCAGGGATGCTTTCGACAGGGCTTGAAAGGTCAATTGTAATTCCGCTTTAATTTTTTCCTCCAACTCCTCTAGCTGAGCTTCCTGCAAGCTATCGATCTTGTATTCCAGTCCATGAATGCAATTGGCCAGTTCCCAGAAAACGATCACCACTTTTCCCTCCATCTCGAAGTCCTGAGCATTCTGCAATATGTTGTCGTAATCTCCGAAACTTACCTTCGCCTGCAGATGGTTAATGCCACACTGGTATTCAAGGTATTCTTTTAGGGGGTTAGTAGTGATGTTGTTCAGGACAATTACTTCCACCTCATCCTCCATTTCCTTCTCCTTTAATTGAGCTTTGGCTTTCAATAGCTCCAGATAGCTTTTCATTTGGCGTCTTCTTTTTTGCTTACTACCACATTATCTGTCCTCCGTTCACCCGAATGGTTTCCCCGGTAATGAATCCGCTTTGGGAAGAATCGGCCAAAAATACGATTGCCCTGGCGATATCTCCCGGTTCTGCAAGCCTTTTTAAAGGAGTTTTGGCCGAAGTAAGCAATTTCATTTTTTGCGGAAGGTCGGCGTTTAGGTCTGTATCGGCAATGCTTGGACTTACTGCATTTACCCTGATTTTCTTGCCTGCCAGATCCGTTGCCATGGCTTTGGTCATGGCGTGTAAAGCTCCTTTAGCCGCCGTATAATGCATTAACTTGGCAAAAGGTAGTTCGATGGACTGAGTGGTGATGAATACCACACCTGCTTGCCCCTCAGTAAGCAGGGGTGTCAATTGCTGCGTGATCAGAAAAGGGGTCTCAAGGTGCAACTTCAGTTGTTTTTGAAAATCTGACCATTCCAGTTTTTCAAAATCAATATTGGGAACCTGCGGACTGGGAGTATAAACCAGGGCATGCAATTTCCCAGTATATCGATGGCAGCTTTCCAACAACTTCGTAACTCCTTCTTCGGTGGTAAGGTCAGCCTGAATAAGTTTCAGTTGCTCCTGCTGTTCCAGGTTTTCCTTTATTTCTTTTAGCTGAGTTGCATTCCGGTTATAATGAGCAAGCAGGCGAAAATTCATTTGCAAGAGCAATTTCGTCACCGCCTTACCAATGCCCCCGGAAGCTCCCACAACCACTGCGGTTCTTTCCTCCTCCACTGGCTCTTCATCGCTTCCGGTCTGTTCTTCTGTCTGGGGTATTATCTTCACTTTGGCTGTGCCGGTAGTTACTTTTTGCTTGTGTTGGTTATAGATGGTAGTGGCAAGCTCAATGCTCTCCTCCCGATCATTTTTTCGGATCACCTCTGCCACTACCTTGATGGTATCACCTATACGTACCGGCAATAAAAATTCCAGACTCTGGGAAAACCACAGCGCCCCGTCGCCGGGTAATTTGGTGCCGATTACTGTGGAAATAAAGGAAGCTCCGAGCATGCCGTGGGCTACCTGCTTTTTAAAAGAGGTTTTACGGGCATAGTCGGCGTCCATATGCAGGCGGTTATCATCTCCGGTCAATTCGGCAAATTTTTGCAGGTCTTCCAGCGTAATGGTATGGCCAATCTCAGCTACCTGTCCGATATACAATTCATCGTAATGCATGAAAATAACTTTTTATTATAGTTTTATTCAACCATCCCCCTCCGTATTGAAAATACAGTTTTCTCAGCTTTCTTACATCTTCCGTTTTCATACTAATGAGTTTCTTCAGTAGATTGCGCAAGGTAGATTCAATTAATTTTATTCGATACTCTGACAAAGGTATATGACGGAGTAGCGCAGTGAGAACAGTAACTTCCCTGAGAAGTTTAGCCTCCTCTCTCAACTGGGAATGCACCCCCCCTCCGTGTACCCTGTATACAGCAGTCACTTCAGGCAGACGGTAGTATGGAAGCTGACTGGTCACCCATAAATGTAATGCCCAATCCCCGATTTTTAAATCCCTTAGCCAGCTCACATCCCCCGTTAGTTTCTTCCGAAATAATATGGTTTGTGAATTGATGGGATTGCCTTGATACAAATCTTCAAAGGTAATCTTACCTTCAGGAAGCAGGCTATCTTTGAATTCGTTTTTTTCCTGAAAAAACCATCGATTGTTAGATGAAACGCCCCCGTATTCCTGGTGTTTATCAAGGAAATCTACTTGTTTTTGCAGTTTATACCTGTCGGTCCAATAATCGTCCCCTTCACAAAATCCAATATATTCCCCCTGAGTTTTTTGAAAACAGTTTAAAAAATTACCAATAGGTCCCAGATTTTGCTCCGGATATACCCTTCGAACCAAACGGGGATGCTCCCGGGCATATTGATCAATTATGGTACGGGTATCATCGGTTGAGGCATCATCCCCCACCAGTATCTCAAAATCAAAATCTACCTGCTGGTCGACGATAGAACTTAATGTTTGGGCTATATATTCCCCATGATTATAGGTGGCAATTATTACTGAAACTTTCAATGGAGGTAATGAATAAGGGTTAATTTCTCAGCTGTTTCATCTTGTTGTGCCTCCATAAACCCCTGTCTTTTATAGAATTCAATGGCCTTTTTATTATTCTTTTGAACTTCCAGTTTCACCTGCTCAGGAGACTTGCTGTTGATTAACTCCCGGTAAATAACGTGACCCAGGCCTGATTTTTTACTACAAAAAAATGGTATATACAATATGGAATTACCAGGCTTCATTAGATAATAAAATAGCAATGCCTGTACATTATCATTTTCTATAAGCAGCAGGCTATGGGCATTTTGTTGTAATTTATTGGCAAATGCAGGCAGTAATAATTGTTCAGATAAGGGGGGAGAAAAATACTCTTCCATCTCCTGCAGCAATTGCAGAATATAATTTGCTTGTAAACTACCTTTCTCCTGATGTTTAAAGTTCATGGTTTCAGCGTAAATGTATAAATCAATAATCTACCAGCTTGAAGCTGGAATTGCGGTGGAAAACCACAGGTTCATACAAATTCGTATTCATTTAGTATTTCGTGCATCTCTTCTACAGATAAAAACATCAGACTATCCAGTATGGATAATCCACTTACAAAATTTCCGGAAAATTGAGCATACGGTGAGTGATGAGATTTCAGGAACTTTACATTAATACCCTGTTCCCTGAAATAGGATTTATCATAAAGTTCTACCCCTCCTATAGGATTCAAATAGGTCTCAGCTTTATGTTGCCGGCACAATTTAACCACCCGTTCTCTTTTGTCCAACCCCTTCTCCTCTATGGAGGGTTGTAATGTCAAAGGCGTCTCAATGGATAAGTAATCTACAATAGCCTGAATAGAATGAAAGTTGAATTTTACGAGATTATTCTCCTCCTGAGCAAAAACCCTTTCCACTAATGCAAAAACCTCTTTAAAGTACGGTGCTCGTCTATAACTGTTTGCAATCAGTCTTAAAAAGTGTTTCTTCTCTTGTTCAAATGATTCACTATAATAGCGGTCAATGGCATTCATCTTATAATGATCTTTTTTTAAAGAAAAAGAAAAACGATAAGGCCTGCCATTTACCAAGACGTTATTTCTGTTAAACCATCCTTTCTTTATATATTGCACATATCCGTATATCAAAAAATTATCGGCAGCTTTAATCAATTGAAAATAGGGAAGGTAGGGAAATAAATAAGGCTGCATGACTGCAATTGCCTTTTTTTCAAACCCACTCATTGATTGTTTCAATTATTGTGATTTGTTCTTCTTCCCTGAGCCCATCATACAAAGGCAAGCATAAAATACTGGATGCTACCTCTTCGGAATATTTACATACTTGAGGTTCGATGTACGGTAAGTGATTTAAAGAAGGATAGAAATATCGGCGGGGATAAATATTTTTTTCATTGAGCATTCTCTGCACTTTATTTCTTTCTTCTTCTGAGGAAAAAATGACCGGATAATAGCTATAGTTCCAGATGGTTGATTCCCGCAATTCCATTTTTTTTAGCAAATCGAAATTCAACGATTGGTCGTAACGATCTACCACTTCCCTTCTTCCCTCTATAATTTTGTGCATGTAAGGCAACACACTTAATCCCATAGCCGCCTGCAATTCGCTTAACTTACCGTTGATCCCTAATCCGGCAAATGACGTTAAACCCTCGTGGCCGAAGTTATGCGAATAGAAAACCCGTTCATAAATTTCCTTCTCCCGGCAAAAAACCGCCCCTCCTTCGCCCGTATGAAAAAGCTTGGTAGCATGAAAACTACAGGTG
>CAZBIF010000145.1:0-552 GCA_964492055.1 uncultured Flavobacteriales bacterium
TAGAAAAAGTTTTTCTCGGGGGAGTAGAGCAAATGGATGTAAGAAAACGCAGCTGGACCACTACCCACACCTATACCAGTCCTGGAAACTACACGATTTCTGTGGTGGAAAGAAATCGTACGGCATCAATCAATAATATTTCAAATTCTGTTAATCAGCCTTTGTATATAGAAAGTTTACTACGCATACCTTTTCATACTTCACAAGCGAATAATTCCCTGACCCTGTTAACCGATCCGATATTTAATTTAAAGGCCAACCAGCCCAATAAATTCAATTTATCGGTATATGATCCGGATGGTAATCTGCTAAATTACAAAGTGGTTAATGCCAAAACCTTCGGAGGAAATACTGCTCCCGGTTATTTTATTCCGGGTACCATTCGAGTAGATAACCGAAGTGGGGATGTTTTTATAGATAGCGTACCTTCCGGCACTTATGTCTATGCTCTGGAAATTGAAGAATACAATAGTTCAAAAATCAAGCTAGGTCATGTGCACCTGGATGTTCAGTTGAACTTTTGGCAGGTACCTAAGATCAAAGATTCACTTT
>CAZBIF010000145.1:562-3736 GCA_964492055.1 uncultured Flavobacteriales bacterium
CCATTAATTATATTTCCCCTTTTGCCAGGGATGCAGATATAGAAGCGATCAGTTCTCTATTTGCCGAATACCCCCAAAGTGCCTATACACCCCGGGGTCATAAGGGGGATACCCTCCTGGGTGAAATGAAAATTAAGGCTCCTCTCAAGGCAGAACTTTGTAAAATGCAACATTTGCAATTTCGATCCACTTACAAAGAGCATGCTGTATTTGAGTACACCCATAACCTAAGCATACTGCTGCAAAGCCGGGATAGCAGCAGCAGTTGTGATTCCATCTTTGAGACTGAACCCATTGGAATAAAGGAATTTAACAAGCCTGCCAAGAATATTTACTTTTCACCCAATCCTTTCCGGTCACAAACGCGGCTTTACGGAATGGGAAATGAAGACCAAAGGCCTACTCAACTTCAGATCTATTCAATAGAGGGGCGTTTGGTCAGACAAGCAATGATCACTTCAACTGAGGAGTATATTTTAAGCCGGGAGGGATTGACCCAGGGGATATATCTGTATCGACTGGTACAGAATGATATACTAATACAGAGTGGAAGATTGATGGTAACAGATTAAGCATTCTCAGATAGTAAGCAGAGTAATAATTGGTTTTAATTACTATTTAAAACCCCCTCCATTTGTATTTATGAATAAGATAAAAAAAAGCGGGAGATTCCCGCTTTTACTGTGATTTATTTTATTTAATCCTCAATTTCGTAGCCTTCTTCATCATAGCGCTTATTCTCTTCACCAATACGATCCAGTCGTTCCCCCAGATGTGATACTTCGGTTTTGGTTTGTTGCCACCATGAGTCCATATCGGTTTTAAATTCTTTCCATTCCTTCTCGGTTTTATTATCCAGTTCCTGGGATCTGGCTCTTAATTCATCCCGATGTCTTTTGTATTCATTCTTGATTTCGGCATATTCATGTCGGGTGTGCTCTTCAATACTGTCATCCTCCATGCGACGGTCAATTTCTTCAATATCGCGGTCTATTTCACTAATTTCATTGTCAAAATCGGTGCGGTAGTGTTCCAATTCCCTGTCAAAATCCTTGTCGCCATCGTATTCGCGATCCATATCGCAGGAAACAAAGCCAAAGGATAAAGCAAGCGTTAAAAATGCAGGAGCAATTATTTGATTTAGTTTTCTCATAATGTTTTGTTTTTCTAATAGCTTATTAAATCACATGCCATCCAGTTAATCTAATGTTCAAGTCTGTAAATGGAATCGCTTAGCACTGTAAATCAACAGGTTAATTTGATATTAAATTTAAACAGGATGATAATAAATTTTAAATGAATGTAAATAATATTCCACAATATTAACATATTTGCAACAATGCTAGCCTTAGTTTACATCAGTATTTCCTCCTGGGAATTCGTAGGGAATGAATTAAACCAACTGGAAGAGCAGGCACGCTCTAATAACCGTCGGCATAAAGTCACCGGCTATATGTATTTCAACGGCACCCATTTTGTTCAATATCTGGAAGGCCCTGAAGCTGAAGTTGAAAAATTATACCAGCGGATACAGCAGGACAACAGGCACCGCATTTTGGCAGAAACGACTCAATTCATTTCCAAACGTAGATTCCCGCAATGGTCCATGAAGAAATTTGAGCCCCATAACCTCAAGGTGATAAAAATAGAGGATGTCATTATTAATATCTTGAAAGAATTCGAGGTACAAAATCAGATTTTGTCTCCCGATCTGGAAGAAGAACTATGGCTAATGATCAACTGGCTTGCCGAACACCAGCTTCGCTTAAATTAGGGGTGAGGTTAACTTATGACTACCTGTAACAATCCTACCCTCCCGAGCGTCCTATCATTCATGAAATACTGTATCAGCCTGTTATTCCTGTTTTTCATCTCCATAGATCTCAGGCCTCAATCTACCGCTATCATTTACGGTACGGTAGAAGACCTAAACGGCAAACCCATCCCCTACACCAGTATATACCTCCCTCAACTGAGCAGGGGCAGCATGGCCAACGTAGCGGGTGAGTTTCAACTTCAGGTACCTTATGGGCACCACAAAATTATTGTACAAAGCCTGGGCTACGAAACCCGGACGATAGTACAGGAAGTACGGCAGGAAGAAATAAAAATGGAGGTGGAACTTCAGCCGGTAACTTATGCCTTACAGGAAGTAAATATTGATCCCTCTTCGGAAGACCCCGCCTACAATATCATCCGGAAAGCAGTGGTGATGGCGGAATATTATAAAAAACAGGTGGTAGCCTACCGGGCAAAATTGTATATACGTAGTTTTTATGAAGTAGAAAACATTCCATGGATCGCTAAGAAACTGGCCGAAGAAGATGAACTGGCGGAATTTGCTACCGGTAACGTGCAGGAAACCGTGGTGGAGTACGAATTTCGAAAACCCAATGAAGTGAAGGAAAAGATCATTGCCAAAAAAACCGGTGACCGGGATACCTCCAGGAGCGGTTCTTCCTATATCAATCTCAATTTCTATAACCTGGGAGGGGCTACCATTATGAATCCGCTGGATCGAACATCTTTTGCGGTGTATGAATTTGAATACCAGAACACTCTTTTTGAGGAAGGTAGGAAAATACATAAGATCAGGATTATCCCGAAGCGAAAAGGCAATGACCTGATGGAAGGTACGATCTACATCAACGATCAACTTTGGAACATCAATAAAGTGGATGTAAGTTTTGATCAGCCCATGGCAAAGCTGGATTACCAGCAAATATATCAGGAAGTAGAGCCCCTGGTATGGATGCCGGTAAATCACCGCATCAAAGCAAAAATCAGCTTTATGGGACTGGATATGGATATCCAATATTTGGCTACTACCAGCAACTTACAGGTGGAAGCGGACAGCATGATCAACCGGCAGATCAGAGAGAACCTGCATTTAAAAAACACTTTTTTTATAAAAGATTCCTCAGCCACCAAGCCTGCTATACCAGCTAATAAAAGGGCAATACCACAGGATAAAACGGATGCAAAAATCCAGGAACTGATCAATAAGGAAGAACTAAGCCGGGGTGAAACCATGAAACTGATACGGCTGGTGCGAAAGCAGCAGGCAGAAATTCAAGACAAAAAGAGTGAAGAAGATTTTGAATTGCAAAGGGCGGGAGATGTAACATACGCAGATTCGGCATTTAGTAAAAACGACAGTATCTGGCAGGATGC
>CAZBIF010000145.1:3750-6561 GCA_964492055.1 uncultured Flavobacteriales bacterium
TTTCCACGGCAGAGAAACGGGTATACCAGCAACGGGACTCCCTTACCAAGGTGCAAAAGGGTGACACGGTAATAAACAAGGAGCGCAGTCTGATGGGTAAGTTGCTCTTTTTCAACGGACGTATTGATACCGAAAATAAAAATGTTTACTTCCATCCAAAAGGGATCTTGTCAACCCTATCCCCTACTTTCAATACGGTGGATGGCATCAAATTGAACAAAACCATTTTGCACTATGAGAAACACGATGAAGTGGGAAGGTATTTCAGTATTACCCCGGTAGCAGGATATGCCTTCGCCAGGGAAACGTTTTTGGGATCAGTCGCCTTTCAAAGGCAATTTAATCGAAAAAATGCTGCCATCGGTAGTATGGAGATGGGCAGGGAGAGCAGGGATTTCAATGGGGAAAATGCCATGTCGGATTTTATTCATAGCAGCAGTGCCCTCTTCTTTATGGAAAATTACCAGAAGCTTTATCAGCGGGATTACTTAAATTTAAGCTACAAGCAAGATATTTCCTCCGGTATAGAGTTTCAACTGCAACTAAACTATGCAGACCGGCAACAATTGAGGAACTACTCCGATCTGGAATGGTCTGCGGCCGAAAAAGAATATACCCCAAACCTGCCTGAGCATCCTGACATTCTAGCCTCCCACATTCCTTTTGATTCCCCGCTATTGGAGGACCATCAATCTGTGAGCTATAGTTTACGTGCCTCCTATAACGCCGAGCAATATTTCTATTATAAGGGAAATGAAAAAATAAAAGTAAGTCCGAAAACCCCGGTGTACACTTTTGAGTGGAAACAAGGCCTACCCAACTTATTCGGTTCGGATGTGGATTATTCTCTCTTTACATTGGGTGTAGAACAAAGCAAACGGATGGGGGTGATCAACCGCTTTGCCTATCAATTGAAAGCGGGAAAATTTCTGCATGCTACGGCACTGAAATTTGCTGATTATCAATCGTTCCAGGTCAACCCTTTTTATATTAGCGAACCCAATGAACCCTACGCTTTTGCCCTACTCCCTTATTACGCCTTCAATTCCCGGGATTATTTTCTGGAAGGACATGCTGCCCTGGAGGATAACTTTATTTTGCTGAAGCATTTACCCGGGCTGAATAATACCAACTGGGAAGAACGGATTGGCCTGTCTTACCTCTATACGGAAAGGCAAAAGCATTATACAGAGGCAAGTTACAGCCTTACCAAAATTCTGCTCTTTATTGATGTAGGTGCCTATGTGGGTTTTCTGGACGGCAATTACCGGGATTTTGGTATTCGGATCAGTACGCGTATGGAATAAGGAATATTAGCGTGTAATAAAACGGTAACCGACCCCGATACTTACTAAAATCGGCATTTGATCCGGAAAGGTTTCCGGACTCTCAAGTTCCATAGCTGTTCCTATTCCCAGTTCAAAAAACACCTGTTCTTCATTCACAATATGGGCCCCGGTCATTAAAATGATCCCAGGAGTCCGCCCGGTAAAATCATCGCCTAATAAAGGATTGATACCCGCATTGCTTAAAACGCCCAATCCCGGACTGATAAACCACCATTTAGCACGGATAACCCCTCCTACGGAGAAAGCAAAGGCTCCTTCAGCCCTACCGCAGCCGATATAAAACCCAATTTTTTCATTTCCGATGATGCATTTAATACCGGCTATTCCATATTGGCTGCCTAATCCGGCTGCCAGGTCTATGGTAGAGTGGTTAATGGTATCCCTTTGATCATATTGAGCATGCACCGTAAGGGATAGGAAGATAGTGACAATTAAAGAGAGTAGCGCTTTTTTCAATTGGTTAAATTTCATTTTTTTAACAGCCATCTTTCAGCAACCATTCTTTGGCCTCATCGATATTCTTAAACAGCCGCATTTCAAAGCGGTCGCCGACATTAAGGTGTAAAGTTTCCGCTGAAGCCTGACCAAACGAATAATCCGAAAGTACATGGGCGAACTTCTCCAGCTTGGCTTTCAGGGCTTTGGGGATCCACTCATTCGCTATCCATTCATTCGCTCCATCCCAATGCCCCACCAGATCTTTATTATTATTCAATAGACAGCGGTATTTAGATTGCTTTAATTCATCCAGGATCTTTAATGATCCTTCTTTCACATCTTCCGTAGACACCTGACCTATCCATTGCGCATACACCCAGTTATTGATATCATCACGACTGATCTCAAGGAATATTTTCTGCTGGTTTCTTACGGTAATGATCATCGGCTTTTCGCATATTTAATGAATCCATAAAAGTACATAAGCTTTACCGATAAATCCCTTACAAAAACCTACTTTTGCAGCCCTAATTTTCAGGCCATGATAGAAACGCAAAATGTAGCTCTTCAATACGGAAAACGTGTCCTTTTTGATGATGTGAACATCAAATTTCACAGCGATAACTGCTATGGCATTATCGGTGCCAACGGGGCCGGAAAATCCACCTTTCTGAAAATCCTGGCGGGGGAAATAGATCCCAATTCAGGTAAGGTGATGATGGAGCCGGGCAAACGCATGGCCGTTTTGAGTCAGAACCACTATGCTTTTGATGAATACAGTGTACTGGACACGGTGATCATGGGCCACCGGGAGTTGTGGAAGATCATGAAGGAAAAAGATGCCATCTACGCTAAACCGGATTTCAGTGAGGCAGACGGCCTCAAAGCTTCGGAGCTGGAAGCCGAATTTGCCGAGATGGACGGCTGGAACGCCGAAGCGGATGCCGCAGCCCTGCTTAGTGGACTTGGCATTGACGAAAGTGAGCACCAGCGCAAAATGGAAGATATGGGAAGCACCCAGAAG
>CAZBIF010000146.1:0-3527 GCA_964492055.1 uncultured Flavobacteriales bacterium
GGTTTGAATTTTTTGCGCGATTCCAGGGCCTCCTGATCATAGCACAAGCTCCTGCGGCCCTTGGGACTTTCGGCAGCGCAATCGTAGAAGATAAATTCACCATTCTGCTTATCTAAGTCTACCACATCCGGTTCCCCTCCGCTGTTTTCCATGGCCTGCAGGGCTGCTATTTTTTCAGGCTGATTGCTCAAACGGGCTTTAACATCTTCCCAGGCGATGCCGGCATGCCGGCCACTATTTGACTGAAAGCGTTTTTCCAAGGTGTCGAGCAAGCTGCTTACTTCCTCCTTCGTCATTTTAACAGTAACTGTAGCAGGCATAGGTTCACCGATTAAGTTTTCGGATACTGAGGCATAGCAAGAGACCTCCGATAAGGAGAGAGGCCAAATGGAAGCCGCCCGCTTCCAAAAGAATAGGTTTGGCTGAAACAGAATAGATTAAGAAATGGAAAAGGGCACTACAAGTCAGTATGGCAGCAAGAACAACTAAAATGGCAGCGAGAATATTGACGAGGAGGATTTTCATAGTCGAATTTTGGCTAAGGTAGGAAATTTTGATAAACGCTGTTTCAATATATTGGCATATTAATCATACGTTAATAAAGCCGTTAATATTTAGCTGACTGCCTTTTTGCCACACTTGTCAAAGCGGTTATCTTTGCCCCCATGCAGGAGAAGATCATCATTGTGGACTTCGGCTCCCAGTACACCCAGCTGATCGGAAGGCGGGTGCGGGAACTGAATGTGTATTCAGAAATTCACCCCTTTCATAAATTGCCTGAGATTGATGATTCCGTGAAAGGGGTGATCCTTTCGGGCAGCCCTTTTTCCGTACTGGATGAAAAAGCTCCCCGCTATGATTTCGACCTGATCAAAGGGAAGCTGCCCTTGCTGGGGGTTTGTTATGGCGCACAATTGATGTCCCATCAGTTTGGCGGGGCCGTGCAACCCTCGGAAACCCGGGAATACGGCCGGGCCAATCTCTCTTTTGTGGATCAGGCAGATCGTCTGATGCAGCAGGTTCCCGAAGGTTCCCAGGTGTGGATGAGCCACGGAGATACCATCAACCGGGTACCTGAGAATTATAAACTGATCGCCAGCACCGAAGATGTAAAGGTGGCAGCCTACCGCATAGATGGGGAACAGACCTATGGCATCCAATTCCATCCTGAGGTATACCACAGTACCGACGGCCTCACTTTACTGAAAAATTTCGTGGTGAATATCTGCGGCTGCCAACAAGACTGGACCCCCCAGGCCTTTGCGGAAGAGACCATTGCTGAATTGAAAGAAAAACTGGGCAATGACAAGGTGGTGCTTGGCCTTAGCGGGGGAGTCGACAGCACGGTAGCCGCTATGTTGCTGAACGAAGCCATCGGAAATCCACCAGGCCATTGGTAAAAACCTGTACTGCATTTTTGTGGACAATGGCCTGTTGCGAAAAAATGAATTCGACACCGTACTTCACCAATACGAAGACCTTGGCTTAAACATCAAAGGGGTCGATGCCCGGCAACGTTTTTATGCTGCTTTGGCGGGCATTGCTGATCCTGAAATGAAGCGCAAGGCGATCGGTCGTACTTTTATAGAAGTGTTTGACGATGAGGCCCATCGGGTAAAAGAAGTAAAATGGCTGGGGCAAGGTACCATTTACCCCGATGTGATCGAATCGGTATCAGCCACCGGCGGCCCGTCGGCCACCATCAAATCCCATCACAATGTAGGGGGCTTGCCCGATTTTATGAAGCTAAAGGTGATCGAGCCCTTAAAACTTTTATTTAAGGATGAAGTGCGCAGGGTGGGGAAATCTTTAGGGCTTCCCGATAATTTGCTGGGGCGGCACCCTTTCCCTGGTCCGGGCCTTGCCATTCGCATACTGGGGGAGGTGAATCCTGAAAAGGTACGCATCTTGCAAGAGGTGGATCATATCTTTATAGAAGGCTTGAAAAATGAAGGTTTATACGATGAGGTCTGGCAGGCCGGAGCGATATTGTTACCGGTGCAGTCCGTAGGTGTGATGGGCGACGAACGCACTTATGAGCAGGCCGTGGCCCTGCGGGCTGTGACATCTACCGATGGCATGACCGCCGACTGGTGTCATTTGCCTTATGAATTTCTCGCCAAGACCTCCAATCGCATCATCAACCGCGTAAAAGGCGTAAACCGGGTGGTCTACGACATCAGCAGTAAACCTCCGGCCACCATAGAATGGGAATAGCATGAGAAAATTTATCGGAATCTTTATCCTTCTTTTTAGCCTGCAACTGCTCAATGCCCAGGAAATTACCAGGCAGGGGGAACTGAAAGTGCACACCATTAATGGCAAAGAATACTACATTCATGTAGTGGAAGCCGGAAACACCCTGTATGCCATTAGCCGCCGCTATGCCATATCCATAGAAGATTTGAAAGAAGAAAATCCCCGCCTTACGCAGGAACTCACTATAGGCGACCGATTGTTGATCCCCCTTTCCGCAGTGAAGCGGAAAGACCTGGAAGAAAGCCCTGAAATTGATGGGAATTACATCATTCATGAGGTACAGAAAAAGAATACCCTTTACTCCATAGCCAAAGAGTACCAGCTTGCAATCACCGATATTACTGCAGCCAATCCGATGGTAATGGAGGGATTGAAGAAAGGCATGAAGTTGCGCATACCGGTGGCGAAGATTAAATCTGAAGAACCAGAAGCGGATGAATACATTGAACCGGCTGCGGCCCTTTCCCGCCTCTATAATGTGAGCATCGATTCCCTGAAGCAGGTGAATAATGGCTTGCCCGGTGGGTTGCAGGAAGGCACTTTGATCAATATACCAATTCTCAGGAATGCAAGCGTCAAAAAGGATACTTTGATGATGGTAGAGTTTGATAGTGCTGCGGTCAAATCTTCTTATCAGGTTTCCCTGTTAATGCCCCTTTATCTGGATATGCTGGAAATAGCGGAAGATACAGCCGGGCGAAGGGCAGAGGAGATCTATGATCAATTGTTCAGTAAATCCCAGTACGGCCTGGAGTTTTATCAGGGGTTCAAAATGGCTGCCGATTCGGTGGTGGGACAAGGACTCTCCCTGGAGCTGACCCTATTTGATTCAGCGAATGACACCAGCAGGGTGAGGGAGATCTTACGTAAGCCGGGGCTGAAAAATTCTGACCTGATCGTGGGGCCTCTTTACCTGGATGAATTTCTGATAGCGGCAGATTTTGCCAAGAAACACAACATAAATATTGTAAGTCCGGTAAAGCAAAGCAACAAGATATTGCTAGGCAATAACTATGTGAGTAAAGTAGCCACCAGCGGGCCGGTGATGATGCGTTTCCTGGGCCGCTACCTGGCTGATTCCCTCCAAGGCCATAACCTGATGCTCATTTATCCGGATCATATAAAAGAGCGGAAGAATGCTGAACTGGTGAAAAATGAATACCTGAAACATGTTAGAAGGGCTGTTGGGGATTCAGCTATTAAAATAGGCCTTCAGGAAGTGCTCTATGACGGGCAGTCTTTTCAGAGTGTAAGGCAACGACTGGATT
>CAZBIF010000146.1:3537-6385 GCA_964492055.1 uncultured Flavobacteriales bacterium
AAATCGCTTGAATGTGGTAGTTGTCCCTTCAGAGGACCAGGCCTCCGTAACCTCACTGTTAACTTCCCTTTACAGCCAATCGGATTATGAGATCATGGTGATTGGCACGGAAGCCTGGGATAAGTACGATAACTTAGAAATTGCCTACCTGCATAAATTGAATGTCCACCTCATCACTTCGGAATACATTGACCCCCAGCACCCAAACACCCGAAGATTTGAAAGAGAATTTTTTCAGCGCTACCAGTATGTCGGGGGTAAATTCGCCATGCTTGGTTTTGACGTGGGGATGTACTACCTGAATTTCCTCCACCGCTTCGGCACCAATTTCGAGGTGATGTTCCTCGGCTATCAGGAAGAACTACTGAGCCACAAGTTTGAATTTTTCAAGACCGGCATAGAAAGCGGATACGAAAACCATTCTGTGTATGTGGTTCGCTACAGGGATTTCCGCATGGAAAGGGCGTATTAAGGGCGTTTAACCCCACATTTTTTCATTCCCCAGTAACATTTTCGTGGACTCTCCGTCCTACCTCAAAGGAGTGAAGTGAAGATATGTTAAACTGATAAATTTCAGTTTAATAAGTACGGAAAATCTTACCACTCATCCTTCCAAGAATTTCATTCATCGGATTTAAATAATTGAAATACAGTTATATATAAAAATAGAATACACCGCTTATACTACTATGCTATACATAATACCATATCCATTATACATTTGTACCATAATTTAAACCTAACACTATGAAAACAATGAAATTAGTCGCTATGCTGATGAGTGGATTGATACTCTACAGCAGCCAGCTTTCAGCCGGAGAGGGCAAAACCACCGAACCCCTGGAGAAGGAATCTATTGAATTGAATTTGTCTCAATTCGGTAAATATTTATATGACGGCAATCCCGATTCCCTGGAAGGGGTGTACACTACCGCAGATAAGCGTTACAAGATCGCCTTGATAAAGAATAAGGCTAAAACCCACGATTTTATCGGAGTGGTTGTATCAGCGGACAACCCTTACTGGAAAAACGGGGAGGTAAAGTTCAATTTTGTGGTAAATGAGGAAAACCAGCTCGAGGGGTATTATTATGACAGCATGGGTCGGGCTTATCCGGTGGCCTTTGAGCTTGGAAGATCCACCATTGACAGCCCCTTATTCCAGAAATTAAAAACAGAGGAAGTGATTGCCGGTAACCTGGCCAGTCTTTAATTACCGCAGGTCGATCACATCAAATTCCCCAAATTTCTGTTTGTTGAGGGTGAACTCCTTGTCGTTAAGGCTCCCATTGGCCGTGAATTTCTTAATGGTATAGGTATAATCAATCCCATCCTTGCCTTTGATCTCTATTTGTTCTACCTGGGTAGCATTCTTATTTACATAGAGCTTGATGGTGTGAAAGCTTTTCTCTTCCGGATTTTCCGGGTACAGATTGATGATATCCACCGGGGTGTCGCCCACCGTACCGGCTTTATCGTATTTGTATTTAAACCCTTTCTCCCATAGGGTTAGAATGTTGGTAGGACTGATGTATTCTTCATTATCCTCGTTTTCACTTACCGCATTAAGCTGTACCTCTTCAGCATCTTCTAATATCGTCCATACGTTTTTCCCGTCGGAAACAACGTGCTGCCCGGCAATCACCAGGTAATATTTATTCCCTTTAGTCTTTAAACTGCCGCTTTGTTTTTCGTTCATCCCTTCCCCGGTAAGGCGATAATCAAAATCGGCCTGCATGCTGCTATAGGATTTGGTATTGCTGCTAAGCTTATCAAGTATCCCTTTGGCTTTATCGTCCTGGGCGAAAAGGCCAAAACTGCTGATCAATAATAAGGAGAGGAAAAAATGTGCTGTAATTTTCATAGGGTCAATTGTTGTTTTCCAGGTCTTTCAATAACTGTTCCAAATTCATTTCATCTGCCACCAGTACCTGCCGCGCTTTGCTTCCTTCAAACGGCCCGATAATCCCTGCGGCCTCAAGCTGATCGATAATGCGGCCTGCGCGGTTGTATCCAAGTTTCAACCTTCGTTGCAACAGGGATGCAGAACCTTGCTGATGCTGTACGATCACCCTGGCAGCATCTTCAAACATGGCATCGCGTTCGGCCAGGTCAACCTCTCCGGGGGCACTGCTGTTTTCATCTACATATTCCGGTAATAAAAAGGCATCCGGGTAGCCCCGCTGGTTGCCAATGAATTCGGTAAGTTCTTCCACCTCAGGCGTATCCACAAAGGCACACTGCAATCGGATCAGTTCACTGCCGGTAGACAGCAGCATATCGCCCCGGCCGATCAATTGCTCAGCACCACCGGAATCCAGAATAGTGCGGGAATCGATACCTGAAGTAACCCGGAATGCTACCCTGGCGGGGAAATTGGCTTTGATGGATCCGGTAATGATATTGGTGGAGGGGCGCTGGGTAGCAATGATCAAATGAATACCGATGGCCCGGGCCAGTTGTGCCAGTCTGGCAATGGGTTGTTCCACTTCTTTCCCGGCAGTCATGATCAGATCGGCAAATTCATCGATCACCAGCACGATATAGGGCAGGTATTTATGGCCGTTTTCCGGGTTCAGTTTGCGGGCGATGAATTTGGCGTTGTACTCTTTTATATTTCTTACGAAGGCAGTCTTAAGCAACTCGTAGCGTTCGTCCATTTCCACGCAAAGCGAATTCAATGTATTGATCACCTTTTGATTATCTGTAATGATAGCGTCTTCCGTATCAGGTAACTTGGCCAGGAAATGGCGTTCAATTTTGTTGAAGAGGGTGAGTTCCACCTTCTTCGGGTCTACCAACACAAATTTTAGCTGGGCAGGGTGTTTTTTATAAAGCAAGGAAGTAAG
>CAZBIF010000147.1:0-3936 GCA_964492055.1 uncultured Flavobacteriales bacterium
ATTGCGCATGGTCGGTCGCATGAAATACCGTTCTTCCTATGGGCAGAATCTGCTGCAACACAGCCGTGAGGTAGCCAACCTATGTGCTACCATGGCAGCCGAATTGGGCCTGAACGTCAAACTCGCCAAACGTGCCGGCCTGCTGCATGATATTGGTAAAGTTCCGGACGATGAGCCTGAATTACCCCATGCTTTGCTAGGCATGAAACTAGCAGAGAAATACAAAGAGAAGCCTGAAGTGTGCAATGCCATAGGAGCTCATCACGATGAAATTGAAATGACCTCCCTGATCTCCCCGATCGTGCAGGTTTGTGATGCTGTTTCAGGGGCCAGGCCGGGGGCGCGCCGTGAAATTGTGGAATCCTACATTAACAGGATTAAAGAACTGGAATCCCTGGGTATGTCGCAGGCGGGAGTAGAGAAGGCTTACGCCATACAGGCTGGTCGGGAACTTCGCGTTATTGTGGAGAGTGAACGTATCTCAGATGAAGAAGCCGACCGCATTTCCTTTGATATTGCCCAGAAGATCCAGACGGAAATGACCTATCCGGGGCAGGTAAAAGTGACGGTAATCCGCGAAAAACGGGCGGTGAATTTTGCCAAATAAAGTTCCAGATCTTAAGACCTCAACCTCAGGGTTTGAAAGATTTGCATTATACTCGAATTATGCTTTTTCATTAAAGTGTAGGGGATGAGCCTACCCCCAAAACCGCGTAAAAACTTTTCAATGGCAGGAATACTGCTGCCTTCCAGATTGTAATCCTTCAATCCTTTCATCTTCGCATGGGTAATGGATTCCCATAGCAGGAGGCTCATGCCTCCAAAATCCTTTAATTTTTTATCCGTGCTTCCCATCAGGTAATAAGCCATGCTATGGTCGTTGATGGTGAGAAGCATTGCGTGCAACTGCCCTTTTTCATCAACTGCAGATGTTACCTGACCACAGTCGTATTTGCCTATGTAATCCAACATTCTTTTCAGGTATTCATGATCATTTAACGGAAAAGCAGCCGTTCCCTCCCCCTGGTTATTTTTCAGGAAGTTATATAAGGTATCGGGATCAGCACCATATCGGATTTCCAGATGTTTCTTCGCTTTTTTGATCTGCCGCCTGGTGTTCTCCCGCAGCTTGTCATACAATTCTCCCTCCTCAGAGGTAAGATCGATCAGGTAGGTATACCGCTTCTGATCACTGAACCCTTCCCACATAAAAGCCAGGGAATTCTGGAATTGCAAAGGAAAAGTTTGTTCCAGTTCTGCAAAATCAGGTAATTGCTCAATTAATTGACGATATTGAGTGATCTCGAATTTGATGCGGCTGTCCGGTTTTTGTTTGCCGGGATAGATCAAAAATGGGCCGGAATAAGGAGTGTACGGAGGCTGGCATAGTATGCGCCAGGGACCTTTTTGCCGGATAAAATAGGGCCATACCGCCGAAACCTGTTCCTGATTGGCATTTACAGCCACATCCCAGTTTTCTTCCACTACCTCAGCCCACCATTCATAGTGTAAACTGAAGGGAAGTTTTTCCCGCTTACGCTCGGTGAAAATTTTAAATAATTCTTTATTGTCTCTTGGCATAACTGCCCGGCGAATCTCTGAAAAAGTAACGTAAATTCAACTCTTCCATTTTTATTCTTTGTTTATTTGCTAAAAATAAAATTATGTGGCAACGTATCCAATCCCTTTATCTTTTTCTGGCAATTTGCCTGAATGCTTTTCTCTTTTCTGTAGACCTGGCAGAAATTGAAATTGATGGTTTGTGGGGAAATGCAACGCTCTATGGTCTGGAAGCTATGGAAGGGGCTTTTATTCCTTTTTCCTATTTTTCCCTTACCGCCCTCGCCATTACCAGTATGCTGGTCAGCCTGGTGGTGATCTTTTTGTTTAAAAGAAGGCAGTTGCAAATCAAATTACTTCAATTGAATTTATTCCTGCAGGCAGCGCTGGTAGCTGCTCTGTTTTTTGTCATTGAGGCTTATGCAGAAGATTTAGCGCAGGTAGGTGAGGTAACGGTACATTTTACCGGTAGCGCGATGGTGGCCATTATACCTTTGGTATTTATTTACCTGGCTATACGTTCCATTAAGAGGGATGAAGCCTTGATAAGGGCAGCCGATCGCATCCGCTAAGCCCTTTTCTGCAGTTCGATCACTTCCAGATCTTTTACTTTTCCTTCAGCTAAATTAAACCGCATCAGGGTCATCAACTGGTGAAACCCCTGCTTACCGGCAGCCCCGGGGTTCAGATGTAACAAATTCAGCGATTTATCCGGTATGGCTTTGAGGATATGGGAATGCCCACATATGAACAGATCAGGTCTTTGTTTCATGATCAGTGGTCGGATGTGGCTGTTGTACCGCGGTGGATAACTGCCGATGTGGGTCATCCACACCTTTACATCTTCCAGAATAAAAAGCTGGTCTTTGGGACATCGCTTGCGAATTTCCGTACCGTCAATATTGCCATAAACAGCCCGAAGTGGGGCCATTGTACTCAATTCATCAAGTATTTTTTCGGTGCCCACATCCCCCGCATGCCAGATCTCATCACAGTCAGCAAAGTGATGTTTCACCCTCGGGTGAAGGAAGCCGTGTGTATCTGAGATCAATCCTATTTTCTTCATCTGCCTGAACAGTCTAATTCGTAGTTTTGGCCTTGATGCAGCCGAAATTATACATAGCCGGGCAAACCCAAACCCTGGAATACCTGCTTGCTGATTTTTTCAGAAAAAAGGACTATTCCCGGATTATTGTTTTGTGTGATTCCCATACGGAGAAGCACTGTCTTCCTTTGCTCAACGAAATCATAAGCGAAAAGAAGGTGATTTCCCTGCCCGCAGGCGAAGAAAGCAAAACCCTGGAGAAGTTACAAACCTTATGGACGCAATTATTGAATCTACGCACAGATCGGGAAGGTCTCCTCATCAACCTGGGTGGGGGAGTAATATGCGATATCGGCGCTTTTGCCGCAGGGACTTATAAAAGAGGCATTGATTTTATTCACCTGCCTACCAGTTTACTGGCCATGGTGGATGCTGCGCACGGAGGGAAATGTGGGGTAAACTTTCTTGGACTAAAAAACCAGCTCGGTTTATTTAACCCGGCCAGAGCGATTTTTGTCGAACCACAATTTCTGAGCACTTTAGCCGAAGAAGAGTTAGTAAACGGCTATGCAGAAATGGCCAAACACGCACTTATTGCCGACAAAGTCTTCTGGGGTGAATTAAAAAAATTGCCCAGCATGCAGATACCTTCATCCTCAATCCTACAAAAAGCTATTTCTATCAAAAACGATATGGTCGTTCATGACTTCACCGATAAAGGGGTGCGGAAAAAATTGAACTTCGGCCATACTATGGCCATGCCCTGGAGGCATTGTTCCATGATAAGCAAAGGGAAGTTTCCCACGGCACGGCGGTAGCTGCAGGCATGCTGGTGGAAAGTTATCTATCTCACCGGCAAACCAGATTAAGTGAAAAGGAATTACAGGAAATAACTACTTATCTGCTGGGCAATTTTCCCCAACTGCTTTGGAAAGAGGAAGAGGAGAAGCAGCTTCTGGAGTTTATGCAGCAGGACAAAAAGAATCGCGATGGACGGATCAATTTCAGCCTGTTGAACTGCATTGGGGAAGCCGTGGTAGATCAAATTATTGGTCCTGTGCAAATCAAAGAAGGCCTTCGCTTTTATCGGGAATTGACATGAAACGGATCATCTATGAATCTTCGGCCCGAAAAGAAAAACTGCTTACCATAAATCTCCCTTCCAGTAAAAGCATCAGCAACCGGTACCTGATATTGCAAGCATTAAACCGGGGTAAAATCAAATTAAATAATCTTTCTGAGGCTGATGATACCAATATACTGCAAGATGCCTTAGCTACAGATACAGGAGAGGTAAACATAGGCATGGCGGGTACGGCTTTTCGGTTTTT
>CAZBIF010000147.1:3946-6333 GCA_964492055.1 uncultured Flavobacteriales bacterium
CTGGCCTATTTCAGCATCAGCCAGGGAGAGAGAATCCTGACCGGTGCCGATCGGATGAAAGAGCGACCCATCTCCCCCCTGGTAGATGCCTTACGTCAGATGGGTGCGGAAATTACTTACCGGGAAAGGGAGGGCTTTCCCCCTTTAAAAATACACGGTAAACCCCTGCAGGGAGGAGAGGTAAATCTTGATGCCTCCGTAAGCAGTCAGTTTGTTTCTGCCCTTTTGCTTATCGCTCCTGCTTTGCCAAAAGGCATGGACATTCAGATGCAGGGAAAGGTGGTCTCCCGCCCCTATATTGAGATGACCCTTCAGATGCTCCGTTCCCTCGGTGTAGAAGTCCTCCAATTGAATAATCACTTTCAGGTATCTCCCGGCTTCAGGATAGATAATGAAGTAATTAATATAGAAACCGACTGGTCGTCCGCCGCCTTTTTCTATAGCTATTTTGCAATGAGCAACCACAGCAATTTATTTCTCTCCGGCCTGCAAATTCCTTCCGCTCAGGGTGATGTTTATTGTGCTGAACTGTATCAGCAGTTGGGTGTGGTAACGGAAATGAGCGAAGAGGAGGATGGATACCTGCATCACTCAAAGTCGACCTGCTCCCGTATCCGGATCTCATCCTCCCTTTCGCGGTAGCGGCTGCCCTGAAAGGGTTGGAGGTAGAAATTAGCGGCACACAAACCCTTGAAAGCAAAGAAAGCAACCGGGTGGATGCACTTCGCCTCAACATGCAGGAGCTTGGCATTACCGTTAAGGAAGTTAATGGCAATACATTACAGGTAAAGGGACGGTTAGTGGAAAAAGAATGTTATTCCATTCGTGCTTACGCTGACCACAGGGTAGCCATGTCTTTTGCGGCAGCCTTGCCGGTTTTGAAGTGCATCTTGTTAGACGAAGTTGAAGTGGTGAATAAAAGCTTCCCTGGCTTTTGGAATGAAATGGAAAAGACAGGAGCGAAAATCAGCTGATGCGTTTTTTATGTCGTTTTCGGCTACGCTTCACTTTTTGAATATTCCAGACCTGCCAGATCACGGCCCCCAGATAGACCATGCCGATAAGTATCCAGAGGATAAAAAGAAATACATAATTCAGATTGCTGTAATTATATGCCACCGTGAGGCTCAGGATGGTATTGAAGAGATTAAGCAGCACGGTAATGGTAGCTATGCGGCGAGGTGCCTGCTGATGCGCAAGCAGGTTAAATAGTCCGTTAAAGATCATCAGGGCACCGAAAAAATTATCCCCCCGGATAAAGAATTCAAAGGCGAAGCCCATGAAAAGGATCATGTTCAGCAGGTAAAGGGAGCGGTTGGTTCTATGTCTTTTAAGCACGTTTAAAACTTTAGGCGTAACTGGGCTTTGATCTCACTGCGATGAGGTGCAGGGATTTCTTCCTTGCCACTGCCTATAGAAGTCCTGTCTGTGTAAATTGTTCGGGCATACCGGAACCAAAGGTCCAGCCCTCGCCGTAGGTGGTATTTGGTGAGCAAATAAAAGCGGCTTCCCCGCCCGTAATAGGGCGGAATGGAGAATGCGTAAAGTACATCATTTTCATAAGCATAAATGCGGCTGTTGTAACTTTCGGTATCAAAGAGGGCATACCGAAGGGAAAAACTGAGTGGACTGCTCAATTCTTTAAAATGCAAATCCTGGTACATAACAAATCCCGACTCTTTTTCCGCCCCCAGTTCATATTCACTCCATTCTACCCGGCTGCTTAGTTTTATGCCGGAGGTGATCTGGTAACTGAAATGAAGACGGTAGTTTACACGGTTTTCTAAAGTGATTTTATCTATATTGGTCTCTTCATTTGTATTGCGTCCCCTGCGGCGATCCCGGTAGCGGAAGTAAAGCTGTAGTTTTTTGTCGGGTTTATAGGTCAATTGGCCCATGTAGTTTTGTCCTTTGGAAGGGGCATCCGTCTGGTAGCGCAGCCATGAAAAGGCATATTGATCAGCATAAGCTGAGAGGGTGAAAGCGCGGGAGAAGCGGGATTTGATACTGAAAAAAAGACCTTCTTCGTTGGTATTTAGGGTGTTTTCCCCCACGGCATTGCTTTGGATAGGCCTGAAATCATAAGCGAAGTACCGCTGTTGTACACCAATGGATAGCCTGGGGTCAAGTACTACCAAAAGTCCATTGGTAGCGGCTAATCCGCCATCGATACTTTTACTTATCTCCCCGAAAAAATTAAGGTTACGGTAGATATAGGAATAATCCACTCCCAGGTTGGTGTTGTTGTTATCCAGAATGGAAAAACGGTTGTAAATGTGGTCATTCGGTTGAAATAATCCTTCAATCCGGTGATTTACGGCCGTAACTCCTATGCTGAAATTACTTCTTTCATAGCGAATGTTTCCTCCCATATAGCGGTTCAAAAC
>CAZBIF010000148.1:0-4393 GCA_964492055.1 uncultured Flavobacteriales bacterium
GGCGAATGCGCTCTTCTTTTCCGTTTATAAACCTTTCGTAATAGTTTTGAATGGTCCATTTGTTTTTGGTGCTGTCCCAGCGAACGTAATCCGCCATGAGTTTATACTCAAGCTCGAGGTCTTTATTGAAGCGTTCGAGTGCAAACTTGATCCCGGTGTTGGATGCTACCGTAAAATCACCGATGTAGGCGTAACTGTTGGAATCGAGTTGCATGTGAATATGCTTGTCTTTATTTTTGATGTATTTGTATTTAAAATCCAGTCTCTTCTCGCTGGTGACCGGGATGAGGAAACTATTGAAAAAAAAGGAAAGCATGCCCAGGAAAATTGCACATACCAGATAAGGGCGTAAAATCCTCCAGAAGGAAACCCCACTGGCCAGAATGGCCACAATTTCGGTATTGGAAGCCATTTTGGAGGTGAAGAAAATGACCGATATAAAAATGAATAAGGGGCTGAAGAGATTAGCAAAATAAGGGATGAAGTAGATGTAATAATCAAAAAACACACTCTTGAAGCTGACCTTTTTCTCAATAAACTCATCCACATTTTCCGTAAAGTCGAATACCAGGGAAATGGTCACGATGAGCATCAGGGAAAAGAAAAAAGTCCCGAGGAACTTTTTAATGATATACCGGTCAATTTGCTTCAATGCCTCGCTGGAATAATTGCATAATTACTTAAAATAGCGGAGGCGGGCGGCCATTTAAATACTTCTCTTTCTACAACCGCTTGTTAGAAGTTGTGGTGAAGGCTGAATTGCAGCTGGTCCTTGCTCCAGTTATCGGTAACCTGCCGCATGCCCCCCATTTGAATTTTTATGTTTTCAGATAAACGATAGCCAAGGGCTATATATGTACGGTTTCGATCAAACAATTCCACGCTTCGCTGCTCACTGATGTTTCTCTGACCGTTGATGAACAATTCATTATATAAAGCAAGGTAAACCGCATTAACGGCAATGGTGGGTTTGTTCAGGGGGATGTTGACGAATAGGTTGTAACGGTAACGGGTTCGGAAATCCTGATCCTCTACAAACCGCTGCTCAAAGCGAAAGCGGTGGGTGAGGAAAAACCGGCCCAGGTTGGTAGGGAAGAGGGCTTCCTGATAGATGCGGTTTTCAATCACTAGGGCATTGCTCTCTCCATAGGCGCCGGTGCGTATATTGGCATAACCCAGGGTAAACTTAATATCAGCTTCAGTGGGGGTGTAAGTGAAACCACTGCGTAGTAAAAGTTGCTCCAGGTCACCGGCAATATTCCAGTTACGGTATTGAAAATCACCTTGCATGCCCCATCCTTTATCGGAAATATCGGCACTGTAAAAATACATGTACCAGGCACCAAGGGCCTCTTCATCTATTTGACTTTTAGCGTTAAATGGCAGGGCGAGTAGCAGGAGGCCAACCCACTTTTTACGAAAGAAAAATGAAGGGCGTGGGGTAAGGTGGAAAAAAGGAAAATTCATCAGTTGCTATTAAATTCATAAAAATATTAGTCCTATTTACAATCCTTTTGTTTTAATTGTTCAATTAGCAAGTAATGTTCCAAAGGAAGAAGAGGTATTACTTTGCTATGCGGCACATGTATGCATTTATTTAGCTATTTAAAATTTTTTATATTAGTGGAATGAAAAAAATACTGCGAGTAGCATTACTGACCTTTCTCTTGGCCTGTCATCCTGAAGGGCGGGTGTATGTAGAACATTATGAGCTGGAGGATCTGGCCTGGCAAAGCAAGCAAGCCATTCCATTCACGGTGGAAATTGAAGAATCAGGAGCCAGCTACCGTATGAGCCTTGCTTTTCGGTATGCGGAAGGGTTTCAATATGACCGCCTGCCGGTCCTTGTGATAGAAACTACCCCGGAGGGAAAGGAAAATATGTACCGTTACACTTTGCAGATCAAAAACGAAGAAGGGGATTATATAGGGGATCCGGGCTATGATATCTGGGACCTGGAGCAGGTTGTGGATGAACGAAAAAATTTCCCCCGGCAAGGAACTTATCAATACAAGATTCTGCATCAGTTACCGGTAGAGCCCCTTCACCTTGCTATGGAAGTAGGGTTGATTTTGGATAAAACTGAAAAGTGATTTTTAACGGTTGGCCAGTTGATCGCCCAATATTCTGATCTCCTTATTGAATTTCTCAATTTTTTCCGGCTTATCGTTGTGCTTAATTCGCCATGCTAGATGGGCAATACGCTCAAACGCCCGTTGGTATGTTCGTTTGGCAGGAGGGCATTCTTCGTCAAAGAGAGAATAAATGGAAAATACATAAAACACTGCCGATGAGCAATCCGCCAAATAAAATGGAAAAAAGAAGTTTCCGTCCTCACAACTGAATTGCTCTCCTGCATTTTTATACAATCTCCAAGAATATTTCCGCAGGTTTTCAGCATACAATTCTATATTGTATTTGCTATCACTGTACTGTATACGTTCAGTATGGCTTTCTACGAATCTTAGGTAAGTGTCAAGGTCATGTTTAAATTCAAAATGTGCCAAGGCTATCGTTACAAGCCTGAGCGTAGGTTCCTAAGATACAGCAAATGACAATGAAAAACTTTTTCATGATAGTAAAGATATAAAAAAAATCAAAACCTCACATTCAGCACGCAGATATCATCGATCTGCTCCAGCTCACCTTTCCATTCCAGGATCTCTTTATTTAACCTATCCTCCACCTGCGTAATTGGTAGATCAAGCGTGCTCTGCAACAGGCTTTTAAACTTTCCATAGCGATACTTTTTTCCTTTTGGCCCTCCGAATTGATCCGCATAACCATCGGAAAAGAGAAAAACCGAATCTCCCTTTTGCAGGCTTAGTTCATGGGTGGTAAAAGCTTCCCGCTGTTCAAATTTGCCAATGGGCTGCTTATTTCCTTTTATTTCGGTCAGTTCGCCCTCCCTGATCAGGTAGAGGGGATTGAAAGCCCCGGCAAATTGCAGTTTATCCGCTTTGCCCCAGATGCAAAGGGAGATGTCCATCCCGTCACTCACACTGGTTTTTTCATTACTGAAAGCTTCTGTAACCAGTTCCGTTAATTTATCGAGGATCGCCCCGGCATCTGTCAGGTTGAATTCCTTGATGCAACGGTTTAGGGAGTTGTGTCCCAAAACACTTAACATGGCTCCCGGTACACCATGTCCCGTGCAGTCAGCCACCGCAAAATAAACCCGGTCCCTGGTTTCCTGCATCCAATAAAAATCACCACTTACAATATCCTTCGGCATAAATAATACCGCCGATTCCGGTAAAGCTCTGATCAGTTGACCCGCAGAGGGTAAAATAGCCTCCTGCAAGCGCTGGGCATAGTTAATACTATTGATGATCTCCTTGTTCTTTGTTTCCAGTATATCGTTTTTCTCGAGTATCTCTTTCGTCCTTTCAGCCACTTCTTTTTCCAGGCGTTCGGTTTGCTGGTTTTTCAACGTATTGATCTCTTTCAGCCGGATAAAAGCTTCCTCCTGCGCTTGTATTTTTTCTGCCTGCGTGCGCCGGTATCTGCCGGCCATGGCAATGGAGAGAAAGATCACTTCGGTAGCGGAACCCAGCTTCAAAGCATTGGTGGCAAGGAATTCACTTTTTATATAATTTACGTTGCTCAGGATAAAAAGAATGGAACTGATGGTGAGGGCAATAAATGCTAAAAGCACCGGCAGTTCAACTTTATTTTCATGCTTGTATTTCAAGTAGATACCAAATATTATATAAAGTACAGCTATAAAGGATAATCCATTTAATATAGGGAAGGTTATGGCATATAAAGGGCCTTGCAGAAAGGAGGTAATAAGGAATATGCAGAATAAGCCTAAAAATATATTGTAGCCGATATTGTAGCGGGGAAATGTACGGTTGAAATCGAGGAAACGGCGTACATACAACAACATGGCCAGCATGGAAGTGGCAGCGAAGATGAGGATGGCATGATTGGCCAGCCAGGGGACTCCCCTCCAAAGGTATTGGAAAGCCAGCCCATCCAGTGAAAACTGGAAGAGGGCAAGGGAGAATACGTAGATCACAAAATTTAAATACAGCTTTTGCCGCAAAGCCAGGCCAAAAAAAGAGAAAAGGATTATGACCAGGCAAAAGAGACCGTAGTAAAAGCCGAGAAAGAAATTTTCCTGAGCGGTGAATTCAGTAAACTGATTGACTTCCCAGAAACGGATAGGCAACTTGAGGATCTCCCCGTCGCTGCTTGTTTTAATCATAAGTAAACGCGCTTCCCCGGGCGGGAATTCTACCGGGAATATGTAATTGCGGTGTTCGTATTCCCGACTGCAAAAGAAATATTCATCCCCTGCGGAAAATTGCTCCACCAGATTTTGGTTTTCATCATAAATGTATAGCTCCACGAAGTTGGTAAGAGGGCGCGCCAATTCGATGTAGTA
>CAZBIF010000148.1:4403-5401 GCA_964492055.1 uncultured Flavobacteriales bacterium
ACCTTTAATTTCATCCAGTAGGTGGAAGTGGTAAAATCCATATATGGGACTGCTGAATTGCTCTGAAAATAATGAAGCGAGTCTTCCTGCGAAAGGACCTGGCTTAGCGTATACTGCTGCTCTTTGTCTTCCAGGATAAGCGCATGGGGTGCAAGGTGACGCGATCCCCTGATGGAGCTGATATCTATCGGCTTTAAGGTGTCAGCTTGCAATTGCAGCCCCAGAAAAAACACAATCAACAAGCCGAAATTTCTCATTTGTAAGGTTCCATACGGGAAAGTTGCTCCAATGTTATGGGTGGCAGTTTGTATTAATTAACAAACCCTTCACAAATAAAAGTGTTTAAGCCCGTAACTTTAACCCATGATCGGTTTCCGTTTTGGAGAATATGTACAGGAAGAAGAAAAGGCGCAAACTCCCTTTGAGCGTTTGCTCAATATTTTTCTTGAATTAATGACCCATACCTCCGGCGATTATGAAGAAAGTTTCCGCTGGTTGAAAGAGCTGGATGATGAATATGGCCTCACCACCCCTGACTACACCCTGGAGGATTTTCGCCGGGAGCTTGAATCCCGCAACATCGTGCAGCAAAAACCCGATGGCAGCAAGGGACTTGGAGCGAAGGGGGAACAGATCATCCGACAGCGTGCCCTGGAGCAGATCTTCGGGAAATTGAAAAAAAGCGAAAGCGGCAACCACCACACCTCCATGAGCGGGAAGGGGGATGATGAAACAGCCGACTTGCGTCCGTTTCGCTTCGGTGATAGTCCGGAACAGATAGATTTCAATGAATCTTTTAAAAATGCCCAAATCAATCACGGCATTGAGCAATTTCGCATGACGGAATCCGACCTTTCGGTAAAGGAAAATTTTCAACGTGCCAGAATGGCAACTGTCCTGATGATCGATATTTCCCATAGCATGATCCTGTATGGGGAAGACCGCATCACCCCGGCCAAAAAGGTAGCCATGGCCCTGGCTGAACTGATCCATCAAAA
>CAZBIF010000148.1:5411-6263 GCA_964492055.1 uncultured Flavobacteriales bacterium
CAGAGACAGTCTGGAAATTGTGGTATTTGGCAATGATGCCTGGGAGGTGAAGATCAAAGACCTGCCGTACTTGTCAGTAGGACCGTACCATACCAATACCGTATCCGGGCTGGAATTGGCCATGGATCTGCTGCGGCGACGCAAAGGCAGCAATAAGCAAATCTTTATGATCACCGACGGCAAACCCACCTGTATCATTGAAAACGGGGAATACTATCAGAACAGCTGGGGGCAGGATCCCAAAATATTGAATAAGACCATTAACCTGGCTATACAGTGCCGCAAGTTGAACATCCCCATTACCACCTTTATGATCGCCCGCGATCCCTATCTGCAGAAGTTCGTTGAGGAATTTACGGAAGCGAATAAAGGCAAGGCCTTTTATGCCGGCCTGCAAGGACTGGGGGAGTTCATTTTTAAGGATTATGAAAGGAATAAAAGCAAAAGATTTTAGCATAAAATGAATATAGACAAAATCAAAAACCTGGGCGATTTAAAGAAGGCCAATTATACAAGCAAGCCGGTAAGACAGGAGTTGAGGGAAAACCTCATCACAAAACTGCAGGCGGGGGAAAACGTGTTTCAGGGTATTTACGGATATGAGGACACGGTGATCCCGCAGTTGGAAAGGGCCATATTGGCAGGGCATAGCATCAACCTGCTGGGTCTTCGCGGACAGGCTAAAACCAGGCTTGCCAGAATGATGGTTAACTTACTGGATGAGTACATGCCGGTAATTGCCGGTTCAGAAGTTAACGATGACCCTTTTCAGCCCATCTCGGCCTTTGGGAAAAAAATGGCAAAGGAAAAAGGGGATAAACTGGAAGTTGAGTGGGTGCACCGCGATCGGCG
>CAZBIF010000149.1:0-1587 GCA_964492055.1 uncultured Flavobacteriales bacterium
AAGAGATCTATCCTTTCTACACCGATTATCAGATCAATACAAATTTGCCCCCCCTGGAAGAGGAAACTCTCCATCCGGTGGTTAATTATGTAGCCACTGCTACCATTAATGAGCCTTCCCCAGGGTATCCCGGAGAAGATTTTGAATTCGGAAATAGTTTTAAATACCCCTATACGTCAGGACCTATGTTTTCGCCCATAGATGGGCCTGATGCTTTCGAAGGCTCCTCAGGTCAGGTTACTATGGGTGTGGGAACCGACCTTTTTGAAGCATTTACACCTACCTTTTACGATGTACCAAGAAACGGGGAAGCTATCTATCTCGAATTTAACTATCAATCCACTCACGATTTTTCGGTAGGAATTTTCCGGGATGACCAAAGGGAAAGAATCCCTATAGTGAATGTGAGGGCGCGCAGTTACTGGAATAAAATCTATATTGATCTCGGAGAACCTATTTCCAGCAATTTTAACGCTTTTAACTATAGTATTTATTTCAGATTAGAAAAAACCGCAGAAGAAACTGCTGTTTTCCGGCTGGACAACGTAAAATTGATTCACGCATGAATCCACGTTTACAGCGTATAAAATATATTGTTCTTGATTTCCTTGCCGCTGCCCTGGGCTGGTTTTTATTTTACCGCTTTCGTAAAGTTTACCTTGAGCCATCCAAATTCGGCTATGAGATCCCGGTAGAATATAATCAAAATTTTTTCATTGCGCTGATTTGCCTGCCGCTCGCCTGGCTCTTGTTGTATGCCGCTTCCGGATTTTACCGGGAAGTATACCGGAAATCAAGGTTAAATGAACTCATTCAAACTTTGGTAGTGAGCATTTTAGGTTGTACTTTGCTCTTTTTTATCTTTATTCTGGATGACGAGATTGATACCTACAAGGATTATTATCTTTCTTATTTATATATTCTTTTCTTTCATTTTTTCCTCACTTATTTTTTCCGATTTCTTCTCACCAGCAGAACGGTAAAACGCGTACAGAATCGGGAGATCGGTTTTAATACTATCATTATTGGCAGCAATGAAAAAGCATTGCGCTTGTATGAGGAAATAGAGGGAGAAAAAAAATCCTACGGGAATAGGTTCATTGGATTTATCCGCGTGGAAAGGAAGAAGAATTACGTACTTGAAGATAAACTGCCCTTTCTTGGAAACTACAACGAACTGAAAAAAGTAGTACTTGAACGTGAAGTAGAAGAAGCTATTATTGCCATAGAATCCTCTGAGCACGAACAGCTGGAAAGCATCATCGGCCAACTGGAAGGATTGAACGTCCTGATTAAAGTGATTCCCGATATGTACGATATTCTATCGGGCTCAGTTAAAATGTCCACCATTTTTGGTGCTCCTCTTATTGTCATTAACCGGGAGATCATGCCTGCCTGGCAACAAACCATTAAGCGGCTGATTGATATAACCGTTTCCTTACTGGTTTTATTATTGTTTTTCCCATTATTTATTATAGTTGGTCTCATTGTGAAATTAACTACCAGGGGTCCGGTAATTTTCGCCCAGGAGCGTATTGGCCTGCATGGTAAGCCCTTTAATATTTATAAATTCCGCTCCATGTATAT
>CAZBIF010000149.1:1597-4077 GCA_964492055.1 uncultured Flavobacteriales bacterium
GAGATGCCCCAGTTCTTCAATGTGCTGATCGGGGATATGTCCCTGGTTGGTCCCCGCCCCGAACGGCAGTTTTTTATCGATAAGATCGTGGAAAAAGCCACCCATTATAATCATTTACTCAAAGTGCGCCCCGGCATCACTTCCTGGGGACAAGTGAAATACGGATATGCGGAAAATGTGGATCAAATGGTAGAGCGGCTGAAATACGATATCATTTACATTGAAAATATGTCCCTGTATGTGGATATTAAAATTTTGATCTATACCGTGATGATAGTCCTTAAGGGAAGTGGTAAATAGGTTTGCCTGAAGTCTAGTCAATCCCTACATTTGCCCCTCACAAAAAAACCACTTTTCAGATGAAAAAAATAGCTGTGATAGGTGCAGGAACCATGGGCAACGGTATCGCCCACACCTTTGCTCAATTCGGTTATGAAGTTTCGTTGATCGATATTTCACAAGCTTCCCTTGATAAAGGAATGCAAACCATCGAGAAAAACCTGGACCGGCAACTGGCTAAGGAAAAGATCACTGCGGAAGAAAAGAAGAACACTTTGCAAAATCTGACTACATATACGGAAATGAAAAGTGGGGTGGCCGGAGTAGATCTGGTGGTGGAAGCGGCGACGGAAAATGTTGATCTGAAGCTAAAGATCTTTAAAGACCTCGATCAACTTTGCGGAGCTAAGACTATTCTATCAACCAATACCTCTTCCATAAGTATTACGAAGATCGCAGCAGTGACCAACCGTCCGGAACAGGTGATTGGCATGCATTTCATGAATCCCGTGCCGGTAATGAAACTGGTGGAGATCATTCGCGGTTATGCCACTTCTGACCAGGTTACTGAGACGATTATGGAAGTTTCGCGTAAACTGAATAAAATACCGGTAGAAGTAAACGATTATCCGGGTTTTGTGGCCAATCGCATACTTATGCCCATGATCAATGAAGCCATTTACAGTCTGTACGAAGGGGTGGCGGGTGTAGAAGAAATAGATACCGTGATGAAACTGGGCATGGCCCACCCCATGGGTCCATTGCAATTAGCTGACTTTATCGGCCTGGATGTGTGTCTTTCTATTTTACAAGTACTGCATGAGGGTTTTGGGAATCCCAAGTATGCGCCTTGCCCGTTGCTGGTGAACATGGTGACGGCCAAACGTTTGGGGGTTAAATCCGGGGAAGGGTTTTATATCTATACAGCGGGAAGCAAGGATTTGGTAATAAGCCCTAACTTTACCTAACCGGAATGGCGGTTGCGGGGCTGATAAGGGATAATGCCAGCTTCAATCTGCACTACAATTTCTTCAATCAGGGCATCTTCCCCGTAAGGATCATATTCTAATTTTAAATTGGATCCAAATAAGCGAGCCAGGGATTGCCAGATAAATGCTGAAAAGGAACCCCTTAACTGTTTAATAAGATCATAAGAAGTACTGCCGGTTTCCCGGTCAATTAATTTCACCAGAATGATCCCTTGTTTGATGGTCAGTTTTTTCAACTCCCCCCCAAATTCTTCTTTGAGTTCTTCTTCTACCTTTTTCAGATACGCTTTTCGCTTGTTTTCAGACCGGAAAGTTTGCAGGGTATCGTCGAAATATTCGAGCATTTGACCCGCCACCTTGGCGTAGGGATAAACTTTTACCACGTACCGTTTTAACCTTCCGTACTGCCGCTCTTCCCGGGCACTTTCAAACTGTCGGGGAGCGAAAACATAAACCGGGCTCAGCCGTTGCAAGGGTATGGTATCACCATGCAAGACCACTGAATTCACTACTATGAGGGAATCGGACTGGGCAGTTGACTCCAGGGTAATGAGCAAAATAAGAATTATTTTAACAAAAAATTTCATGCGTAACTCAATCAAAATTAACTAAAATTATGCCCAATTAAATTGCTGAACTATTAGCCCTATGAACGAAAATGAAGTTATTCAGAAAGCCGTGCAGCATTTAAAAAACGGCGATACCATCCTTACCCCCACTGATACGATCTGGGGACTTAGCTGTGATGCTACCAACAATAAAGCCGTTAGCCGGCTGCGGGAATTAAAAAAGCGAAACCCGGATCAGAGCTTTATTATCCTTGTCAACTCTGACCGCATGTTCAATCAATGTGTTAAAAACCCCTCGGACCTGATGTGGGAACTGATCGAATATGCTACCGATCCGTTGACCCTGGTAGTACAGGGAACCCGGTATATCAGTGGAGAGGCCATAAATGAAGACGGTACGATTGGCATACGTTATATTAGTTCCGGAATTTGTGATACCTTACTCAGCAAATTTCAGAAACCCCTAGTGTCCACCTCAGCCAATTTTACGGCTGAACCTACACCGCTCTACTTTGAGGACATCAACGAAGAGTTGATAGCAAAAGTCGACTTTACCATGCCCCTGAGATATGCGGAAGAAATGAGCGGAAAACCTTCCAAGATCATGAAGATCGACGAAAATGGGGAAGTAAAAATCCTGCGT
>CAZBIF010000149.1:4087-5791 GCA_964492055.1 uncultured Flavobacteriales bacterium
GATCCAATAATGCTAACTTTGTGTTAAAGTTTTTCCTTGAATTTCAATCTCAAACATCCCGTTTTCAAAACCCTGCAAAAAGCTGCACAACAGCTAGACGTGCAGGCCTTTGTCGTAGGCGGCTATGTGCGTGACCTGCTTCTCGGCAGGGAAAGTAAAGACCTGGATGTCGTATGCCTCGGAAGCGGAATTAAGCTGGCAAAGGAAACGAGTAAACTATTAGGAGTTGCCCCACCTACTGTTTTTAAGAATTTCGGCACTGCTATGTTAAAAACCGAGGAGTGGGAAATTGAATTCGTAGGTGCCAGAAAGGAAAGTTACCGGAAAAACTCCCGTAAACCAATGGTGGAAGATGGCACCCTGGAAGACGATCAGAATCGGAGGGACTTTACCATAAACGCCATGGCCATTTCCCTGAATGAAAAAAATTTAGGGGAACTCATTGACCCTTTTGGCGGAAAAGAAGATCTGAAAAACCGCATCATCCGCACCCCGCTAGAACCTTCCCGAACCTATTCCGATGATCCCTTACGAATGATGCGGGCTATCCGTTTTGCCACGACTTTAAATTTTGTAATTGAAACATCTTCCTTGCATGCCATTAGTCAGGAGAAAGATCGCCTTTCAATCGTCTCACAGGAACGCATTACCGATGAATTAAATAAGATCATCCTGGCGGAAAAGCCCTCGAACGGTTTTAAACTTCTTGAAGAAACGGGCCTGCTTCCCATCATCTTTCCTGAAATGCAGGACTTGAAAGGCATAGAAACCAGGGGAGGGAAATCACATAAAGACAATTTCTATCATACCCTTCAGGTACTTGACAATATTGCGCCTTATACAGATAATCTATGGCTTCGGTGGGCTGCTATACTTCACGATATTGCCAAGCCACCAACAAAGCGTTTTTCCCCTGCTGCCGGATGGACGTTTCATGGGCACGAAGACAAAGGAGCCCGCATGGTGCCGGGTATTTTTAAGAGGCTCAAACTTCCGCAAGATCAGAAAATGAAATACGTGCAGAAACTCGTCCGCCTTCACCTTCGCCCCATCGCCCTGGTAAAGGAAAGCGTAACCGACTCTGCCATCAGAAGGTTGTTGTTTGATGCAGGTGATGATGTGGATGACCTGATGAAACTTTGCAAGGCTGACATAACCACAAAAAATCCCAAGAAACAGCAACGCTATGCTACGAACTTCCTACTCGTAGAAGATAAACTAAAAGAGGTGGAAGCCAAAGATCAACTTCGTAACTGGCAACCCCCGGTTAGTGGGGAAGATATTATGAAAGAATTTGACCTCTCCCCCTCTCCGGCTGTGGGCAAACTTAAAAATGCCATTCGTGAAGCTATCCTCGAAGGTGAATTGCATAATGACCGGCAAGCTGCATTGGAATACCTGCATAAGAAAGCCAAAGAGATAGGCATCATAAAAAAAGAAAAGGCGTGATGAAGCTGAAAATACTGGCCGACAGCCCGCAGGTGGTCTACAAGGATGTGCAAATGGATGCCCGTATGAGCTTGTATGAACTACATCTACTGATCGTTGAATTATTCAATTTACCGGAAGATAAGTTATGCAGTTTCGCTCTGTATGATGCTAATTATGAATTGGCTGCAGAATTTCATCTGGAAGCCTTTGAAGAGCACATTAAGCAAATGAAAGAGCAAACCCTTTCATCCATCTACTCAAATCCGGAGGTGC
>CAZBIF010000149.1:5801-6253 GCA_964492055.1 uncultured Flavobacteriales bacterium
AATATCACTTTGATTTTTTAAACGAAAAAAAGTTTTATCTTGAACTGCTTGAACAGAATGAGGAAGCGGTAGAAGCAAGTAAGGTAATTGAAGAAAAAGGAGAATTACCGGAAGGGTTTATTCAATCCCCTCCGGAGGAAGAAATGGACCTGCTCGACTCCCTGTTGGACGAGGAGATTGACGGAGGTGATGACCTTTTCGATCAGGACGATCTTGAAAACCTGGACGATTACGAAGAGTATTTATGAAGTCACCCCCTCCCACCGTAGTGGTGATCTGTGGCCCAACCGCTGTAGGTAAAACCAGTATGGCCATTGCCCTGGGCAAGGAATTCGACACAGAGATCATCTCCGCCGACTCCCGCCAATTTTACCGGGAATTGTCCATTGGCACCGCCAAACCAACTAAATCAGAGCAGGCTGAAGTTACACACCACCTGATCGACACCCTAA
>CAZBIF010000150.1:0-6237 GCA_964492055.1 uncultured Flavobacteriales bacterium
GTATACCTCATAATAACATCCTGCAACGACTAAAGTATTGCTACTCAATATTTCTGTGCCAAATTGTTAGATGTGAATTGCTTGCACGCATATCTGGAAGCCTAATATATGGTATTGTTGATGCAGTATACTGCTCATTATTTATCCCTGCGTTCTGGCGGATCAGTCTTTGCTTTTATTCTTTGTCCTTTTTGCTTGACCAAAAAGAACGAAAAAGTCAAGACAAACGAAGTTCGCGAACACCAAATAATCACAATTTCGTGAGCAAATCAATGCTTCCACGCACTGGCTCTCGCCGGCCCGCTGATTTGTCCACCCGCCCAATATAAAATCCTGTCGGATTTTTTTGGTTTGAGCGAAAAGTTAGAAATATAAATAGTTTATAAATGGCCTTATAAAGTTGTTTCTTTAAAAGCTTAATTTCTACAAAAGCGAAGGATCAGGCTATAAGCTTCCCGGCTGCCCAGTTCCCCGGCCTTGCTCAGGTCCTTGCAGCCTGCCCCGGTATTTTTAAGGTAAAGGTAATTCAATCCCCGGTTAAAATACGCCTCGGCAAATTCCCCGTTCAGGGCAATGGCCCGGTCCAGGGTGTTGATCGATTGCTTGATCTCCTGCATCTGATTGAGCACATAGGCCAGGTTAAAATAGGCATAGGAAAAGGTGGAATCAATAGCAATGGCTTGCCGGTAGTCTTCGGTGATGTTTTCAAATGAATTTTCATCTTCCACCACCACGCCTTCGGCGGGTTTTAGCTCCCCATCCTCCAGCACCTGATCCGGGGGATTGAACTCCAGTAACAATTCCTTTAGTTTCAGGCGGGTGTTGGCCCGGCCAAAGTACGCCAGCATGGAGTTCGGGTTCAGGGCAATGGCCCGGTCAAAATCTTCAAAAGCCAGGTTATAATCCTCGTTCTGGGTATGCAGGATCCCCCGTTTGATGTAGTAATCGTAGGTAAGGCTGTCCCTTCCTTTTAAGCGGTCCAGGGAATCCAGCTCCCGGCGGATGGCCTGCAGGTCCATTTCGTGGTCGGCGGCCAGCAAGCCGATGAGCTCGTGGGTGATCTCATTTTTATCCTGCAGGTAATAGTCGGTGATGTGCTGCATGTAATGGGTGGGGATCAGGTGGAAAAAAGGTTTGAGCCTGAGGTTGGCCTGGTAATCCTCTTCCGACCGGGCGGCAGTACTGCTCTGCTGCCGGCTGGAGAGGTGGGTGGCCTCCATCACCTTCTTCACCTGGGCGCTGCTGAAGCCTTCCCGCGCCAGTTGTTCGTTTTGCAATTCGGCGTATCTGGCCAGCTCCAGGTCTTTCTGCGCCCCGCTCAGGTTGTGCTGCTGCTGTTTGATCTCCGCCCGCGCCAGGTAGGCCTGGGTAAAGTTGGGCAGCAGCTCGATCACCTGGTCGAAATCAGCCAGGGCCTGCTCGCTTTTTCCCAGCTTTTCATACATCAAAGCCCGGTTGTAAAGGGCGGATACGTTGTTGGGGTTACTGCTCAGTACGCGGTCGTAGTCGGCGAGCGCCCCCCGGTAGTCTTCCTGCATGGATTTTAAAATGCCCCGGTTGAATAGAGCAATGCCGTGAAAAGGGGAAAGCTCCAGCACCCGGTTAAGCAGTTCCATGGCCCGTTCGTTATTGCCTTTTTCCTCTTCCAGCAGGGCCAGTTGCAGCAGGGCATCCACATTCAGGGAATCCTTTAGCAGGATAAATTCCAGGTCGGAGGCGGCGGCCTCATAATCTTCCAGCTTTTGCAGGGCAGCCGAGCGGTGGATGAGCGCAGGCTGGTTGTAGGGATGCTTCCGCAGTATCTCATTGAAAATGGTGAGGGCGGAATCCGGGTAACCCAGTTCGGTGAGGGCCACAGCCTTGATGGTGCGGCTCTTGAGGTTGCCGGGATTGAGTTTCAGGGCATGGTCGCAGTCGGCGATGGCCTGCTCGAAGTTGTAAAGGGAAATGTCGGTGATGGCGCGGTTGAGGTAGATCTCCCAGTTCATGGAATCCAGGGCGATGGCCTTTTCAAAATCCTGCAGGGCGGCCCCGTAATCCAGCAACTCTGAGCGCACGATGGCGCGGTAGTGCAGGGCATCGCGGTGGGTGGGAATACGCTCCAGGCAGGCGCTGAGGTCGGCCTCGCTGCCCATGAGGTCGCCCAGCTGGTACTTGGCAAAACCCCGGTAGAAATAGGCCTGAAAATACTCCCGCTCCGCCAGGGTGTAGTTGAGGTATTCAATGGCCTGGGCGTAATTGCCCAGGCGGATCTCCCGGTGGCCTTTTTCAAAGTAGGTTTCCCGGAACTGGGCCGCAGATTGCGGACTTCCCGACAGCAGCAGGAAGGCCAATAATAAGCAGGAAAAGGGAGAATTTTTGCGCATGGGTGGCAAAGGTAAGGGGAGAGGAGTAATGATGAGGATATTTATCTATTTTTAGGCCCGCCATGAAGATCGCACCTTACCAGCCCGCCCATTTGCCTGCCTTGATGGAGGCATTTCAATCCAATGTGCCGGAGTATTTCATGCCCCGGGAGGCCGGTATTTACAAAAAAGTAATGCAGGATCCCCCGGAGGAATATTACGTGATAGTGGAAGGAGAGGAGTTGCTGGGCGGAGGCGGATACCTCACGGAAAACCCCGGGGAGGCCCGTATTGTCTGGTTTTTTGTTCACCGGCAGCAGCACGGCATGGGCCATGGACGCGCATTGCTCGAATTCCTTATGGATCGCATCCGCCAAAGCGGGGAGTACAGCCACATCAGCCTGATGACCACCCAGCTGACCGATCAGTTCTATGCCCGCTCGGGATTTATTACTACGCGTGAGGAAAATGATTACTGGAAGGAGGGGTGGGATTTGCGATTTATGAAGAGGAAGGTTTGAAAAACTCACTAAGTAAGCAAAGTCATACATTGGCCATAAATCAAATTATCTATTTTATCAATACTCATTTTCCGTGATTTTTATTTGCGATATTTTTTGGATATTGCATTCTTGATTTACTGATGGCTACTTCAAATCAAAATCCAGAGCAAGAAGCGCGTGATCGCATAGATAAAATGCTGGAACAGGCCGGTTGGGCAGTACAAAGTAAAGACCGTGTTAATCATTCTGCATCCAAGGGTGTGGCTATACGTGAATGGCAGGTAAAAACGCCTGATGGAGAAGACAATTATATTGACTACACCCTTTTTGTTAATAGGGAACCAATTGGTTTGATTGAAGCGAAAAGGGAAAGCGAAGGCCACCGCATCAACATGGTGGAAGAGCAAGCTGCTAAATATGCTAAATCTCAACTCAAATATTTAAATAACGACACCTTACCCTTCGTTTACGAAAGTACCGGTACCATAACTCGATTTACTGATCTGCGAGACCCCAAACCCAGAGCAAGAGAGGTGTTTTACTTTCACCGACCGGAAACACTAGAGGAATGGTTCAAGCAAGCGGAAACCTTAAGGCAAAGATTATTTAATCTGCCACATTTAAATCCGGATGGACTAAGACCGGCGCAAATCGTTGCCATTGAAAATCTGGAGCAATCCTTCAAAGAGAATAAACCCAAGGCCTTGATACAAATGGCAACCGGGGCGGGTAAAACATTTACGGCCTCCACTTTTGTCTACCGCTTATTGAAACATGCGCATGCCAAACGCATTCTCTTTCTCGTAGATACCAAGAACCTGGGAGAACAAGCAGAGCAAGAGTTCATGAAATACCAGCCGAGGGATGATAACCGCAAGTTTACAGAACTCTATAATGTGCAACGCCTGAACTCCTCCTACATCGCTTCAGACAGTCAGGTTTGCATCTCAACCATACAGCGATTGTATTCTATTTTAAAAGGAGAAGAGCTGGAAGAAGCCGCTGAACAAAACAATCCCAACGAATCGAGCTGGATGGAGCAGCGGATGAAGGAGAAAGAAGCCTTGCCGGTGGTGTACAATGAAAAGATACCCATTGAACAGTTTGACTTTATCATCATCGATGAATGCCACCGTTCTATCTACAATTTATGGAAGCAAGTACTGGATTATTTTGATGCCTTTCTGATTGGGTTGACCGCTACTCCTGACAAACGAACCTTTGGTTTTTTCAATCAAAATGTAGTGAGTGAATATACCTACGAAGAATCGGTGGTGGATGGGGTGAACGTACCCTATGATGTGTATACTATTGAAACCAAGATCAGCAAAGATGGAGACCTGATTGAAGCCGGTTGGTTTGTGGACAGGCGCGATAAGCTGAGTAGAGCCAAAAGGTGGCAGCAGGAAGATGAAGATGTAGAATATTTTAAAAATGATCTCGATAAAAAAGTGGTCAACATCTCGCAGATCCGAACCATTATTAAAGAGTTTAGAAGTGCTTTAAAAAGCAAGATCTACCCCGAACGGAAAAATGCGGACGGAGAGTACGAAGTACCTAAGACATTGATTTTTGCGAAAACAGACAGCCACGCAGACGATATCATCAACATAGTTCGGGAGGAGTTTGGGGAAGGCAACGACTTCTGCAAAAAAGTAACCTATAAAATAGAAGAAGACCCCAAAACCGTACTGGCGCAATTCAGGAATTCCTACTATCCAAGAATTGCGGTGACGGTAGATATGATCGCTACCGGAACTGATGTAAAGGCCCTGGAGGTGCTGCTCTTTATGCGTGATGTAAAAAGTGTGAATTACTTTGAGCAGATGAAAGGGCGCGGTACCCGAACCCTTGACAGCAATGATCTGCAATCCGTTTCCAGAAGAGCAGCGGCCAAGACCCATTTTGTGATTGTAGATGCCGTAGGAGCTACCAAATCCAAGAAAACCGATAGCCGGCCACTGGAACGGAAGAAGTCCGTGCCCATGAAGGATTTATTGCAGGCGGTAATGATGGGAGCTAAAGACGAAGACTTGTATTTGTCATTGGCCAATCGCTTATTGCGTTTAGACAAACAAATCAGTCCCAAAGAAGCTGAGCATATCACTACCTTAAGTGGTGGTGCCGACCTAAAACAAATCAGCAAGGACTTAATCGAGGCCTACAACCCCGATGCTCAGGAAGAGCTTGCCGATAATATACAAACGGAGCAATCTGTAGAGGCAGGGGAAGCAGAACAATTAGCCTTGCAACAACTAACCAATAGGGCGGCAGATCACTTCAACGGGGAATTGAATGAATACCTGGAAAATGTGCGGCGAGAGCATGAACAGATCATAGATCATCGCAATCTAGATGAAGTGCTGCAATCTGACTGGGATAAAAGCTCTGCCGAGCAAGCACAGCAAATTGTGCAGGAATTTGAAACCTATCTGAAAGAACATCAGGATGAGATCACCGCTTTGCAGATCTTTTATCAGCAGCCTTACCAACGACGGGAGGTGACTTACCAGATGATCAAGGAGGTGCTGGAAAAACTGAAATTGCAAAAACCCCAATTGGCTCCTCATTATGTGTGGGAAGCTTATGCTCAGCTAGATAGTTCTGTTGGAAATGCACCAAAAAAGGATTTGACAACACTAGTTTCTTTGGTAAGAAAAGCCTCAGGCATAGATGAGCAATTGACCCCCTACGACAAAACGGTAGATGAAAATTTTCGCAAATGGATTTTTGAACAAAATGCCGGACAACACAACCGCTTTACCGAAGAGCAAATGCAGTGGTTAAGGGAAATAAAGGCTCATGTGCAAGCTTCTTTTCATGTAGATGTGGAAGACCTGGACTACACCCCTTTTGATAAAATGGGGAGGCGGGGAAAATTCTGGCAATTGTTTGGAGAGGAATCTACCGCCTTGCTGGAGGAGTTAAATGAAATACTCGTAGCATAATGGGAAAAGCTTTAAAGGTATCCCAAGAAGAATTACTTGAACATTCTGAAATTAAAGTCAGATTGTTAAAGCACTATCTTGAAGCTTATGTAAATATTTTGGGTCATTCTCAACACTTCGACCGACTGTACTTTTTTGACTTATTCTGTGGACCTGGGATATATAATAATAAGGGAGAAGGTTCGCCTATCATTCTTCTAAAAGAGATTAAAAAACTAAAACAAGAAAGTTCAAATTGGAATGTCAATCAAACCAAATTCAATTGCTATTTTAATGATATTGAGAGTTCAAAAATTGAATCATTAAAATCAGCCATAAGAAATTTAAATCTTTTTCATGAGGACTGGGGGAATTTAGAATTTCGAAATTTAGATTATAAAAATACCCACTACTGTCCGGTTATAAATCAAAGATATTCAGTTGATTAGGATTGTGAGTTTT
>CAZBIF010000151.1:0-4444 GCA_964492055.1 uncultured Flavobacteriales bacterium
GTGTTTCCATGTCTTTTTTCTATCTTTAACGGATAGATTATTACATGGGAACTCAATGTAACAATGTAACAATGTAGCAATGTATCAATGGATCAATGTAGCAATGGATCAATGTAGCAATGTAGCAATGTAGCAATGTATCAATGAGCAAATAGGGAAATGTGTAAATGAATCAATAATTAAATAAAAGTATGATTTACCTTCCCCAGAAAAATTCCTTTTCAGATTTCTGATTTAAAAGAATGTGTATCGAGAAGCAAATTTGGGGTTCGAAGAAGTCAATATACTACCCATTAAATTTTATATGAATTTTTTGACAAGCTAGATCTGTATGTGATACTTGCTCTTTTTTGAGGTGCTAGTAGTAGTGACTAGATAAAGAGAGTAGAATAAAAGAACCCTGAAATTCCCCCACTAAATCGGACAAACTTCAGGGTTTTCTATTTTGTTTGACTAAATTTTTTTACCCGCCTATCTGTAAAGGGGCAGAACCGGTGTTGCCTTCGGCAGTTCCCTCCCCTGGCTTCACGTTTGCCTTGATGCGTAGTACAGTAGTACTGGGCTCGGTGTTAGCGGTGATGGTTACCGTTTTGGTCTGCTGGTTCTTCTGATTACCCGGGCTGTAAACCACTTTGATCTCTCCAGTCTCACCGGGTGCTACCGGCTCTCTGGGGTATTCAGGCACAGTACAACCACAACTTCCCCGGGCATCGCTGATGATCAGCGGCTCACTACCGGTGTTGGTAAACGTAAAAGTATACGGATTGGTGGTATTCTGTTCAATAGTACCGAAATCGTGCTCCATTTTATTGAAGTCAATAGTGGTGGGAGGACCTAAATTTTCTTCTACTACAGTCGCATCATTGTTCTGCGCATTCAGGTCATTCTCAAAAGACTGGTCAAATTGATTCTGGGTATTAACCGCTGCATTACTGGCAGGGTTATTCTGCTGTACCTGTGATTCCTCGTAAGAAACCCCGTTATCATCGGTAAAGATCATTACACTGTTGACCAAGGTCAATATACCAATCACTATTAACAGTCCTGTTTTAGCTGTTTCGCTCATTTTAGAAAAATTTTAAAAATTAATTGCAAATATACTTAATCGTATTCAAGTCTGGCTTTCTCAAAACGGTCACTCTGGATCAGGTTAATCGCCTCTATATAAGAGTCATTCAACTGATTAATGATCTCAAAATAGGCCGAAGTATGGTAAAGGTTTCGTGCCAGTAAAGCCCTTATCTGGGTATCTATCAATTTCCTGGATTTCTGATAATCGGCCTCATCCCGTTTCACCTTTTTCTTCTCTGCGAAAGCAAAGAAATCTTCCTTGAACTCTTCGTCCATGGTGTAATTCTGCTGAAAACTTTTAAAAGTGGGGTATTCTTTCAGCATTTTCTTGCGGTGTTTATCGAGATAAGTAAGTATAAAATCATTGTACACTCCCCTGCGGATCAGATTTTTATTGAGGTCAGAATTGAGGGTAGTATCCAGGGGAATAAAAATGTCCGGCATAATGCCCCCTCCGCCATAAACTACCCGCTTATTGGGGGTAAGGTATTTCAGGGAGTCGGGAAAATTGATACTGTCGGATTCCATTAGTTCACCATGATCATAACGGCGTTTGATCTCCTGGTAATAGGTGTCCTTGCCATCGTCATAGGGTCGCTGTATGGAACGACCGGTGGGCGTATAATATCTGGCTGTAGTCAGACGAATGGCGGAGCCATCCGGCAGGGGAAAGGGTTTTTGCACCAGTCCCTTACCGAAAGAACGCCGGCCGATCACAAGTCCGCGATCCCAGTCTTGTACAGCCCCACTCACAATTTCACTGGCAGAGGCAGAACCTTCATCAATAAGGATGGCCAGCTTCCCTTTTTCAAAAGAACCCCGACTGGTGGCCCGGTATTCTTCTTTGCTTTGCTTGTCCCCCTCGGTATACACGATCATGCGGCCCTGCTCCAGAAACTCATCGGCAAGTAAAAAGGCAGTATGTAGATAGCCACCTCCGTTTCCCCGGAGGTCCAGGATCAGGCTTCTCATACCTGCCTGCTTCAACGTATCAATAGCTTGCTGGTACTCTTCCATGGTATTCTTGGCAAAACGATTTACCTTGATGTAGCCAATATCGGGAGTAGCCATGTAGGAGGCATCAATACTGTAAAGGGGAATATCGTCCCTAGTGATCTCGAAGTTCAGCAGACTGTCTTCTCCACTTCGCTTAATATCAACTACCACAATGGTACCTTTCTTTCCCCTTAATTTTTCAAAGACATCCTGATTGGTGAGGCCCACTCCCGCCACGTTCTTTCCATCAATTTGCAAAATTTTGTCTCCGGATTGAATGCCCAGTTTCTCCGAAGGGCCACCGGAGATTGGGCTCACTACGGTAAGGGTATCCCTGAGTATGTTAAACTGAATACCAATGCCTTCAAAATTTCCTTCCAAAGGTTCATTCATACGCTTTAGTTCCTTTTCGGGAATATAAACAGAATGTGGATCAAGTTCTTTCAATAATCCTACAATGGCATCCTCTACCATTGCATTGTTATTTACCTCATCTACGTATGCATTGTTGATGGTAGTAAGTAAAGCATCCAACTTTCTGACCCCATCCGTTTTGGTAAAGTTATTTTCCTGCGCTGCTACACTGGTGACCATGAATAAGCCAAGTGCAATTCCAAACAAATTTTTCATTCCTAAGTGTGTGATTATGGGATTAAAATTAGCCAAAGTCCTTGCCAAAGATTCATAATAAACGTTAAGGGGAAAGATTATGTTTTGAAAGGTCGCCCCTTCTTATAACCGGTATTACTTGCCGATGATGGGGTCAGAAGAAATGGGATTTACCCCCACTGATTTAAGGGATACTTTTTGTCCCCCTTTAAAGGCCACCACAAAGGCATCTTTATAGCCCGCCACTGACATTTTTACTTTGTGCTTGGCAGCTTCCTCAAAAGTATCAAAGGCTCCTGACATATAGCGATAGTAGCCTCCGGATTCAACTACCATTAATTGGGGGATCTCATTGTATTTCGCAGTGGAGGGTTTGGTCTTAAAGGCTCCTAGTTGTACACGGAATACTACTTTATTCAGATCAATTTCTTGAGGTGGGGCATGATCGGTAGCTGCGGCTTCATCAAAGTCAGGGGAAATGGGCCTGTATGCACCTCTGCGGTTTCGCTCCACAATGACAACGTCTTCAAAACCTTCCCGGAGTAATTCCTTTTCCCGGCTTCTGGCAGCATCCAGGGCCATGTATTCTCCTACGGTATACAACACTTTATCATCCTGTTCCAGTTTGCTCAGGTCATTAAGGTTTAACAAGGAACTCATATCTTCCGGTTCATTACCGCTCGTAAATTCACCCACCTGCACCCGGTATTTGGGTGGGGCTTTTTTCTTGAAGCCTCCTCCGAACTGCCTTTCCACTACTTCGGCCAGTTCATAAGTAGAGTCAATATACCTGAGGTAGGAGGCATAGATCATTTCATCGGTAAGTTCCACCCCCTTATCGTTAGCAAACTCAGGGTATTCGGAATTGATCTCTTCATCCTTATAGTCCGGGATACCATCTCCATCTGTATCTATCGGGCAACCCAGGGTATCTACCTCAATATTGGCCGGTGTATTGGGGCATTTATCGATCAGGTCGATCACCCCATCCTGATCAAAATCTTCGGTGTTGCCTGTAGCGAGAAAATCGAAGGGTTGATCCATATCATCCAACCGCTCTAGGGGTTCTGCGGGGTCTACCTTCTGGAAAGTATAACTCAGGGCAAAACCGGAAGTGAGAAAATGGTCGTTGTTGGCGTTGGCATTACGTTTCCCGATAATATCCTTATCGGTATTGCGGGTATAACCGTCAATATAGTCGCTCCACGACAGGTGCATCACGCTTTCAAACCGAAAATCGAACTGATCTGTCAGGTGCATGGTAATACCCAGGCCAACTGGCATGAGAAAAGCATTTTCCGCATAGCTGTTACTATTGTTGATACCGGCATCGCGTATATCGGTTTCGTAGTTATAATCGCGTCGGACAATCACCGCATCATCCGCATTTTCAGAAGCTTCTGGCAGGCTCCGGATGGTACCATCAGACCAGTAATTATAGGGTTCCCCATTCATGGCCTTTAAGTCGGCTTTGGTGTTGAATTCAATGACCTCAAAACCGGCAGTTACATAAGGGGTGATCTTGCGGTTATCCGGCAGAAAATGGTCAAAATTATACTCCGCAAATGCACCGGCTCCCCAAAGGTTTGTTTCGTAGTTGATATTGCGGATCAGGGAACGCTCTTCTTCCCGCACATTGGCGAAAAGCATATTGAATTTTACCTTAAGAAAATCATTAATGGGTTGTAACAAAAAGACCTGGAAACCCGGATTGGCGGAGAAGGGAGATCCATAATTGCGGTCATTGAGATCGCCGTAAATCTTGACT
>CAZBIF010000151.1:4454-4784 GCA_964492055.1 uncultured Flavobacteriales bacterium
AATGATAGGATCATTCTCTGCCTGAAATTTTGTGCGGGTGGTATCCTTTTGTGCAAAACAAGTAAAAGCACAAAGAATACAGATAATGGTCAGCCAGTTAGATTTCATGATGTGCGAAAATACAAGTTAAAGGTAGTAGATTTTTTTTTATTGGTTTATTTATACCATTTTTGATTGGATATCATCAGTGCCTCCTGTACACTGATCCGCTCCCCGGAATTGTAAGCGGTCACAAACGCATCATTTATTTTGTTTTCTGCTGCCCATATTTCATTGCGCTTATCACGCGCCTGTTTGTAAACCCCAAAGGACCCTACGGTGTATTTATAC
>CAZBIF010000151.1:4803-6235 GCA_964492055.1 uncultured Flavobacteriales bacterium
TTCAATAGAAACCGGTTCTTTTATTTTATGGCGTTCTTCAAAATAATTTTGCTGTACCTCTTTTTTGGCTGCGGCGATCTGAACCTTGTAAGTAATTCCGGTTTCCGGGGAAGGGATGTTACTTACCTTACTTTCCAATGTTTCAACTTTTGGCTCTACAGCCTGAATTGGCTTTGAACTTTCAACAATTTCAGTTTCTTCCGTTTCTTCAATCGGTTCCTCCTTGGTAGTCATTTGGGCGATCTCTTCTTCTGCTTCCTCTACTTCTTCTTGGAAATCTTCTTCCTCTATTTCCTCTCCGTAATAATTCTTGAAACTACTACCTTCCATGGCCAGCTGTATGGATTCATCTTCATTCAAATAAGAAAATACGCCGTGTACGGTAGCTTCCTCCAGTTCATCAGATTGACTTTCCATCAGATAACTTACCTGCAACTGATCTTTTTCAGGTAGGGCCATCCACAATATCTTCATTACTTTATTATTGAAGGAGAACATGCCTTCGCCACTCTCTTTTTCAGAGGCTACAAAACCAGGCGGAATATATTCTTCGACCTTTCCGAAACTGTTAAAGTCGTCTTTCTCAATATACAGATTAACCAGGTATTGATTATTACCCTGATAAATGATCTCACGTTTGATGGTAATATCTTCTGATTCAGTAACTGTTTGTTTGCTCATGACCTCCCCATTATCCTCGGGAGTGGTAAAGGTATTCTCAATGGCATCCTGGATTTCTGCTACAGCCTCTACGGTTTCTTCGGCAGCTTCTTCGGCCATATCGGCGGCGTCTTCCCCGGTATCTTCAACTTCTTCTATTAAATCATCATTTTCAGGCTCATCCGGGGCTGGTGTGGAAGTTTGCTTTTGTGCGATAGCTCCACTTCCAATTGTTATGGTTGTCACCGTGGCTTCAATGTCTTTTCGCTCATTTTCTTCTATGTACGAGAATTTCCCGTTAAGGTCGAATTGGCCATTTATACTCGCATCAGTGACCACTTCGTAGCTAATGGTATAGGATTCCGCTTCCGGCAGGGCCATCCAGATCAGTTTTACTGTATTTTTTTTGAAAGACCAGGTAGCTCCGGCAGTTTCTACGGCTGTAGCGATAAAACCTTCGGGCAGTTCCTGCTGCCATTTCGCAAATCCTTCGCGGTCGCCTTTTTCGATGATGACTTCTACCATGAATTTCTCTCCCGGATTAGCCTGGGCAGGAACTTTTTGCTCCACCTCCACGGCTCCGCCGAAGAATATTTTATAGCCGATCAGTAAGATCAGGTTGGAAATGATCAAAAATAACTTTCCCATTTGAGTTGATTTTTAGAGTGTAAAGTGCATTTCCCTTGCTTGCACTTATTATTAGGGGAGGAGGGGGCGAGAAGGATAGCTTCTGAGTGTGATATTGCAAGCTGCTTTTCGCCGGTCAGCATAG
>CAZBIF010000152.1:0-746 GCA_964492055.1 uncultured Flavobacteriales bacterium
GTACTGGTGGAATACTACGGCTCGCAGACCCCCCTTGCCCAGGTGGCTAATGTAGGCACCCTGGATGCCCGCACCCTCACCATACAACCCTGGGAAAAGGGCATGCTCGAACCCATAGAACGCGCAATCATCAATTCCAATCTGGGGCTTAATCCACAAAATAACGGGGAAATGGTGATCATCAATATCCCCCAGTTGACTGAAGAACGGCGCAAGGCCCTGGTGAAACAAGCCAAAGCCGAAGCGGAGGATGCCAAGATCAGCATCCGCAATGCCCGAAAGGATGCCAATGACGAAATAAAGAAACTGGAGAAGGAGGGACTGGCCGAAGACAGGGCAAAATCCGCAGAGGAAGACGTTCAGGAACTGACCGATAAACATTCCGCCAGGGTAGACAAGATCCTTACCGCGAAAGAAGCGGATATCATGAAGGTTTAATCTTTTTTATTCTCTTTGCCCTCTCCCTTAATTACCTGCCGGCTGTTTACCTGAATGGTCTGATCAATATTATTTTGCAGGGGTTTTAAAAAAGCATTTTTCAACAGGCTGAGGATCGCCGGCCAGACTGCCGATCCAACCGCATCTATATGGCCCTCAATGGGTACTTTGGAAGCCACCTGATCCTCCTTGGGATTTTCCAGGGCTTCCTTGCCCAGGCTGGCCACCCCTTCCCACACTTTCCTGAAAAAGCCTTCATCCTCAGCTTCCTCACTCCAGTCAAGCAGCTTGAGATCTTTGGCGACTGG
>CAZBIF010000152.1:756-1517 GCA_964492055.1 uncultured Flavobacteriales bacterium
TATATAAATTAAACGTGCCGGCTTCTGCATCTACTTTGGCATAGGCATCCAGAAAATCATTCAAGGCGGGGATCTCCACATTTTCCAGTTTGGCATTCAGGTCAAAATCCGGCACCTGCTTCAACACATTGATCTTCATTTTCAGATCAAAATCCCCTCCGCCAATGGAAGTGCTGTGGGCCACAACAGGGGAAGGGAGGGAATCTCCAATATCTTTAGCATTGGTAAGGTTTTCTGCAACCATTTGCAACTGATGGAAATACAGGTCAATCTTTGGGGAAGAAGAATTGTCCACATAAGCTACCTTGCCATCGACAACCGTAAGCTTATTGATCTTTAACGGGGTAAGGTCCTTGACAGTCCTGGTCCAATCATTTTCTTCCCCTGCCTCCACCTGATTGGTTTCCGGGTTGAGGATAAAATTAAGTTCCGGTCGCAGGAAGGTTATTTCGCTAACTATACTCCCGTCAAACAAGGCTTTCCACTCCACTGAAATGTCAATGGTATCCACCAGGAAGAAAGGGCTTTGAATGTTTTCCTTAACTGAATAAATATCCAGTTCATGGATCTGGTAAGCACCGCGGATCAGCCAGAGGTCTACCCCATCGATGGAGCCGGTATAGCCCTCCATTTCCGACAGCACTTTATTTACGTATTTGGTGATAAAATAGGGCATGGCCAGCCGGATGGCAACCAAAGCCACTACTACGATCACAACAATTTTAAGGGTACGGTTCACGGCGCTAAAACACTCAGACCCA
>CAZBIF010000152.1:1579-6221 GCA_964492055.1 uncultured Flavobacteriales bacterium
CTTTGGTTCCTTCCGAGCAGTTTTTACAGATCTCTATCTGCTGCCGTCCTCCAAGCAGTTGTTGCCGGAAGCGCTGATACGCCTCACCCTGCCAGATTTCCGCAAAACTTTTGCTTATTACATCCCCCAATTGATATTCCGCATCTTTATCAAAGCAACAGGGGATCACTTTACCGTCAAAGGTGATCACGCAGGAATGCCAGAGTTTCCAGCAATGATTGCCCAATTTATTTTTTATCGTGTAAGTGCCGTCTGCCTGCTTGCGGTAACGGGAATACCGGTCCAGGGTGGGGATCAGCTCATTGCCGTTCTCATAATCGTACACCTGGGCCGTTTTCAGTTTCACTTCATTCACTCCCACTTCCCTGGCGAGCTTGTGTACTTCTTCGATCTGATGCTCATTGGGCCGTACTACCAGGAATTGAAAAATAACATGGGGAGTGCGGCTTTTTAATTTTTTCTTCCACTTGACGATATTTTTAGTTCCTTCGATTACTTTCTCCAGGGAGCCTCCCCGCCGGTAGCTTTCATACGTCTCCTGCGTGGTACCGTCAATGGAAATGATCAGCCGCTTCAGGCCTGATCTAACGGTGGCTTCCGCATTCGCATCATTGAGGAAATGAGCATTAGTGGAAGTGGCGGTATATATTTTTTTACTGTTGGCATAACGGACCATTTCAAGGAAATTGGGGTTGATGAAGGGTTCTCCCTGGAAATAGAAGGTGAGGTAGCAGCTTTTCAATGCGACTTCATCGATCACCTGCTGATAAAGTTCAGTTTTTAAGTTGCCGGTAGGCCGGCTGAATTTCCGCAATCCGGAAGGGCATTCCGGACAGCCCAGATTGCAGGCGGTGGTAGGCTCTATGGCCAGGGCTACCGGCATTCCCCATTGCAGGGGTTGCTGTGTAATTTTGGAAATATGATAGGATAACCATACCTGCAAGCCATTGAGCAGGCGGCGAAAGGTTAGACATCGCAAAAAAGACCAGGCATCCTGTAAATGAAGGGACATTTTACAAATGTAAGGGTAATGAAAGCGATCAGTCGCAGGCTACAGACAAAGCTTCTGATGAAACCTGCTTTACATGTTTGATCCTCTTCCAGTGGTGGCAGGCTGATGCTTGGTCTCCTGCTTTCAGCTGCGTTTCCGCCAGTTTTAAAAGGATGGCGGCATTTTGAGGCATCAATTGACTGCTGCGTTGTAAATCCGCTATCGCATTCTTCATGTTTTTTGATTGTAGGTAAATTTCCGCGCGCCGGTAATACAATTTAGGATTATCCGGAGCTTCGTTGATCTGCCTGCTCAGTAATTGAATGGCAATGTGATGATCCTCCTCCTGTATCAAAACAGAGAGGAGCTGGTCTTTTTCTGGCGGGCTCAACTGAAGCCACTGAGTGAAGGCTCTTATGGAATCGGTTTGCAGGTAAACCTTGGTTTGCAGGGCTATTAAAGCAGGGGTGGGTTTTGAGCCTACTTCCTGTATTCTATCGATAGCCTTTCTGGCAGCAGCGTAGTTGCCCAGGCGATAATGAGCCTGGCCCAGGTTGAGCAGGGCTGCGTGCTGGTAACCATCTATTTCAAGGGTTTTTTCAAAATCCCGAATGGCGGCCTCATAATTTCCCTGCATGGAATAAACGATCCCGCGGTTATTATAAATGCCTGCATCAGTTTCACCTCCATGCTGCAAAGCTTTGGTTAGCAAAATTTCAGCCTGCTTAAGTTCACCGGTTTTAGCCAATAGCAAGCCGTACATTTTTTGTACTTCATGATTTTCCGGAGCGAGCGTAAAAGCTGCTTCCAGAGTAGTACGGGCCTGAGCCAGGTTTCCTTTTCTCTCCAGCAGTTTCGCCTGGTTTATATATGCGCGGGGGATCACTATCTCACTTTCCATCACTTGCTTAAAATCTGCCAAAGCCAATTCATCCTTTCCCTGTTTCAAATAAACACTCCCTCTTTCCGTGCGGGCCATGTTTAGCGCCCATTGGTTATCCTTATTTTGTTCTATGATCGTGCTCCAGACCGTCACCGGATCCTTGAAAGTATACTGATAGGCATAGGTTTTTACTGCTAATAAAACCAACCAGAGCAAAGCTAGGTAATTGAGCCAGCTATGCTTTTTTCGGTACGTTATGAATATTTTTAATAGTATAAAATAGATACCAAGGGCAGGCAGATAAGCATATCGGTTGGAAACGATATCATTACCGGTAGGAACGATCTTTAAGACCGGTATTAACATAGCTGTGTAGAATAGTAAACCAAAAAGAAGCAGTTGACGGTGTTTCTTCCATTTCCATGTCAGCAAGGCAAGGCCGGCCACTCCTATCAGACTGAGGTAATAGGCCAAGGAAAGTGAATCTGCAGAAACCGAAGGATAGAAATTCTTCGGTTGAAGGTCAAGGGGAAACAATAAATTCCACCCATAGTGAAGAAGGCTATAGCAAAGCATGAGAAAGCGCTGAACCGGGGTAAATACATTTTCAAAATCCTGCACATATCCGGTGCGTGCCTGGGCCTGGTAGGTAAAATAAATAAGAATGGCTGAAAGGATAAAATATGGAAGCGTTAGCAGAAAATCCTTTACCGAAAGCTTTTGCTTTTCGTACCATGCGAATATGAGAAACAATAGCGGAAGCGGGACAGCATTGGCCTTGCTCAATAAGGAGAAAATAAAAAAAAGCAAAGCCAGAAAATATGAAACAGGGGAAGGCTTCCGCAAAAACTGCAGATACTTCAATAAGCAAAGCAGGGCAAAAAAGGCATACATCAGGTCTTTACGGGAGGTGACCCAGGCAATATTTTCTACATGCATGGGATGAATGACAAAAAGAAGTGCCGATCCCAGAGCGGCTACTGCAGAATGAGCAATTTTCCTGATTAAAAGAAAGACCAGAACGGCGTTGGCAAGGTGGAAAAGTATATTAGTCAGATGCATCCATCCGGCATCAAAACCGAACAGTTGATATTCGATCATCCAGCTCAAAGAGGTAATGGGGTGGTACAAACCGTCTTTAAAATGTGTAAAGACATACTTTACAGAAGTCAGATTAAACTGGGTGAATTCCTGACTATTTAGGATCACCAGATCATCATCGAAATTGATCAGAAACTCAAATTGCAGACTGGGGAGGTAGAGTAAAAATCCGGCAAGCAGGATTGCCATCAAACTTCCTTTGGGATTTTGTGCAATTATTCGGTTGAAATCCAATTTACTTCTCGTTATTTTGAAAATGCATCTTGCAAAACAAGTTTACAACAATAATTTTATTCCGGGAGATTGGCAAAAGAGATCGTAATTATAGGCAATGGGATCGCAGGGGTGACGGCCGCGCGCCATATCAGGAAACTTTCGGATCACAGGATCATTATTATTTCATCGGAAACCAGGTACTTTTTTTCCCGCACGGCCCTGATGTATGTGTATATGGGACATTTGAAATACCAGCATTTAAAGCCCTATGAAGATCATTTCTGGGAAAAGAACCGGCTGGAGTTGCTTTACGGAAAAGTCGTGAAGGTATTGCCCGCAGAAAAGCTGTTGTTCTTGAGTGAGGGAAAAAAAATCAGTTATGATTCCTTGATCATTGGTAGTGGGTCTGTTACCCGCTACTACAACTGGCCGGGACAGCAGTTGAAGGGAGTGCAGGGTTTGTATAGCTGGCAGGATCTGGAATTAATGGAAAAGCATACCGCAGGGATCTTCCATGCGGTGATCGTAGGAGGCGGATTGATCGGGGTAGAGATGGCTGAAATGCTCCGCAGCAGGAATATCGCAGTTTCTTTTCTGATCCGGGAATTGAGGGTATGGGGCAATGTATTGCCGAAGGAAGAAGCCGACATCCTCTGCCGGCATATCCAATCGCATGGCATTCATTTATTATTCGATACCGAGTTGAAAGAGATCGTAGGGAACGAAGCAGGAAAAGTGAGGCAGGTGATTACTACAAGCGGAGAAACCATTAACTGTGAATTCGTGGGGATCACTACCGGGGTGAAACCGCATGTGGCTTTCCTGAAAGATTCAGGAATTGAGCTCAATCAGGGGGTATTGGTCAATGAATATTTACAAACGAATGAAGAAAACATTTACGCCATTGGCGATTGTGCGGAATTGCGGGATCCTCCTCCCGGCCGGAAAAAAATTGAACCGGTATGGTATACCGGACGGATGATGGGAGAGACGGTAGCCTGTACGGTCTGCGGTGAACCTACACCTTATGAGCCGGGCATATGGTTTAATTCCGCCAAATTTTTTGATATAGAATACCAATCCTATGGTCGCGTGGAAAATGTTCTCAGAGACGATGAATTTCAATTGTATTGGGAAAATGAGGAAAAGGACAAATGCGTGAAACTGATTTTTCATGAGAGAACCGGAGGCCTGAAAGGAGTGAACAGTCTGGGCATTCGGTTGAAACAGGAGGTAGTAACCCAATGGATCAAAAGGGGATTATCCGCTGGTAATGTCATCAATCAATTGCCATCGGCTAACTTTGATCCTGAATTTTACACAGATCATCTAAAATTGGCAAGCCAGTCTTTTAAAGCTCAAATGGCAGTAGCATGAAAACTGATTCACCCGGCATAGGAATTACTGAAGGTCCCCCCGTTAGTCTGAATGGCAGGCAAATAGGAGGTACC
>CAZBIF010000153.1:0-3862 GCA_964492055.1 uncultured Flavobacteriales bacterium
TGTATTCAGGAATAAGGGCACTATCGATATTGGAAGCGGTTTGAATGGTGATCACCGCCCCCATAAAGATGGAAATAATGGTGATAATTCCAAAAGAGCCAATGCCCAGAGAATCAATTTCCTTTACAATTTGTCCGCGTATTATAGAAGCCTTGGTAGGACGTTGGAAGGTACGTGCAATCAGTAAAAAATAGGCACCGGTTTTCTCAAAAAATTTCATTCTGCCGCTAATGTAAGCAATGTACGTAAATGTAGAAGACAGCTCAAATTCAAATTGGTTTTATTGAACAAATGAAGTTGTATGGATGGTAAAATAAATGTATATTTGTAACCCCAAAAAAATACAGTGCGGGGTGGAGCAGTTGGTAGCTCGTCGGGCTCATAACCCGAAGGCCACAGGTTCGAGTCCTGTCCCCGCTACCTTTGATAAAAAGAGTCCGGCTAAGGGCTCTTTTTTTTATTTTATATTTGGTATACTTAATTCATGGAAGGCAAAACAAAACATCGGTCCGGCTTCGTCAATATAATTGGTAAGTCCAATGTGGGCAAGTCCACTTTGATCAACCAAATGATAGGAGTGGAGCTTTCCATCGCTACACCCAAGGCGCAGACTACCCGTCACCGTATCCTGGGAATAGATAATGAAGAAGATCACCAGATCATCTATTCTGATACGCCCGGAATTATAGATACTGCCTATAAGTTGCAGGAAAATATGATGCAGATGGTATATACCAGTCTGGAGGATGCCGATATTCTACTGTTAATGATTGAATCGGGGCAAGAGGAAGCTATCAACGAATCCCTCAGACGAAAGCTCAGCGAATTAAATATCCCGATTTATCTTTTGATCAATAAGGTGGACATGACCACCCAGGAAGAGTTGGGAAAGGAAATAGAGAAATGGCAAGGGGAATTTCCCGCAGCTACAATAATGCCTGTGTCCGCCTTGCATGGGTTCAATCTGGCTGAATTACGTAATTCTATACTGGAAAAATTGCCTGAGCACCCTCCTTATTTTCCCAAAGACAGTTATACGAATCGCAGTGAACGCTTTATTGTGGAACAAAAGATCAGGGAAAAGGTATTGTTACATTACAAACAGGAAATACCCTATGCTGTAGAAGTGCTGGTGGAGCAATTCAAAGAGGGTGAACAATTAATACGTATTGAGGCCCTCATTTTTGTGAGCAGGGAATCCCAGAAGATCATTTTGATAGGGAAAGGTGGAGAAAAGATCAAAAGACTGGGCAAAGCTGCCCGACTGGATCTGGAACAATTTTTCGGAAAAAAAATTTACCTGGAATTATTTGTAAAGGTGACAAAGGACTGGCGGGATGATGATCGCGCTTTAAAGCAATTCGGATATCAGGGATGAAAAAAAATATCATTGCCATAGTTGGCCGCCCTAATGTGGGAAAATCTACTTTGTTTAACCGTTTAACTGAAAGCCGCAAGGCAATCGTGGATGAAGCCAGTGGGGTAACCCGTGACCGGCAATACGGTACTGCCACCTGGAACGGGACTGATTTTACCATTATTGACACAGGTGGTTACATCAGGGGCTCGGAAGATCAGTTTGAAGGGGATATCCGAAAACAGGTGGAAGCTGCCATTGAGGAAGCAGATCTGATGTTGTTTGTACTGGATGTAACAGTAGGTATTACCGACCTCGACGAACAGGTTGCCGCTTTATTGCGGCAGTCGGACAAGCCGGTATTCATGGTGGCAAATAAGGTGGATAATCACGAGCGCCGGGCCGAAGCAGCGGTATTTTACAGTTTCGGATTCGACAAACTATTCCCTCTTTCGAGCATAAATGGGAGTGGTACCGGGGAACTGCTTGACCAGATCAGCCATGAAATAAATCAAGGAGTAAGTCCGGAGGACCAGTCTGACTTGCCACGTATTGCGATAGTAGGACGGCCCAATGTGGGTAAGTCTTCCCTCGTAAACACCTTGCTTGGTCAGGAACGTACTATTGTCAATCCGGAAGCTGGTACTACACGGGATGCCATTGGTACCCGCTACAATGCGTATGGGTTTGATTTTTTGTTGATTGACACGGCCGGGCTTCGCAAAAAGAATAAGGTAGATGAAGACATAGAGTATTATTCGGTCATGCGAACCATTCGAGCTATTGAGAATGCTGATGTTTGTGTATTGATCATTGAGGCAGAAGAAGGCATGATGGCTCAGGATATGAATATTTTCCAGCTCATTCTGAAGAATAAAAAAGGCATCGTATTAATGGTAAATAAATGGGACCTGGTAAAGGACAAGTCAACCAATACCATGAAGGATTACCGTAAGGCCATACTGGATCGCATGGCTCCCTTTACCGATCTGCCTGTGATTTTTACCTCGGTTACCGGCAAACAACGCATTCACGAAGTGCTCAAACAAGCGATAAGTGTCTATGAGAACCGCAAGAAAAAAATCCCCACGCGAAAATTGAATGATGTGATGCTGCCCATTATGGAGCAATCCCCACCCCCGGCAGTGAAGGGCAAGTTCATCAAAATAAAGTTCGTCACCATGCTTCCTACCTTCAAGCCAACCTTTGTGTTTTATTGCAACCATCCGCAATACATCAAAGAGCCTTATAAGCGCTTCGTGGAAAATCGCCTAAGGGAAAATTTTGATTACAGCGGAGTGCCTATCCAATTGTTCTTCCGGAAAAAATAAAGGGAGCAATGTGCTCCCTTCTTATTAATTCAATCCAAAAGAGGTTTTGATCTTATCCACATAATTCAATTCTTCCCAGGGGAATAATTTTACTGTGGTACGTATTTCCTCTCCGTTGGGGGATTTGAAAACCTTTTCTTTTTCTTCACAGGCCCTTCCCATGTGGCCGTAGGCTGCAGTTTCAGAATAGATCGGGCTGCGCAGGTTAAAACGCTGCTCAATAGCGTAGGGACGCATATCAAAAAGTTCCAGCAGTTTCTTGGCAATTTCCCCATCTTTCATTCCAACTTTGGAAGTGCCGTATGTATTAACATACAAACCCATAGGTTCAGCAACCCCTATGGCATAGGCTACCTGAACCAAAGCTTCATCAGCAACCCCGGCAGCTACCAGGTTTTTGGCGATATGACGGGTGGCGTAAGCGGCTGAACGGTCTACCTTACTTGGATCTTTACCGGAAAAAGCACCTCCACCATGCGCTCCTTTCCCCCCATAAGTATCTACGATGATCTTTCGTCCGGTCAGCCCGGTATCCCCATGTGGCCCCCCAATTACAAATATGCCGGTAGGGTTGATGTGGTATTTGATCTGATCATTGAATAGCTTTTGTACCTTCTGAGGCAATTTAGCCTTTACCCGGGGGATAAGGATGTTGATGATATCGTCCTTGATCTTTTTCAACATCTTTTCTTCACTGTCAAAATCATCATGCTGGGTAGAAACCACTATGGAATCTATGCGTACCGGCTTGTGATCTTCATCGTATTCTATGGTAACCTGTGATTTTGAATCAGGTCTCAGGTAGGTTATTTCTTTGTTTTCCCTGCGAAGAGCAGCCAGCTCTTTTAATAAAGTATGGGAAATCTCCAGTGCCAGGGGCATATAGTTATCGGTTTCGCTGGTTGCGTAGCCAAACATCATTCCCTGATCGCCGGCCCCTTGTTCTTCTTTACTTGCCCGGTCCACCCCTTTATTGATATCAGGAGACTGTTCATGGATAGCTGAGAATACCCCGCAACTGTTGCCGTCAAACATGTATTCGCCTTTATTGTAGCCGATGCGGTTGATCACCTCCCGGGCGATTACCTGCACATCTAAGTAGGCGGTGGATTTCACTTCGCCTGCAAGCACTACCTGACCCGTGGTTACCAGGGTTTCACATGCGACTTTTGAA
>CAZBIF010000153.1:3872-6013 GCA_964492055.1 uncultured Flavobacteriales bacterium
TCTTTATCAAAAGCAAGGAAATTATCGATCAATGCATCGGAAATCTGATCAGCGACCTTGTCCGGATGACCCTCCGAAACAGACTCTGACGTAAAGTAATAGGACATATTTGTGTTTTAAATTTTGGGCTGCTAAAGTACGAATTGCAACTAATTTACTCAGGCTTTTTCTTCAATCTTCTGATCAGCTGTCAGGCTCTTGAAAATGTCTTCCAGCCTACCCTTTTTCCGGCTGAAATTGTTGATGCTCACCTCTTTTTTCACCGCCCAGTTCAGGATCTGTTTTTTAGCTTCGGCTTCATCAGAGGTTTCAATCTGATAGTGATTGACTGAAAGCTGCCTGAGCCGCCTGATCCCCTCTAGTTGTTGCAGGGATCTTTCATCAATAACCTGGTCAAACTCTACTTCCAGTATTTGATTTTTTCCCATTTTGCTACTCAGGTCAGCAGCTTTTTCATTTGCCACGATCTTGCCCTGATGAATAATGATGATGCGGTCGCAAATGGCCTCCACCTCCTGCATGATGTGGGTGGAAAGCATGACGGTTTTGTTTTTCCCCAATTGCTTGATCAATTGCCGGATCTCAGCCAGTTGATTAGGATCCAGGCCGGTGGTAGGCTCATCCAGGATCAATATTTCAGGATCGTGTATGATCGCCTGGGCAATACCTACCCTTTGCTTGTATCCTTTGGATAGCTGACCGATTTTTTTATGGCTCTCCGCTTCCAGGCCTACTTGTTCGATCACCTGCTGCACCCGGGATTTTTTATCTTTTAATCGATAAACCCCAGCGACGAATTGCAGGTATTCCCGAATATACATTTCATAATACAAAGGGTTCTGTTCTGCCAGGTAGCCTATCTTCTCTTTAATAAAAAGCGAATGTTCATTAACATCTTTTCCCAGTACCGTTACTTTTCCTTTATCTGCGGGGATGTAGGCAGTTATGATCTTCATCATGGTGGATTTACCTGCCCCATTTGGCCCTAAAAACCCTACTATTTCCCCTTTATTAAGCTCAAAAGATACCTGGTCCAGCGCTTTTTGTGTGCCGTATAACTTACTTACCTGCTCTACTTTCACCGTCATTCTGAATCTCGTTTTTATAGGCAGAACGAAATTAATTATTTTCGAGGCAAATTAAGGATTATGGAAGGGGTTGTGGTAAAATCCACGGGCAGCTGGTACGAAATTGAGGAAGCGGATGGCAATCATGTGAAAGCCAGATTGAAGGGGAAATTCCGATTGCAGGGGTTGAAGAGTACCAATCCCATTGCTGTGGGGGATAAAGTGAAATATGAGAAGGAGGGAGGCGAAGCCATGATCGTGGATCTTTTGCCGCGTAAAAATTACCTGATCCGTAAATCCATTAAACTATCCAAACAGGTTCAGATCCTGGCGGCCAATATAGACCAATTGTTTCTTATGGTCACCTTTCAGCACCCTCAGACCACCAAAGGGTTTGTCGATCGTTTTCTGGTGGGGGCCGAGGCCTACCGGGTTCCGGTGATATTGCTTTACCATAAAAGTGATGAGCGAAAAAGTAGATTTCAGGAAGTGCTGGAAGACTGGAAACTCACCTACGATCTGGCAGGCTACGAACAGTATGAAAGCAGCATTCACGATGAATCAAGCCTGACTTTGCTGAAAAACTTAATGAAAGACAAAGTATCCATTTTTGCCGGACATTCGGGAGTGGGGAAGAGCAGCCTGATCAATGCATTGAATCCTGAATTGGATTTGCGGGTTAATGAGATCTCAGAATACCACGGTGCCGGACAGCATACCACGACATTTGCTGAAATGTTTGAACTGGAAGCAGGTGCTAAGATCATTGATACCCCGGGCATCAAGGGTTTTGGCAATGTGCGCATGGAAAAGGAAGAACTGGCGCATTATTTTCCGGAAATGAGGATAAGAATGAATAATTGCAAATACCACAACTGCGTGCATATCAGTGAGCCGGATTGCGCTGTAAAATCAGCTTTAGCGGAAGGAGAAATTGCTGAATCACGCTATTTCAATTACCTGGCCATGTATGAGGAAGATGAGGAGGAAAGTTACAGGCAGAAAGGGTATTAATGTACCAATGTACCAATGTACCAATGTACCAATGTACCAATGTACCAATGTACCAATGTG
>CAZBIF010000154.1:0-3739 GCA_964492055.1 uncultured Flavobacteriales bacterium
CCCTCAGTTTGATCACTTTCGCTTTGGAGAAAGAATGGTTTGACAGTAATCCCTTTTTCGGACATTTCTTCAACATTCTGCTTTATGCGGTTGCCTGTTTGCTGCTATATCTTGCCCTTTTAAGAATTATGCCCCTACCCCAATCATGGGTCTGGCTGGCAGTGGTCATTTTCATTTTGCACCCCCTTCATACGGAAGTAGTGGCAAACATTAAAAGCCGGGATGAGTTACTGGCTTTCCTGGGCTTTTCAGCAGCTTTGCTAGGTTTTGCAAACTACATTAGAAATAAGCAGCCTGCTTTTTTGGCCCTTGCAGCCCTCGCTGCCCTGATTGCTTATTTCAGTAAAGAGAGTGCCATCGTTATGGTGCTTTTGGTCCCCCTTTTTTTATATGCCGATCCGGCTTTTAAGAAAAAACAACTGCTAGTTCCAGTCGTATTGTTAGGAGGGCTTGCTGCCTTTTATTTATTCTGTCGCTGGCAGGTCCTTTCAGCCATGGAAAACCCGGTGGATGCAGGCAACTTTAACCTACTGAACAATCCCATTGCCGCCACTGAAAATACAAACTTAAAATGGGGCGGCATTCTCAGCCTGCAAACCCTTTTTCTGCAAAAATTGCTCTTTCCTTTTCCGCTTCTCCATGATTATTCATACATTAGCTTGCCCCTTCAAAGAATAGTTTCCATACCGGCTATTTGGGGCCTGTTTATTCTGCTCGTGGGTGGGTGGTTCTCGGTGAAAGGATTACTAAAAAGGGAAGCCGGCGGGGTAATGATAGCTGCTTATTTTACAAGTATAGCCATTGCCTCCCAGTTTTTTGTCCCTATTGGGGTACAGTTCGCTGAAAGACTTTTATTTATGGCCGTATTGCCCTTTACCCTGGCCATTCTTTTTTACCTCAACCGCCTTGCTGCAACTCACTTTAAATTCAGGAAAAAGCTGCATTCCACCCCGGCGAAAATTACAATGGGGGCAGTTTTGATAGGGATGGGGTTCGCTACGGTCAGCCGCAGTCTGGTGTGGGAAAATAATTTTACCTTGTACCGCGCAGACATTGAAAAAAATCCAGCAAGTGCCCGGGTAAATTATAACTACGGAACGGAATTGAGCAATCAGGCAGGGCAGGCAGTTGGTGCGCAACGAAGTCAGTTGCTCACCCAATCCATTCACTACCTGGAACAGGCCATAGCTATTTATCCTGACTACCTGGATGCATACAACAACCTGGGCATTGCCTATAAAATGAAGGGTGAACAGCAGAAAGCCATCGCCGTATTCCAGCGGAATATTAAAAAAGATCCCGCTTATGCCAAAAACTATTACAATCTCGCCACTGCCTATCTTGAACTTAAACAATATGAGCAAGCCATCAGGTACCTTGAAGCCTATGTGAGCCAGGTGCCCGGTTCAGCTTCTGCCTACTACCTGCTGGGTAAAGCCGCCGGACATTTGAACCGTTTTGATCAGGCAGTCAGCTATCTCAATCAGGGGTTAAGGCTTGATCCCAATCATCCGGATATTTTGTATTTCCTGGGTATGGCCTATGGTTTTTCAAAAGAATACGAAAAAGCTGATCAGGCCTTTAAAAGGTTGTTGCAAATTCAACCCGGGAATACCGAGGTTTTACTAAACCTGGCGATCAACGAACATCAACTCGGCAATTACGAAGCAGAAAAGAACAACGTATTTTGCAAATTAATCCAAACCACCCTGCCGCCAAGCAACAATTGCGATTGCTGAACACCCCTGCGAACTGAAACTGAAAAAGTAATTTTGCCACATGGGGAGAAGAAGAAGGCCTTTGCCAATCTGGAAGGAAATAGAAATAGAAGATACCGCCGCAGAAGGAAAATCCCTGGCGAGGGTTAATGAGCAGGTGGTGTTTGTGCCCCAGACCGTTCCGGGGGATGTAGTGGACATTCAACTGACCCGTAAGCGCAAAAAGTTCGCAGAAGGTAGAGCCATTAAATTTCACCGATACTCCCCTGACCGGGTAGAGCCATTCTGCCAACATTTCGGAACCTGTGGGGGCTGCAAATGGCAGTTTTTACCCTACGAACTGCAATTGAAAAATAAGGAAAAGTGGGTACGGGACAGCTTCAGCCGCATCGGCAAAGTAGCCGCCTCCCTGATACAACCGATACTACCTTCTGAAGAAACCCGCTTCTACCGCAACAAACTGGAATTTACTTTTTCCAACAAAGCCTGGATCACCGAAGAACAAGTACAATCGGGGGAGGTGATTGAAAACCGGGATGCCCTGGGTTTCCATATTCCAGGACGTTTCGATAAGATCCTGGAGATTGACAAATGCTGGCTGCAGGAAGAACCCTCCAATGCCATCCGCAATTGGGTGGGAAATTATGCCCGTGAGCACAAACTGCCCTTTTTTGACCTGCGTGAACAAACCGGGCTCATGCGCAACCTCATCATCCGCACTACCTCTATCGGGGAAGTTATGGTGATCTTTTCCTTCTTCCGGCAGGATGATAAAATAGCGACTTTGCTAAAAGATTTTTGTATCGCTTTTCCCACAGTATATTCGATAATGTATGTGATCAACGAAAAGAAGAACGATACCATCAGTGATCAGGAAATCCTTTGTTTCAAAGGAAAGGATCATATTATAGAACAAATGCAGGCTTACGATAGCGACACCCTTTTACAATTCAAGATCGACCCTAAATCTTTTTACCAGACCAACAGCCGGCAGGCGGAAAAGCTCTATGAACTGGCAGCTTCCATGGCCGGCATTCAATCTGGTGAACTGGTATATGACCTGTATACCGGAACAGGTACCATTGCCAATTACGTGGCGCATCTTGCGGAAAAGGTGGTGGGTATAGAATACGTACCGGAAGCTATTGAAGATGCCCGCAATAACAGCGAGATCAACGGGATTTCCAATACGACCTTCTTTGCCGGGGATATGAAAGACCTGCTGACCGAAGAATTTATCAGTCAACAGGGCAAACCGGAAGTGATCATTACTGACCCTCCCCGGGCGGGGATGCATGCCGATGTGGTAAAGCAGTTACTATCCATTGAAACCCCACGAATAGTTTACATCAGTTGTAACCCCGCTACCCAGGCCAGGGACATCGAATTGTTATCTGAAAAATACAAGCTGATCAGGGCCAGGCCGGTGGATATGTTTCCCCATACCCATCATGTGGAAAATGTGGCCTTGCTGGAGTTAAAGTAAAGGGAATTAAATGATAAACTAAAATAAGTACATATTCATGTACCTTTCATTATCTTTGTTACATTTAATTACTTGTTATGGAAATTACCACTTTTAGCGATTTCAGGCAAAATATGAAAGCCTATTTTGAACAGGTATTAAAAATGGGAAAGCCATTGTTCATTAAGCGACCTAAAGGAAATGATGTGGTTTTGCTAAGTAAAAGTGAATACAATAGCATGCAGGAAACTTTTCATTTGTTGAAAAGTCCTGGAAATGCCCGGAGGTTGTCAGATGCCATAGAAGCAGATCAAGCAGATAAGGGTAATGCCAGGGAGCTGTTAAGCTAATGGAAGTTATATTTATTGATCAAGCCTGGGAAGATTACCTATACTGGCAAACACACGATAAAAAGGTTTTGAGAAAAATAAACCAACTCATTAAAGAAATAAGTCGTCATCCGTTTAAAGGGAGCGGTTCACCCGAACCTCTGAAACATCAACTTTCGGGCTATTGGTCACGAAGAATTACCCTGGAACATAGATTGGTATACCGG
>CAZBIF010000154.1:3749-5856 GCA_964492055.1 uncultured Flavobacteriales bacterium
GCATAATAACCAAATACGAATTATTCAATGCAGGTATCACTATGGATAAATTGAATAAGCTGAAGTGATGAAACCGGTAACCGATTGGCAAAAACGGTACGAGGAAGGCAAGACCGGCTGGGATATCGGCTACGTAAGTCCCCCGCTTAAAGCCTACTTCGATCAACTGGAAAATAAAGAACTTCGCATTTTGATACCGGGAGCGGGAAACGGATACGAAGTGGCCTATTTACACCAGCAGGGTTTTACCAATGTAACCCTACTCGATATTGCCTCCGCTCCATTACAAAACTTCAAATCCCGCCATCCTGATTTTCCCGATGCCCATTTGCTTCAGGAAAATTTTTTCGAACATAAGGGCAGCTATGATCTGATCATTGAGCAAACCTTTTTCTGTGCCATCTCCCCTGCTCACCGGCAGGAGTATGTAAGCAAAGTACATTCCCTTCTTGCAGCCAATGGTAAGCTAGTGGGCCTTTTCTGGTCAGTTCCCATGAATGAAGACGAACCGCCGTTTGGAGGAAACAAAGAGGAATATCTGGGATACCTGAAACCTTATTTTAAAATAAAATCCTTCGATACTGCATATAATTCAATACCTCCTCGTCAAGGAAGGGAATTATTTCTCATCGCTGAAAAAAAGAGTTGATTCCTTACATTTGGGCCGTGGGTAATCAAAAAACCAAAATCCTGGACCATAAGCAAATATGCCGCAAGATCGACCGCATGGCTTACCAGATCTACGAGGAAAACAGCAAGCAGAAGAAAATACTACTGGCTGGCATTGCCGATAACGGCTATTTTTTTGCCCGCTTGCTAGAGGAAAAACTACAGGCGATTTCACCCTTAGAAACCGAGCTACTGGAACTCCGCATAAACAAAAAAAATCCCCTGAAATCAGAGTCACTACTGGATAACAAAATCGACTTTAAAGATAAGTCTGTGGTGATGGTGGACGATGTGCTCAATTCAGGTCGCACCATGATGTACGGTATCAAACCGTTTTTGCAGGCACCCCTCAGGCGCCTGGCCATTGCCGTGCTGGTAGACCGAAGCCACAAACGCTATCCCCTGCATGCCGATTACGTGGGGGTTTCCCTGGCTACAACCCTCAAAGAACACATTGAAGTGGATTTTTCCGAAAAGGAGAATTACAGCGCTTACCTTCAGTAATTTAAGGCAGCAAGCAGATCGGCCGGTGTGGGATTGTCTTTCGAAACTATTATTTGGGCTTGCCGGTAATAGGGCAGTCGTTCCGTATGCAAACGGCGAATACAACCAGGTAATTCTTCCGGACTTAGTTGTTGCAAGAGCGGCCGGGAATCCCGGTTTTGTTTTAATCTTCCAATAATGGTATCCACCTTCACATTTAGAAATAAGCTGGTTCCTTTGCTATTGATCCACTCCATGCTACCTTGCTGGCAAGGGGTCCCTCCTCCCAGGGCAATCACTTTCTCGCCGGATGACCCTATTTCCTTCAATGCCTGCACCTCCAGTTCCCGGAAATACCGTTCTCCCCTGCCGGCAAACAGCTGAGGAATAGTTTGGCCGGAGCTGGCTTCAATCCACCCATCCAGATCAATGAATTCAACTGCTAATTTACGGGCAAGTTTGCGGCCCAGCCGGCTCTTGCCGCTGCCCATGAAGCCTATCAGAAAAAGCGGAAATTTCATCTCTGCAAAGGTGAATCCGCTTCCTTTTTCATCTTGTTGTAAACCATTTTCCGGATCAGCCTGGGAAAAAATTTACTGAGGAATACCGCCGCTTTGCCTTCCGTGGTCAATACCAGCTTGTTCTTGCGATGCTTTACGGCCTTGTAAATATGTTCAGCTACCTCTTCCGCACTCATCATTTTTCCTTCATCCCTAGGTGATTCAGACTGGGTAGAACCGTCCGAAACCAACGCTTTTTTGCGAATATTGGAGGCGGTGAAACCAGGGCAGGCGATAAGCACGTGCAAATCGTTTTCCAGGTTTTCGGTGCGCAAGGCTTCCAGAAACCCCTGCATGGCAAATTTTGAGGCAGAATAGGCGGTACGTGCCGGCAAGCCTACATAACCGGCAATAGAAGAAACCCCCACCACACTGCCTTTGCTTTTCAATAAATG
>CAZBIF010000155.1:0-5805 GCA_964492055.1 uncultured Flavobacteriales bacterium
CAAGGGTTCAGCACGTTTTACAAATTCTTTGGTAACAGCCGCAGTCAATGCAGGGTCTTCCAGAATAGGTGTGATATCTTTGAACAAAATACCCGGTTTGGGGAAATCCGGCACATCGCGTATCGTCTTCTTTATTTGATCAATTATTGAATTCATTCGGTAAAAGTTAAGTAGGGTGCCAGTTTTGCGATCAATTCCGGACTTAGAATTTTTACCTCGCTCAACGCTTCCTGATTAAGGTAAGGGCCGTGGTTTTCCCGGTATTTAACTATGGCATTAGACTCATTCCAGTTCAGGTAGGGGTGAGCCTGTAATTGCTCCACAGTGGCAGAATTTACCGAAATTTTATGCAATCGGATAGAATCCATCTTCAACTGAGGCCTTAGACGCTGTAAAAGGGTATCGTTCAACCCCCACACTTCGGTTAACTGATCCATCGCATAAAAGCCTCCGAGAGCTTCCCGGTACTTCACGATACGTCGGGCATACACCGGCCCAATGCCATACAATTGCTGCCAGAGGCTGGTATCAGCGGTATTGATATCGATGACCACCTTCTCGTACTTGCGGTAATGGATTTCCTCCCTATTAATTTCCACGGTATCTTCAGCATAATCACTGCTATCTGCTTGGATCTGAATATAGGGCTCCAGCCGGGCATAAAGGGAATCATCAATGGAATAGATCTTTTTTAATTCGTCCTTTTCGTAGAACCGGCCTCCTTTTTCGCGGTAATTCAGGATCACCTGCGCCTGATTTTGGGTTAAGCCCAGGGCCAGCCAGCCTTCCATATCCAGTTCGTTGGGATCGAATGGGAAAAGCTCTACCTCAACCGGTTTATCTGAAGGTACATTAATTTTACTTTTATCGGCTGGTTTTGCTTTTTCATCCTGCACCAGGCTGTCCAGGTATTTTACTTCCGGTGGGATAGGGTCATCTGCCAAAAGATAAGCAAAGCGATTGGCCAGTATCAATATAAAAATTAACCCCATGATGATCAGCAGGCCTTTTTGCTGCCGCCGGTTAAAGTGAAAATAATCCTTGAACTTTGGATACATAATTAGTCCAGCTTTAGACTAAGGGTTTGAAGCGGGCCACAGGCGCTCAAATCAATGGGTATGTGCTGATAGGTAGAATCCGCAATGCCAACCGCTTGCCGGGCCTTCGAAAAATCAGCTAAGCCTATACCATAGTAAAACAGCCGGCTGGTTTGACCATTGTAGCGAGCAGGTACCTGACTATATATGGTATCTATTAAACCATTCGCAGGCTGGATGCGATAAAATTCCTGACCATTACCGGTAATGGAATAATATAAAGTATCATTGGGAGAAAAATTACGGTTACCGCTGAGGGCGATTTGTATAGCGGAGCGATTTTCCAGATAAAGGTTAAGGATCACATCCCTGTTAAGGATCAGATTATCTAATATGGTAGTATATCCCTGATCAGACACATAAATCATTTCCCCCAGGCCTTCCTCCTCCTCTCCCATTTCATAGGTAAACTGAAAACGGCCATCGGCATCGGTAGTGGCGGCTCCCAATATGATCACTTCTGAAAAACTTCCCTCTATTTTACTTTTCAATGCAAGTTCACGGTAAGGCAAGGGAGTGTTACAATCACGGTATAAGGTTCCCTCTACCAGATTGATCTGGCTATCATCATCACAGGCAAGGGTGGCCAGCAAGAGGATCCAAACTAACTTTTTCACTATTTATATCGCTTGATCGCACCGGATTTGATGCGATTAAAATAGGAGATCATGTCTTTTCTCACTTCAGAGGAAAGTAGAACCAGGCCGAGAATATTGGGAAATGCCATGCCCAGGATCATCAGGTCTGAAAAGTCAAGTACGGCACCTAATCCTGCTGAAGAGCCGATCACGATAAAAACGAGGAACAGGGCTTTGTAAGAATAATCTGATGCTTTGCTGTTGCCGAACAAATAGGTCCAGGCCTTTAATCCATAGTACGACCAGGAGATCATGGTGGAAAAGGCAAAAAGTAAGATGGCAATGATCAGCACATAAGTAAACCAGGGAAATACACTGCCAAAGGCGGCTGATGTCAACTCGGAACCCACAAGGCCTGAAGTACCGTCGGCATAGCCGGTAAAGACCAGCACCAGGGCAGTCATGGTACAAACCACCACTGTATCTACAAAGGGTTCTAGCAATGCCACCACTCCTTCACTCACCGGTTCATCGGTTTTGGAAGCCGAGTGGGCGATGGACGCAGACCCTACACCCGCCTCGTTGGAAAAGGCTGCGCGTTGAAATCCAACGATCAGCACCCCGATCACTCCACCCTTCAGGGCAGGGGCACTAAAGGCGCCGTTGAAAATTTCGGCAAACACAGCTCCAACATTAGTGATGTTCATCCCGATGATTATGAGGGAAAATAACACATACAAACCTGCCATAAAAGGGACAATCTTATCGGTGACATTGGCAATGCTTTTAATTCCACCAATAATTACCACTCCAACCAATAAGGCGAGTACGATACCAAATACAACCCCCCATTCACTCAGTACAGGAAATTCGCCAGCCAGCTGGGCAAATGCCTGATTGGCTTGGAACATATTTCCTCCTCCAAAGGAGCCGCCGATACAAAGGATAGCAAAGATAACGGCGAGTACCTTACCCAGACCTCCGAGGTTTCGTTTTTCCAGGCCCTGCGTCAGATAATACATCGGCCCCCCGGATATTTCCCCGTTCTCATTGATCTTCCGGTATTTCACTCCCAGGGTACATTCCGTGAACTTACTGGCCATGCCGATCAAACCGGCAATGATCATCCAGAAGGTAGCCCCCGGCCCGCCCGTGGCAGAAAGGGCCGTAGTCAATGCCTGAAAATGGGTAACTTCCCCAGCTTCATGATGGTCAGGAGCACTGTATTTTCCACGCACCAGATCAATGGCATGTTTGAATCCACGAAAGTTGATAAACCGCATTCGCAGGGTAAAAAATATTGCTCCCAACACCAGCCATACAACTATAAAAGGGATATTTTTCTGCTGTACATCTCCATTGGGGTGTAGCACCGGCTCCGGAGTATCAAATTCAATGGCGGCCAGGTTCTCAGCCCCTACCTCAATTACGTCGTTGATGTTGTCAGCATCATATACAACCTTGCCTGCTGGAGTGATCTGCTTCAGCTTACCGGAGCGATCGGCATAAACTTCGGCTTCTGCCCTATCATCCTGGGAAACAATGGCGATCAGATCACCCTTTTCTACCATTTCGCCATCCTCTACCATCCATCGCTTTAAAGTGATGGTTGTAATTTCAGGGTCAGACCATCCCGGGGCCTTTACTTTGCGCTCATTGGCATAGACCACCGGATCGTAGATCCCAATAGCTGAAAAGGGATCCCAGAATAAGAAAGCAGCTATTTTATCTACGATAGGTTTAAACGTGGCATTGATGGATTCTTCCACCGATTCTACCGGTATCTTGCCATGCAGGGTTTGCTTATCTCCTTCCGCATCCGTAACCACTACGGTAAATCCACTTCCCTCCGTGATATCACGGCTGGAGCTGGACTTCAAGGAGGTGCCCTGATGGCTCCAGCGATAAGTATAAGGTGATACCCCGCCAATGGTTTCTACATAAGCTACTCCATCGTTGATCTCGTCCGTGGGGTTCTCCAGACGCAATTTAGCCTCAAAACTAGCAGCCTGTAAGGTTTGGAAGATAAAAAACAATAAAAAACCGGGGGTAAATTTTTTCAAAACCGTCATAGAATCTGCAATTCCGACAAATATACCAGATTTATATTTTTTGCGGGGAAATTAGGTTGAATGATGCAGTTGTTTATCGAGAAGGGAGAGGCCTTCTTCAAAACTATGGGGTTGGTACCCTAATTGTGTCCGGGCTTTCTCCAGTACAAAACCGGTTTTCGGGGGCCGTTTTGCTGCCTGATTGAGGGAGTCTGAGCTGATTTCAGTAATTACCGAATCATCCAACCCATAATGCTTTGCCACTCTTCGCACCAGCTCCACTATACTCATCAAATCCTTACCGGATAAGTGGTAAATACCCTCCGCCTGTTGATCCGCAATCAACATACATCCACGCGCCAGATCTTCCGCCAGGGTGGGTGAGCGAAACTGATCGTTTACGATGGTGAGGGGCTCCCCTTTTTCCAGGGCTTGCTTCGCCCAGAGTACGATGTTACTGCGGCTCATGTCTTCCACAATGCCATATACTATAATGGTACGGGCGATGGCCCAGGGAGTATTCAGCTCCTGAACGATCTTTTCCGATTCCAGTTTGGATTTTCCGTAAAAACTTAAGGGATTGGGTTCATCTTCTTCCCTGTAGGGCCCGTTCTCCCCATCAAAGATAAAGTCTGTGGACAAGTGAATGAAATGGCTTTGATGTTTTTCACATTGTTCGCCTAAGATCTTGGTGGCCATCACATTGGCCTGCCAGCAGCCTTCCTGATCTTTCTCACAGGCATCCACATTGGTCATGGCCGCAGTGTTGATCACCACTTCCGGTTTGTATTTTTCAAAAAGCTCTTTTACTTCTTCCGGGGCGGTGATGTCCATCGGCTGGTATTCAAACCCTTTAATGCGGCTGATTCGGTTTGCGCCCTTAGACGTAGCGATCAGCCGGTAATGCGGATATTCCTCAACAATCAGTTTGACCAATTTTTGTCCCAGCAGACCATTGCTACCTGTAACTAAAATGGTTTTCAATCCCATGATTTTAACTTTTCGATCTGGTTTTTCATCCCCAGCACAAAGATCTTGGAACCTTCGGAAATAATGGTGTCAGGCGCCGGGTTCAATACATATTTACCTTCCGGGTTCAGCAAGCCAACAATATTAGCCCCCGATCGCTTGCGTATTTCCAGTTCCTCAATGGAGCGGTTTTTAAATTCGCCCGGCAAACTTTCGTAAGTGATTTCCTCTATGGATATATTGGTATTTTGTCCGGTGATCTGGTTGAAGAATTCCACTACATCCGGCTTCATGACCATGGAAGCCATATGGGTACCCCCCACTTTATCGGGCATTACCACATTGTCTGCCCCCGCCATTTTTAGCTTTTTATACGAAGAATCAATAGAGGCACGGCTGATAATCAATAGTTTATCATTCATTTCCCTGGCTGTAAGTACCACGAAAACATTGTCTGCATCCTCAGGCAGGGTTGTTACCAGAGCCCGGGCCCGCTTGATACCGGCATTGATGAGGGTTTTATCCTCGGTAGCGTCGCCTGCGATGTAAAAACGTTTGGCCGATTGGCTCAGTTTTTCAATGGCATTGTCGGCATTATCTATTACTATAAATTGCTGACCGGCATCCTCAAGTTCTTTCACAATCTGGCGCCCATTCCGGCCATAGCCGCATATGATTATATGATTTTCCAGTTTTTGAATCTTTTTTGCCCTTTTGAGTATGCTATAATGCCGTCGGAATTCACCATCAATAATATACGAAGAGATGGCGCTCAAGGCATAGGCAAATGTACCAAAACTGATGATGATGAGTGCAATGGTAAACAGTCGGCCGCCTTCGGTCAAGGGCTTCACTTCCTCGTAACCCACCGTGGAAATGGTGATGATGGTCATGAAGAGGGCATCGCTCCAGGAATATTCTTCGATCCACATATAGCCAAATACGCCTGAAAGGCATATCAGCAATAAAAGCAGGAGCGCCAGATATAATTTTTGAAAAGCCTGGTATTGAAACACCCTTGCGGTTTAAATATCCCAGATGGTTTTCCGCCTCCTGAACTTGAACATTTCCTTATTCTCTAATACAAAGGCCATTACCAGATCGATAATT
>CAZBIF010000156.1:0-5790 GCA_964492055.1 uncultured Flavobacteriales bacterium
AACTCACAATCCTAATCAACTGAATATCTTTGATTTATAACCGGACAGTAGTGATCTATAAACTAAATAAAGGGGTAATTTTTATTACTGCCTTTTGGGATAATCGTCAAGATCCAGATAAACTCGACAAGATTTTGAGAAAAAAATAAAACGCCCCCTAACAGGAGCTATAGCACAAGTGCAAACCGTTTTTCAAAAACATTCCGTTTTGCTATCGCTTATTGCCGCTCAGCCGCTGCCGAGGTAACTTAGTAACTTAGCTCAACTTACAGCAGTCGGTAATTTGATACCTACAGCACGCCTTACTTCGAGATACGGCGGAAGTTCCAAGAGAGTTCGCTACCTAAGTGCAAACAAAAATCTACCGCACTCGTGCCATAGCCGGGCCGTTACCCCCTATGAATTACAAAAAATCGTAATTTTATATTATGGATGTTTCCATTACCCAAAAATCTATTATTGATAAGGTCAAAACCCTGAATGACCCTGACCTGCTTGAAGCAATTGACAGTTTATTATCAAATTCTTTGAAACGCAATAAAGTGCGACTTTCTGATGAGCAGAAAGAAAGTATTACCAAAGGTCGCGATCAAATTGAGTCCGGTGACTTCAATTCTCAAAAAGACTTCTTCTCGGAATTACGCGAATGGCTAAAAGAGAAATAGTTTGGTCGTCAAACGCGCAGAAAGAATTCGCGGATGTCCTTGCTTATTTCTTAGAGAGAAACCAAAGTGCTACCTATTCATTAAGGCTAATTGACACCGTTGAAAGTGTAACATTTCTCCTTTCGATTAACCCTAAACTAGGACTAGAAAACGAGGACGATCTATCTCGAACCTTTATTGTTGGACACTATTCTATAATTTATGAATTTGATAGAACTAAACTTTCAATTTTATCTTTTTGGGATGATAGACAAGATCCGGAAAGGAAATTGAGAAGAAAAAAACACAGGTGGTAACATAGGCTATAGCACATGTGCAAGCCGCTTTTAGTAAGTGATTACGTTAGGCTGATGCCTCAACCGATCAGCCACAGCCGCAGTTAGTGGTTTAGCTCTACTCTACTTTTATTCGGCGGTAATTTTAGATCAAACCAAACGCCGTACTTCGAGATTCTAAAAAAGATTCAGCGGCTTTCACTATCTTAGTATTTCATAACGGGCTACAGCACTCGTGCCATTGCCAGGCCGTTAGCCAAAATGTAAAGAAATAGATAGCTCAACCGATTTGTTTAACTTTGAGAAAGGCTTCTACCATGGATATCCAAAGCATAAAATCAGAATTAGTAAAAGGCATATTACAAACCAATAGCAAAGAGTTATTGAATAAATTGTATTCTACTTTCAAAGCAGAAAGTGTCGATATTGACTATTGGAATGAACTAACAGATGCTCAGAAAGCTGAAGTAGAACTTGGACTCAAACAAATAAAAAATGGAGACTACATTGAGTTTGAAGACTTTCTGAAAAAAGTTTCATGAAGATAAGGCTTTTCTCGCTAGCTGCTTTCAAACTTGAACAGCTTTTAGAATACTTAGAAGAAAGATGGTCTTCTTGAATCAGGTCTAAATTCCTCAAAAAACTCGAAAATAGTTCAAAAGCTAAAAGCGGAAATTTTAGATGCTGCTTTTGAAAAGTGGAAAGGCAAACTTGAACAAGTGGATTATATTTGCGTCATGGGGGTGAAAATTTAAAGCTACTTCGGTATCATTCCTTTCTTTTAAATGTTACTCAACAATGAGCCTGATAGTTAGTTATGAGTAAAATTGTTTCCCATGAAAAATTACCTGTATATTCTTTTGATTGGCCTGTTGTTTGACCTCGCTTGTAGAAACGAAGTAGCCTGCGAAAATTACACCTCCGGGGAACTGAAAAACCTGAGTGGACTGGATGGCTGCCAATGGGTGATTGAACTAACTGACGGTAGCAGGCTGGAACTGGTAAATCTGGGTGAGTTCGATGTCACCTTAGAGGAAGGTAAACGGCTGGAATTTACCTATAAGGAACGTAAGGATATGAGCAGTATTTGCATGATTGGCACCTTGGTGGAACTTACCTGCCTTAGCGAAGTATAAAGCCCCTCCTGTTACTATTTTTAAATAATTGATCTTAGGATCCCAAGTGGGAACTTACTTAATAAATAATTTTCTCAATCCGCTCTTGGCGGCAACACCTCCCGAATAACATCCCCGGCAATATGGTCTACCCACTGCCGGTACATTTTAGCCGATGGGTGGAGTTTGTCCCCGGCCGTCAGGCTTTGGTCATTTTTGGCTTTTTGGGAAATGGGAGTAATATTATAAAAAGGAATGTTATAACCACCCATCACTTCTTCGAACTTGCTGTTCCATTCCTTTAGTTCTTTACTTATCTGAGCTCCTTTGTCTCCGGCAAATGGGGTAACTCCATAGTCGGGAATGCTCACCGCAAAAATCCCTGCCTTACCACGCTTGCTATAGGCAGTGGCAATTTTCACCAGTTCATGCAGGTCCTTTTCGTATTGCTCCAGTGATTTCCCCTGGTATTGGTTGTTAACGCCTATAAGTATGGAAACCATATCAAACGGTCCATCGGTTTCCAGGGCATTGGCGGCAGCGATCAATTCATCTGTACGCCAGCCGGTTTTGGCAACGATCACCGGGGTAGCAGTAGGGTAATCGCGTTCGCTGAGTTCCTTTGCCAGTACCACAGGCCAGCTGTCAGCAGGTTTTACTGCCTCTCCAATGGTATAACTGTCGCCCAGTGCCAGAAAGGTGTATTTTTCTTCCATTTCTACATTTTTTTCATTTTCCACTTCAGTAGGGCGGTTGATGGGAGGAGTGGTGCTGGGGCCCTGTTTGAAATGGCAGGCAGTAATCAGTGCTAAACTTAACCAAAGCAAAAATAATTTCATATTTCCGGTTTTACTGAAATGGGAAATTCACCTTTCAAAAGTCATCATCCCCGCCAAAATTCCCCTCCCGGGCCGGGCGTTTTTTCTTTTCATTGATGCGGTAAGTAAAGCTGAGCAAAAATTGCCGCGCACGCCATTGAAATTCCGATTCTGAATAAAGGGTAGGGGTGTCGGTAATGCTGCGGCGTTTGCGGCTGTTTAGCAGATCGCGCACACTGGCTACCAGGGTGCCATTTCCTTTCAATACATCTTTGGCGAGAGAAAGATCAATGGAATAGAGGGCTTTATCCCTTCCTTGCGGAGTAGATTGCGGCGCCCGGTAATTCAGGGAAAACTGCCCATCCAGTTTGGGCAATACTTCGGCCCTGAAAGTAGTGCGGTTGTTCCATGTAAACACTTCATTGTCGAGGTTTTGCTCCTCGAAACTGCCATCTGTTACGGAGCGGTAAAAATTAAATCCTGAATTGGTTTTCTGATTGAATTTATAATTCAGGTTAAATTCCATACCGGTATTGTGTTGTACGGATAGATTTACCGGCATGCGGCGGGTAAATCCCTCCTCATCGGCAATGACGATACGTTCGATCACTCCGGTGCGGTAGCGGTAGTATACACTGCTGAACAGCGAACCTTTCTCAAAATACTTCAGGTAGCCAAATTCATAACTGTCAGTATATTCCGGTTGCAGATCAGGGTTTCCCCGCCAGAGATTTCTGGCGTCACTAAAAGTTTGAAAGGGGAGAAGGTGACGAAAACCAGGCCGGTTGATACGGCGGCTGTAACTCAACTGGAAGTTATCTTCATTGGCCAACTCATAAGTCAGGTGGGCAGAAGGAAACAGGTTGAAGTATTTCCAGCTGTTGTTTTCATTCGTAAGCTTTAATTCAGTAGCTATGTCGGAATATTCCCCCCGCAGTCCAAATTGATAGGAAAAACGATTGATCTTATTTCCCAGCATGAGGTAGGCAGCATAGATATCTTCCTGGTAGGCGAAATCATTGAAGTATTGTGGATTTATGGTGAATTCTGATCCGTTGAAGCTTTCTTCCACTACAAAAGAGTTGTTCACATCCCGCAAAGTCAATCTGGCCCCGGTTTCAAATTTGCCTTCTTCCCCGAAAGGATGAATGTAATCCGACTGGATCAGGTAGGTACGGTTTGCTTCCCGGTTACTGGTATTTTGAAGTAAGCGGTCACTGTTCAGGTAATTAATTTCTTCTATTTCCGATTCTTCCAGATCATCCTGTTCGCTCCATTGCAGGTCAATGGTGAAAAGCTGATCTTCCCGGTCAAAGGTTTTGCGGTAATTCAGGGAACTTTCGAGGCTTTCCCCGTCTTCTGATTCAATATCCTCCCGGGTAACCAGGCGGTAGAGATCCCCGTCTGAAAAAAGATCTTCATAGCGATAGAACGACCTATTGGTTTCATCGGAAAAACGATAAAAACCGGCCAGGGTAATGGAGTTTTGATCATTGATGAACCATTCGGAGCCCAGGCGCAGGTTTTGGGAAAGACCGCCTCTTTCGCGTTCGCTTTCACTGCGGTAAACGTAGGCAGTATCCCCATTATCAAAACGTTGCAACATGTTTCCCCCGCCGGGGGCTTTATCGTAGGCGATACCATAGGCGGTAAATAAATTGAAATCCCCCGTGCGGTAGTTGAGGTTGAAGGAAGTACGGTAATTGGTGGGATGACCGGCTACAGCTTCCACACTACCGTTCAGTCCTCTTTTATCTTCCTTTTTCAGGATAATGTTGATGATTCCAACTTCTCCCTCTGCATCATAACGGGCTGAGGGGTTGGTGATCACTTCTACTTTTTCGATCATATTTCCTTGAAATTGCCTGAGCACATCAGCGGTACTGTTGCCGGTTATCGTAGAAGGTTTTCCATCGATCAGCACCCGTACATTCTGGCTCCCCCTCAAACTAATATTTTCTTCAATATCCACCACCACAGAAGGAATATTATTCAGGATCTCCGCTGCATTAGTACCCACGTTTGAAAGATCCTTGCCTACATTGAAAACCCGTTTGTCGAGCTTTAATTCCATCTGACTTCGCTCTGCGGTAATTTCCACCTCCTCCAGCAATTCCGTGTTTTGCTGCAGGGCTATTGTCCCTAAGTCTTTATCGGCTTTCAACTGAATATGGGGAATGGTTTTCGTCTGGTAAGAGAGAAAAGATACCTGCAAATAATACGTGCCGTGTTCGGCCTGTAAGCTGGCCCGGCCGTTAATATCAGTGGCCGTGCCTTTGGCCAGGGTGGAATCACTGCTTTTATATAAGGCAATATTGGCAAAGGGCACCGCCGCACCGGTCTCGTCCTTTACAGTCAATGATAACTCATACGTTTGGGCGGTAGAGTATGCAGCAAGCAGAATAAATGAAGCAAAAAGTAAGTTTCTCAAAAAGCAGGAAGTTATTTATCATTCAAGGGTATAAGGACAGTAGGGATATCAATGTTACCCAGAATATCGTCCTTCACGCTTCCAACAAATATTTCCCGAAACAGGTTTTGTTTCCTGTTACCCATGATCACCAGGTCAATCTGGTGCTTTCCAATTTCTTCGAGCAGCATTTCTTCGGTGGGCCCCTGGATCAAGATCGCCTGGCATTCAATTCCTGTCGCCTCAAAACGTTGCGCGATCTGGTGCAAGGTTTTGTGTTCCCCTTTGAGTTCATCAGCCAGTTCATCACGGATGTATTGAGGACCCACTTCATATCCCACAAAATCAGGGTGGGGGGGTGCTACATGAATGATCCAGCATTTGGCTTGCAATGCCTTGCTTAAAGTGAGGGCGTGGGCCACAAGCTCTTCTGTATGTTTTTCGTTGTCAAGTTCAAGGGCCAGGAGGATATTCTTCATTTTACAAAGTTGACCAAGATTATTGATT
>CAZBIF010000157.1:0-2573 GCA_964492055.1 uncultured Flavobacteriales bacterium
ATAGAGTTCGTCGGGAATTCCATACTTATTGCTCATCTAATTCGATTAACTCCAGAAATACGCGGGTAAACTCGGTGTGACATTCCTTCTGGTAACGAAGAAGTCTGGTTTTGCCCACCAGAGTGGGACATTCAGCGATGGCTCTACTAAGAGAGAGTTTTTGTTTCTCAATGACGGTAATCTCAGGGCGTTTTAGCTCTGGTAGATACATTTCTACAACCTGGTATTTTTTTAGCGTTGAGGCGATCGATTTATCCTTTAAAAGCTCTTCCCATTCAGCTTTGCTGGAGCGAAAGAGATTTTTTACCATCACCCAGCGAATTGGTGTAGTTTCCAGCTTCGTCAGAATATTGAGAAACTGATGAACGATTTCGCGATCTGGCGGGCAGACGTAGAAGAAGAGAAAGGTAATGCCGTATTCACGGGCTGTGTCTTTGAGCCCTCCTTCGGTATAGCTATGATAGAAAGGCAGAAAGAACTGGCTTGGAGTATCGAGCAAAAGCGGTGATACAAGATTTATCACAATCTGCTCGATAAGTTCATCGCTGGTTGCATTATTTTCTTTATCTTCAGTAAAAAAAATTGACCGCCTTACTTCGAGTTCACTTCCGTAATAGAGTGCAGTGGTCGGATTACTTAAATCCGTATCGTACACCCCTCCAAGAGAAAAGTGCTCCTGTGATTTGACCAGCATCCGTACAAAGTCAATGAGCTTGTCAGTCGTAAAACTTTTGGCGCAGTTTGCTCCTTTTTCTCCCGCTACAACGACTACTTTTTTCTCCTGAAGAAAGAGTGCAATACGGGCATGGTCGGTAAGTGCTTTGGCTTTTTCTGTTAGCGTTTGTTGCTTTTTCTGTTTATTCGGGGCAGATGATGGTGGTGGTGGTGGGTCGTTTGAATGTGATGGTGGTGATTGCTTCTTGTTGGTATTCATAGTCTCTGTTCAAAGGGGTTTGCAATTGCAGAGCGATTAGAGGGAGTGTGTGTTGTATGTAGTTTTCTTGCGTAATAAAGATACTTACGAAGAGTTGCAGGAGCGATAACTACCCATTTGTTTGGTTCATCGGGGTAAGCTTCTTTTGTTACTCGCTCCAATTCATGGGCAATTTCTTGGTAGGTATACCCTTGGGATAGTGCTGCTTCAATCTGGTCTTTTTGCTCCAAGACGATTGATTTGAGAATGAGTTTTGTAGGTTTCTTTGAGACGGACGACATTTTTTCGAGGGCGTGAGTTATTACGTTTGTACTGGAATTTGTTGGAGATGACATAGGTAGGGTATGATGAATCAGGGAGAGTAATCGAAAGGATAATCTTCTGGCTTGAGAGCCAACTTCCATAGGTTTTCATATCAGATACATACGTGATTTATGTGTGTATAAATACAGTAAAAAATTCAGATATTACCTGTCAGAAGAATCGGCTGAAATCGTGTGAGGAAGAGGATTTCAGGTGTGTTAATGAGTGTTATTCTAAGAGAGACTCAAAGCGTTAATTTATAGTAAACTCTATGTAACGCTCAATGAACCTATAATGTGATGCCAAAAGGGAATAGTCCGTATCTTCATTTACTCGCAGATGCAAAAGAAATTGTGTCTACCCTTGTCGATCTACTGGTAGATCTTGGATATGCGGTGGTGTACAAAGATAATACCTTCTCGTTTACTGCGACCGCCAGGAAACGCTACTCCTCGTATCGCACCGAAAAAACTGGGCTTCAGTTTCAGCCAGCAACCCAGAGGAGTATAGAAAAATATTTTAATGCGGTTATAAAAAGTGAGCCTATTGAACACATGCAGGTAGAAATTTCTACACTCAATAAGCTTTGTTTGCGTGCGATAGGGTGCAGTGTCACGAATCTAGAAAAGCATCACACATTTAAAAACAAGAACCTTAATTTTTCCCTTCAGGAGGTTGATAAGAGCAATCCTGTCATTCCCAACCGATTTTCTGAGCCAAGAGAAGCACTGGAATACTTCATCACTCACACACACATAAAACCACACGATCCTGTGGTGATTTCAGGTATTTTAATATCAGATCGAATTATAAAAAATTGGGAATCTTTTGCTGAAGCATTTTCTACCTATAGCCTCCACGCAATCATCGCAATTCAGGATTCATCGGGAGCATATATTGATGAGATAGCAAGACGAGTAGAAACTACTATTACAAAAATAAGATATATAGAGCAGGAAATAACAAAGCTCAGTCAGACATTTCTCAGATCGAAACGAAAGAAAAACTCATCAATCGTTGTCTATCCTTCTCCCGATTTGATAGCAGACTTTTATCAAGGAGTGTTTTGTATTGAGCAATGGTCAGCAATCGCCCATTCCCTACAGTCCTTCTCTAATGTAAATGAATGTATGCTTGACTTGCGACGAAAAGATACCTTAGAAAAACTTACACAAGAGAAGGTAAGTACGTATTTTTCCCTCCACTAGGAAAAAAAAGGAGGTGCAGTTACTCACACTCCTCTTTTTTTTAAAGAACCTCTCTATAAAATTCTGATGGTACGCCGATTGCTTTCTTCAATGACAGCTTTATGATCATCATATAACGGGTCGTTAAA
>CAZBIF010000157.1:2583-5702 GCA_964492055.1 uncultured Flavobacteriales bacterium
CAGGCATCGTGCGTATTGCACCAAACAGTTCTACCTCAGCGATTTTGTGCAGAGGCGATGATTCATCTTCAGCCCACTGCTTTACGAACGGTACGATGCGAGTATCTTGTTCCTCAACCAGTTGTGCCATTGCGATTTTTTTAGAAAGCGCACTTCCGATTGAATCGTTTGTCACTACTTCAAGACAAATATCGCTCAAATATTGGTGAAAGATATCCTGAGTACGATCCAATATCTCGAAAATACAACTATCGGTACGACAATAACTAAATGAGTTTGGGTCGTCTGATACCGTGGTATCGGTCATCACCAACTCAAAAAATCCAACTATATCTTGATGAATAGACTTTTTATGCACTCTTTCGATGAGTTGCCTCTGTGTCCGAATCACTGCAAGAAAAGGAGTTTTTTGCCATTCCTCAAGATCTGGATCGTCATTGACAATGCTCATGTCAACTGTCTCAGTATTTATCGCTTTACAGACCAGGAAATACTGCTGTGCGGATGTTAACTTATTCAAGTTGAGTTCAGAAAACCTTCGATACTCGTCACCATACCCTTTTACCAGTTGTAAATAAACCTCTTTCTCTACATGGTAAAGCAGACAGTCATCAACTGTTCCAAAACAGCCTGACGTTTTGTCCTTGAACTTCTGTCCCAGCACTTCAAACTCTAAATATTCATGAAATGACAGCAGTACCTGATTAACCACATGATCGACATAGCTGCGATAAGCGAGCTTTTCGTTACTGAATTTGAAAAGTCCTTCTCCTGTTTTTTGGATTACTCCCGACTTGATCTGCAAATGTTCTATGGCAGCATGATTTTGTGAAGGAGATTTGATTCTCACCTGGGCTGAAGCTGAGGCATGGTTTCTTCCCCAATCGACAAACAGGTCAAGGGGCAGACATGACAGCGGAATACATGACAGACTTTCAAGGGCTTCTACGACTTGCTGTTCTAACAAATAGCGATCATCAGGAAGAAACAGCAGTGACTCTTCGGTATTGCGAGACGCAGAGAGTAGAAACTTACTTTCCCATGTATCAGAAAAAGGCTCTTTGCCACCATAGTACAAATAGAACGCAAGCAGCTTCTCAACATATGCCCGAAAGCTATCTGTTATAAAAAGAAGAGAGTACTTGCTCATCATGTGCGGTAGCCATTTTCACTATGTTCTTTTTTTATTGTACCAATGATTCTCTCGGATCTCTGAAAAAGAGAAGCGGGTACTATGATTACCGCTCTCGTTCCTGCCGTTGCCTGTTTTCCGCTCAATTTCAGTAGGAATTCCTTTTTTCTGAAGTTCCCAGGCTGCTGCTCCGTAGTGAATCTCAGGATCGCGATCGATGCCTCGTTCCTCATAACTTTTCTCGGTAATCTCTCGCTCACCTAACATTGAGAGGTATCGGTTCGCATGACGAGCCCAGGCAGCCCGAAGGTCAGTCACAGTCTTTCTATGGTCAATTGCCTTTACTCGTGCGCCAAACCCTTCTGATTCTGCTACACGAAGCGGAATCAGAAGATGAACGTGCGGGTTATGGCTTTCTACTAAATCATGCCAACAGACATCACAGACAAGACCGAAGCGATTGACAATTTCTTGAGTTACAAATTCTCTTACCAACATTATCTTTGCTTCATTAGAAATCAATCGAGGTATGGCTATGTTAAGCTCCTTAGCATACCTGGAATTTGTCCTGGTATTCTGTTCCTGTACGGCGTTCCACAGTACCGAACGATCGTTGACCCAAAACGGAGCATCATCGGGAGCAGTATGGTCAACACCCTGCTTTTTAGAATAGTTATGCACTTCTCCTGTTATTTCATCCACTAACACCGAGCCTGAGCGATAGGTAGCAGCAGCGATCGCAGATCGTCCTTCAGATCGTCCGATATTTTTTATTTCCATATGAAAGATTGCCATTGATGTTCCTCATACCGACTGCAATCCAATTGTGGAGTAGGACATAGAGGGGATGCCACCTGAGATACTGCCTGACAGGTTAGTTTTTCGCGGTTAAGTCGAAAGATTCTGAGCCACTTACCAGTGCCGAGTCCTTAATATGTAAGTAATGTAATTTGTAATGTGCCTACATTATTTACATATTGATGCTATCAACTTCATCCCTTACAGAAGAACAACTGTCTTCGTTACACGCCATGAAACACCCACAGGCTCTAAGCTGCCACCTTTACGCGATACTGGATGAAATTGAAAAGACCAGGAAGTATGCAGTAACGTTAACCAAGGAAGAATTTATAGAAAACGATATTATTCATGAAGCCACGTTGTATCGGCTGACCACAATCGGCAACCTCCTCTACCAGCTTTCTCTAGACTTGACCCCTGACCAGAAGAAGAAGATCCGTTGGGTCACTTCATTTGACTATCGCACGCTGCTTACTTCCTACTGGACAGTTGACTTGGAACGGGTCTATACCCTTGTTGCTGAAACAAACGAACTAAGCGATCTACAACAGCAAATTGCTACATTCATTCAATCAGATGCTGCTGCTGGTAAGAGAATCCTACAATAAAGGTGTTTTCCACTGTCACCAGAAACATCACGAATATGAATGAACCATCCGCATTAAGGGTTATGACCCCGAAGCTTAGAAGAGAACTACGGTTTATGATAAGCGCACATCCTCGTTCGGAATCCTCAGATCGCCTAATCTGCTCCCTACTAGAACAACCTCTGCCCCTCGATGAGCTGATATTTTGTCGCTGTCAGGTATACCACCCACACATTGCTCAAAGAATAGAGGAGCGTCTCTTGAACCACCCCTTTTCGGACATTCCAGCAATGGGCGACCTGGTTACTATATCCACAGATCTTCTTGACGGTCGCCTGCAAGAGAAACTCCATACCTTTTGTGCGTGGCTTATTACAGGGTCAGGCTACTGCCACTACCTCTGGGCGATCGCAAAACAGTATCCAGACTTGCGAGAAGACGTGGGAACGCGATTTTTAAGGGAAGATTTTCCAGAGATTCCGCAGGTCGCCTACACCATGAAGTATGTACCACCTGAGCTTCAGGATGCCCTGACCAAAAAGGTGGAAAGTTACGGAAATCCTTTGTATATGGACGTATTCTACGATCGCAATTATGCG
>CAZBIF010000158.1:0-5540 GCA_964492055.1 uncultured Flavobacteriales bacterium
TCAGTATTTACAGGCAAGAATTTTATAAGGTCGAATTATTTAGGACAGGATTGAAAAAATAACAAAGAACATAGATACATTTATCAAATAATAGTAGATAGCATTCATGATAATCCAAAAAGATTAGGATTTTATCCTGCTCTTGATACTATCTACTTCGTTAGTAAATATGAAATTAATGATCCAATAAATACAGGGTATATTATAAACCCAGTATGGATAAAAAATAGTACCCCACTAGTAAGGACAGATGGCGAATGGCAAAAAGGTACGTATTTCTATGAATTGAAGGATGTTTTTTCTTTAGATGATAATTACATTTTTTTATTTAATGATTCACATAATAAAACAAATTATATGATTCCTGATCAATTTAACTCAAAAATGAATTTCAAAATTTCAAAAGAAATTCTTAAGCTGCAAGGAAAGTATTTCTATTAATTTACACTATCTTAAGATGAATTGTTTTCAAGCAAAGGCCTGCAGGTCCGTCAGCTTCTTGTACACCCCTTCTTCAGCGATCAGGGAATCGTGGGGGCCGCGTTCCACAATTTCCCCGTCCTGCATCACGATGATCTCATCGGCATGTTGTATGGTGCTCAGGCGGTGGGCGATCACAATGGAAGTTCGGTTTTCCATGAGTTTATAGAGGGCTTCCTGCACCAGTTTTTCCGATTCGGTATCCAGAGCCGAAGTGGCCTCATCCAGTATCATGATGGGCGGGTTTTTCAGTACCGCCCGGGCGATGCTCAGACGTTGCCGTTGCCCCCCGGAAAGCTTGTTGCCACTATCCCCTATGTTGGTATCGTAGCCCTGAGGGAGTTTTTCAATGAACTCATGGGCGTTGGCGATCTTCGCCGCTTCTATCACCGCCTGCCGGTCGGGATTTTCCACCCCCAGGGCGATGTTGTTCAGTACGGTATCGTTAAACAGTATGGATTGCTGGGTGACGATTCCCATGAGATCACGCACATCTTTGATCTTAAGCTCGCGCAGGTCTTTCCCATCAATAAGGATCTCCCCGGCACTTACATCGTAAAATCTGGGCAGCAGATCCACCATAGTCGACTTCCCCCCTCCCGATTGGCCAACCAGGGCAATGGTCCTACCCTTGTGAATGGTCAGGTCAATGTCCTTCAGCACCTTGGCTTTTTCATAGGCAAAACTCACCTTGCGGTATTCGATCTTGTCGTGAAATTCTTTAATGGGAGCGGCATCCGGTTTTTCCTCAATGCGCAACTCCGCTTCCAGCAAATGATCAATGCGGTCGGTAGAGGCCGCGCCTTTTTGAATGTTGTAATAAGCGGTGGAAAGGGATTTGGCCGGGTTCAGTAATTGAGAGAACATGGCGATGTAGGCGATAAAATCCGGGCCGGTAAAGTCCACCCCGGGATCCAGTACCATGTTGCCGCCATACCAGACAAGGATCACCATCACCAGGGCGCCCAGGAATTCACTCAAGGGAGAAGCCAGGTCGCGCTTGCGGAACATGCGCATCATGGTGTTGCGATAAGTTTCATTGATGGAGCCGAATTTCTGATCTGATTCCTTTTCCGCATTGAAAGCTTTGATGATTCGCAGACCGCTAAGGGTTTCTTCCACATTGCTCAACAGCTCCCCCATGCGCGCTTGCAATCTGGAAGAGGTTCGCTTCAGGCTTTTTCCGATTCTTCCGATGATGAGGCCCGAGACTGGCAAAAGAATTAGGGAAAAAAGGGTGAGTTTGGCGTTGATAGTGATCATAAAGATCAGGGAAAGCACGATGGAGATGGGATCTCGGAATACCATTTCCAGGGAATTCATGATGGACCATTCGATCTCCTGCACATCCCCGGTAATGCGGCTGATGATGTCGCCTTTTTTCTCCTCCGAATAAAAGGAGAGCGGCAAGGCCAGTACCTTGCGGTAGACCTGAGTGCGGATGTCACGCACCACCCCGGAGCGGATGTTCGCCAGAAAATACTTGGCGAAATAGCGGAAGAAGTTCTTCAGAAAGAATAAGATCCCCACCACCACACAAATAAAAAGCAGGGCCCCTTCCTGCCCGTGCATTTCGATATAGGGGGTCATTTTGTAAACGAACATATCCTCCACAAAATCGGTACTCAGGGAAAATTCTGGCTGTTCGGTCACCGGCTTTACATCCGAGAACAATACGTTGAGAAAAGGAATGAGGGCCAGCAGGGAAAGCAAATGAAAGAGCACGGAAAGGATATTGCTGGCTACACTTAAAAAAGCGTAGCTTTTGTAAGGAACAATATACCGCGCTATTTTAATCAGGCTTCTCATCAGATCTTCACTACCTCCCAGTTTTTAAAAGGGAAAAAATGCTTTCCCCGGTTCAATTTGCGCTCCAGAAAAGAAATGAGGCGATACTTGGCTTTTTCGTGCTTGAAGGGAGGGCGGTCCGGGCGCTCCAGGCTGCTGTAGTTCAACTGATCCCCCCAGGTAAAATCCTGCATCTTTTCCTGCATTACCGCCGGATGGGTGCCTTCAAACTTCGGCAACTTCTTTAAAGGGCCGTAATCGAATGTCTTTTGCCTGGTTTTGTATAGTTCATCAGCTTTCTCATCCCCTTTGTGGATGCTGTCCAGGGCTTTCTTTTTACTTTGCATATACTCGGGGGGACGCACCCAGCCGTAATGATAGATGTAGGCATCCACTTCCGCCACTTTCAATTTGTAGGTGCCCTCCTGCTGCCGGTAACTTTTGCCGTCAAAATCCGGTATGCGCCGGAAGGACTGGGCGGATTCAAACGAATGGATCTCCGGTTTGTTGCGCACCATGCGGATCTCCTGCTGATACCAGCCATGGTAATCGATATAGTGATCGTAATCCCCGAAAAAATGCCGGTAGTTGAAGAGCAGGCCTTCCACTTCTTCGTGCTGCAGCATTTCTCTGCAACGTTTTTCGATCACGGGCAGGTATTTTTCATGCACCACTTCATCCGCCTGCACATAGAACAGCCAGTCGCCGGAGCAGGCTTTCATGGCTATATCGGTTTGGTGGGCATTTTCCGTACCATTGGGAAAAGCGGTGGTATCCCATTCCGTGTCGATGATGCGGATCTTAGGTGAATCAATGGCTTCGATCAGTTCCCTGGTGTTATCATCCGCATCCCCTTTGCCCAGGGCAAAAACGAACTCATCGCAAATGGGAAGTATGGAGCGGATGGATTCCTGTATGGGATAATAGAGCTTGGAAACGTTGCGGCCAAAGGAAAAACCACTGATCTTCATGAAAAAAGGTTTGTTGCGAAATTAGGTAAATCTGTGTCGATTGAAAACGAATGTTTTAGGGCAGAAGGTGGATTATGTATTATCTTTGCCACTATGGAATCAATCCGGCAACAAAAAGTGGGTAGGCTCATTCAGAAGGCCGTAAGTGAGATCTTTAACAAAAGCGAAGTTCGTTTGCTGAGCAATACCATGGTTTCCATTACCACGGTCCGCATGACCCCCGATATGGGTCTTGCCCGAGTGTATGTTAGTCTTTTTCCTACAGAAAAGAAGACTGAAGCCATTGAACAGTTGCGGCAACAACAGTCCGAGGTGCGCTATCTGCTGGGCAAAAAGATCGGCAAGCAGGTACGCCACATTCCCGAGTTGCAGTTCTACCTGGACGATTCATTTGACTATGCCGAAGAAATAGATCAACTGCTCAAGAAACCTTGAACCTTCCCTTTTACATTGCCCGCCGGTATTTGTTTGCAAAAAAATCCCACCATGCGGTCAATATCATTTCCTGGATCTCGGTCATCAGTATTGCCATAGGCACCTTTGCACTAGTGGTGGTCCTTTCCGCCTTCAATGGCCTGGAGAGCCTGGTGGAATCCCTTTTTGAGTCTTTCGATTCCGATATCCGTATAGAGGCGAAAACAGGAAAGGTTTTTTCGGAGAAAAAGCTAGCCCTGGAAGAATTGCAACAAACCGAAGGGGTGGCCAATTACACCCGGGTATTGCAGGAAACCATTGGAATTACCTATAAAGATCAGCAAACTGTGGCCACCCTGAAGGCGGTGGATTCCACTTTCATCCAAATGAGCTTGCTTGACAGCCAGCTGGTGGATGGGCATACAGACTTAAGCCGCAATCAGGTGGACTTTGCCATTCTGGGCTATGGTATTGCCGCCAACCTGGGTTTGTTTTTAAATCATACTCCTGAAAACCTCACCTTCTACGCTCCCAAAAGGGGAAAGATCCGGGGTATGGACCCGAGGCAAAACGTCAACCGCCGCTCCCTGGCCCCGGGAGGAGTTTTTTACCTGAGCCCGGAATACGATAATAAGTATGTGGTAAGTTCACTGGAATTTGGCAGAAAGCTGCTGGACTACGATGATGAAATCAGCGCTGTGGAAATACAGGTAGAAGATGAGGCTGAACTGCAAGCCGTGCAGGAAAGAATAAGCAGGCTGGCAGGCAGCGGATTCGAAGTGAAGAGCCGCTATGAGTTCAATGAGTTGATCTACAAAACCAACCGCACCGAAAAATGGGTGACCTTCCTGATATTGTTATTTATCCTGATCATCGCCGCCTTTAATATTCTCAGTTCCCTCAGTATGCTCATTATCGAGAAGAAAAAAGACATCAGCACCCTGAACAGCCTGGGGGTGAATCAGCATCAACTTCGGCGCATTTTCTTCACCGAAGGACTGATGATCAATCTGCTGGGGGCTTTTACAGGCCTGGTTTTGGGGGTATTGGTGTGCCTGTTACAGGAACATGTGGGCCTGCTGCGGCTGGAAGGAGGGATCGTGGAATATTATCCCGTGGAATTGCGTATAAAAGAATTAATTTACATTTTGATCACGGTGCTGATCATTGGTTTTCTCACTTCCTGGTACCCGGTTAGAAGGCTGGCGCGGGTGAGAACTTCAACCTACTAGGCTTTCCACCCGCTCTTCAAAATTGGCTTCAATCTTTTCAAAGGTGGTAAGCAGTTCCTCGTAGCTGTCTAAGGTCACGAGCTCCATCCGGAAAGGTTTGAAATGCGGGATGCCTTTGAAGTAATTGGTGTAATGTCTTCGCATTTCCAGTACCCCCAGTTTTTCACCTTTCCAGCGCACGGACATTTCCAGGTGCCTTTTGGCAGCCTGCAATCGCTCGGCTAGGGTGGGCTCAGGCAGGTGTTTCCCGGTTTTCAGGTAATGTTTGATCTCCCGGAAGATCCAGGGGTAGCCGATACTTGCCCGGCCGATCATCACCCCGTCTACCCCGTATTGTTGACGTTTCTTTACGGCTATTTCCGGGGAAAAAACATCACCGTTGCCAAAGACCGGGATGTGCATGCGGGGGTTGTTCTTCACCTCCCCGATCAGGCTCCAGTCAGCCTCACCCTTGTACATTTGTTTGCGGGTACGGCCGTGAATGGAAATGGCTTGAATACCCACGTCCTGTAGTCGCTCCGCTACTTCCACAATATATTTGGTATCATCATCCCATCCCAGGCGGGTTTTAACCGTAACCGGCAGTTTGGTGGATTTGACGATCTCCGCGGTCATCTTTACCATTTTTGGAATATCCTGCAAAATACCAGCTCCC
>CAZBIF010000159.1:0-5519 GCA_964492055.1 uncultured Flavobacteriales bacterium
TGCCGCTGTAGTCGCTGCCTTCCTTTGGAGGATCGTAGGCACTGTAATAAAATCCATCCCCTGCCCAGCTAATGCCGCTGAATTTTACCCAGTTCACCGTATCTTTCAGCATTTGCCGGTTTTCCATATCCATTACGGTGATCTCTACCCAGTCGGAGCCGGAGCGCGAAATGCCCACCGCCATGTACTTGCCGTCTTTGGAAAATCCCATGTTGTTGATGGCGGCGGTACCGTCTTCACTCAATTTATTGGGGTCTATCAACACCTGCGGATCGCCATCCAGCCCTTCCTTATAGTAGAGCACGCTTTGGTTCTGTATACCGTCATTTTTATAAAAGAGGTAATAATCCCCTTCTTTAAAAGGGGTTCCCATTTTCTCATAGTTCCAGAGTTCCGTTAGTCTTTCCCTGATGGCCTCCCGGTAAGGGATCTGCTGCAGGTAATCAAAAGTCACTTCGTTCTGTGCCTTTACCCAGGCTTCTGTAGCTGCCGAGGTGTCGTTCTCCAGCCAGCGGTAGGGATCTTCCACTTTGGTGCCGTAATAGTCATCCACTACGGAATCACGTTTCACCTCGGGATAGTCCTTCAGGCTGATCTGCTTGCGTTCATTGGCAGGAGCTACTTTCTTATCTTCTTTTTTTTCATTGCAGGCAAGCAATCCGATAGTTGCTACGGCCAAGAGAAAACACTTCATACGATTTGGGATTTTAGGTGCCAAACATACTCAATTTGCTGCTGAATCCTTTATATTTACCGCAAATAATGAAAATGCGATACCTGTTTATAGCCTTGGCCTTTAGCGTTTTTTATGCCTGTGATATGGCCAATCAGAAAGATGAAAAGAATGCCGTTCCCGTGCAGAATTTCGACCATTTCAAAAATGAATTCGTAGAACGGCTGTGGCAGCATCGCCCGATATGGGCTTCTTACGAAGGTTACCATACCTATGACTACATGCTACCCATACCGGATGAGCAGTATTATCAGGAATTGACTGATTTTGTGCATACCTACCGGAATGCCCTGGCAGAATTTGATTTTGAGGCCCTGGATGAAGCCAATAAGATCGATTACCACATCCTGCAGGATTTTTTTCAGCGGGAGTTGTTTTATATAGAGGAATTGAAAGCGTTTCAGTGGCAGCCTTCCTCCTACAACCTGGGTGGGGCCTTTTATCAGGTGATCAATTACCGCGATCACGATTTGAAAAAACGGCTGGAAGATATAAACAGAAAGCTGGATCATGTGCCGGCTTATTACGCCCAGGCCCGAAAAAACCTGCTTAAACCTACCCGCGTGCATACGGAACTGGCCATACAGCAACTGCCTGGCTCCAAAAAGATATTTGAAAGTAACCTGCTGGATTCACTTAAAAAAACCGATTTCCCGGATACTTTTAAGAGCCAGTTCACCCAGAAAGTCAACCGCGCGGTGGCTGCCATAGATAGTTTTGCCTTGTATCTCGAAAACGAGATCCTTCCCGAACTGCCTGAAGATGATGAATCTTTTCGCATAGGAGAAGAAATGTTTGAGAAAAAATTCAAACACGAGATACAGTCTGACTTTACGGCGAAGGAAATTTTTGAGATCGCGGTGAGGGAAAAGGAAAAACTGCACGAACAGATGTACCAGCTTTCCGAGATGCTCTGGGAAGATCATTTCGGGAACCGGGAAAAACCCGGGGGCAGGCTGGAGCAAGTGAAGATGCTGATCGATAAAGTGGCGGAAGACCATGTGCACCGGGACTCATTTATTACCGCCATAGAAAAACAGATCCCTCGCCTGGAGGAGTTCATCCGGGAACACGATCTGCTGACCCTTGATCCGGAAAAGCCGCTGGTGGTTCGACCCACCCCGGAATACATGCGGGGATTCGCCGGCGCCTCCATTTCCGCTCCCGGACCGTATGATAAAAAGGCGGAAACCTACTACAATGTGACTCCCCTGGATCATTATACAGAAGAGGAGGCCGAAAGTTATTTGCGGGAATACAATCGTTTTGTGCTGGAGATCCTTAATATCCATGAAGCCATTCCCGGGCACTACACTCAACTGGTGTATGCCAACCAATCCCCCAGCATCATCAAAAGCATCATGGGCAACGGGGCCATGGTGGAAGGCTGGGCAGTCTACACCGAACGCATGATGCTGGAGCAGGGCTATGGGGGCGATGAAATGGAAATGGGATTGATGTATTACAAATGGAACCTGCGAACCGTCTGCAACACCATACTTGATTACGGGGTGCACGTGCATAATTTCACCAAAGAGGAAGCCATGCAGTTGCTGATGAGGGAAGCTTTTCAGGAAAAAGCGGAGGCGGAAGGGAAATGGAAACGTGCTAAACTGTCTCAGGTGCAGTTGTGCAGTTATTTTACCGGTTATCACGAGATCATGCAGTTGCGGGAAGAGGTGATGAACGAAAGGGGGGAGGCCTATGATCTCAAGGAATTTCACGAGCAATTTCTCAGCTATGGTAGTGCGCCGGTAAAATACATCCGGGAAATGATGCTGGAGAAAAAAGAGGATAAGCCGGTGAGCTAAACATGTCCGCAGGATTACAAATCCTGCGGAGAATAAATAGTCGTTGAGAACAATAAAATCTCGAAGGATTGCAAATCCTTCGGAGCTGAGGGAATAAACAGTTTTTGCCTTATTGAGATCGATTCGTTGGTTTACAATTCCTGGGAGCAAGTTGAGTGGGTGATTGTGCGCCGCTAGCGCGAGATTGTATCTCAAGATGGAAATCCAGCTCTTCCATCATAATCATTTTGATTTTTTATTAACTTCCATTGTATCAAATCATATAAGTTTATTTCCGGCTAGTTGCCCCCCGCTACCGCGAGATTGTATCTCGTGGTAAGCTGAACTACAGATTCATAAGATAGTCTAAATTGATTACCTTTCCATTATGAGCAGAAATTACAAATTTCATAATCCGGAAGGATTATACTTTGTTAGTTTTGCCGTAGTCAGATGGTTAGATGTCTTTACCAGAAATGAGTATAAGCAATTAGTTGTAGATAGTTTGATCTTCTGCCAAAAAGAAAAAGGAATGGAAATCATTGCCTGGTGCATCATGACCAATCACATGCATTTGATTTTCAGAAGTGTTGGAGTTCAAAAACCCGAACGTTTACTCGGTGATTTTAAAAGATTTACGAGTAAAAAACTTGTTAAAGCCATACAAAACAATCCCAAAGAAAGCAGAAAGGAAGAGTTGTTAAAAGCTTTTCAGTCAGAGGCAGAGAAGAGATCAAACGTCTGGCATTACCAATTTTGGAGACATGATAATAAGCCTATTGAATTATGGAGTAATAAGGTGATAAGTAAAAAAATCAACTATGTTCATCAAAATCCGGTAGAAGCAGGTTTGGTTTTCAGAGCAAAAGATTATGTTTATAGCAGTGCAGTAGATTATGCGGGTGAAAAAGGACTGATTGATAATATAATTAAGGCAGAATTAAATTTTTGGTAGAAGATAGTTTCTGAACCACGCGATGCAATCGCGCGGCAACCGAGGATTGTGCAAAATGATAAAGGTTTAATATACCATATTATTATGGCTGATCTGACTTCTAAGTAAATTGTAATATCCTGTCCCTGTCCCCTTCCCGGGTATTTATAATTCTGGGACTCATAATCAGTCATTGAGAGCAATAGTCACCCAGAACTTCCGCACCGCAGGATTTATAATGCTGCGGAAAATAAATAGTCGTTGAGATCAATAAAAACTCGAAGGATTGCAAATCCTTCGGAACTGATTAAATATCATTTTTTTTACAATTCCTAAAAAACCCTCTTATCAAATCTCCGTAAAAGCGGTATGTTTAGAAAATTAGTTTCTCTGCTCTTTCTAAGCTTATTCACAACTCTGCTAACTGCCCAATGCTTTCAGGTGCGTGATGGGAACGGGGTGAATAGCACCAATCCCTATTTTGTAAGTTGTGCTCCGGGCACTTTCACTATTTTCATTCAACCCAATCAGGCTATTGGGGCATACGTGATCAACTGGGGCGATGGCTCCCCCAATTCCACGGGTGCTTCCCTTACACCTCCCGCCTTTGTGCAACATACCTATGCCGCCACTACCGATACGTTTAACCTCACCATTACCGAAACTTCTACCACTTGCGTAGTGAACGGGGTAGTGGTTATGGAACGAAACCCCCTGGCCTCTATTCAATTACCTTCGGGAGACGATAATTTTGGCTGCACTCCGGTGCAATTCCGCTTTATTAATAGCAGCACCCAGGTGTCCCAGACCACCACCTTTGTCTGGGATTTTGGGGATGGGAGTCCGGTAGAAACTTACGATCATACCAATCAGGGTGACACCATATTACATACCTATCAACCTGGTATCGGCGTGCAAAGTTGCGATCTGGAGGTAACCCTCACCGCCACCAACTATTGTGGTTCCTCTACCGCTTCCTTCTTTCCCCTGAAGGTGTGGGACATCGATGAAGCCCGCATTACTGCTTCGGACGTATTGCTATGTTACCCGGATACAATTGTACAGTACACCAACAGTACCATACGGAACTGCTTTCCCGAAGGCAACCAGTCCCAGCGTTACGAACTTTGGAATTTCGGGGATTACTGGGGGCTGGGTTACGATTCCATCATCGGCTGGCGGCCCTGGAACCCGCCCATCACCGCCCCGCCTCCCATGGGTTACCCAGGCGTGGGCACTTACTTTGCCACCTTGATCGACAGTAGTTTCTGCGGCCTGGATACCGCGGTGATCGCCATCACCATCACCGATCCGCCTACCGCCGTGATCACGGCGGATAAGGATACCATTTGTGAGCGGGAAACCGTTCGCTTCACCAACGCCTCTTTCGGTGGCGCCAATCAATATGCCTGGAACTTTGATCTGGGCAGTGGCTGGCAGATTATGAACGCCAACCCAAAAAATCGCACTTTTAACAATGCCGGTGATTACACAATTGGTCTGGCGGTGGGGGTAGCGGGGGCGGCCGGTTGTGCCGATACTGCCTTTGTTGACCTGCACGTTTTGCCTTCGCCTACGGCGGCCTTTTCTTTTGATAATAACAACCAATGCGATACCATGACGGTAAGGTTCACCAACAACAGCCTTGGTAATATTGTCAGCTGGCGCTGGGATTTTGATAATGGATCTTCCTTCATCGGGCAAAATCCTCCGGCACAGTTTTTTAATGCCCCGGGTACTTATGATGTGAAACTGCTGGTAGAGAATAACCGGGGATGTTCCGATAGCATCACTCAATCGGTTAGGGTAAGGGAAGTTCCTGTAGCGGGATTCTCTGCTAATTCGGTCTGCCTCAACTTGCCTGCTAATTTTGTCGATCAGTCCACCGCCACCCTTGATCCGGTGAGCAGTTACAAATGGTATTTCGGGGACGGAGATAGCAGCTCTGCTCAGGACCCCTCTCACACCTATCTTAGTTCCGGCAGTTTCACAGTTGTGCAGATCGTAAGTAATGGCTTTTGCAGTGATACCGCCAGTCAGACCTTTACCGTGGAGCAACCTC
>CAZBIF010000160.1:0-5449 GCA_964492055.1 uncultured Flavobacteriales bacterium
TTCTACCTGTCCGGCATGCGGCCTTACCCCTTGTACCGCCTCATGAAAAGGGCTGATATGACCATTGAAAGCATCCACCGAAGCGGCAGCGATGTGATCGCTCCAGGGCAACAAATGCTGCATTTTTAGCAGCACATGCACCGCATAGGCCGTCATGAACTGCGTTCCGTTCAACAATGCTAGTCCTTCTTTTGCGCCCAGTTGGATGGGCTTCAGCCCTGCTTCCTGCAATACTTCAACAGCAGGTCTGATCTGATCATGAAAGCGAACTTCCCCCTCCCCGAATAAAGGCAAGGACAGGTGCGCAAGGGGGGCCAGGTCACCGGATGCTCCAAGAGAGCCCAGCGTATAAATGACCGGATAAATGCCGCGGTTATAGAAATCAATCAATTGTTGTACAGTAGCCAATTGTACACCGGAGTGCCCCAGACTCAAAGCATGGATCTTCAACAATAACATCAACCGCACCACCACATCGGGCACTTTTGCTCCCATGCCGCATGCATGTGAGCGCACCAGGTTAAGCTGTAACTGCCTCAGGTCCTTTTTGGGAATTTCGGTATCACAAAGTGAGCCGAAGCCGGTATTGATCCCGTAAATGGGTTTATCGTGGCGCTGCAGTTTATCCTCAAGGAAATGGCGGCAATTGAGGATCTTAGTTTCCGCCCCCCTGCTCAGACGCAGCTGCTTATTCTGATTTAAGACATCACGAATGGTCGCAAGAGAAAGAGGTTGATCTGAAATTTCGAAATGCTCAGCCATGCTTTTTTAGTTTTTCCTTTAACTCATCCGGGTTCACTTCTTCCTGCTCCCCATTTGTCATATTTTTCAGTTGCACCATTCCTTTTTTCCGTTCTTCTTCCCCGGCGATAATTACCCATTTGATCTTTTTCTGATCTGCGTATTTGAATTGCTTGCCCAGTTTGGCCGCATCCGGATAGAGTTCAGCGGCAATCCCTGCCTTGCGCAATTCCACGAGCAGCGGCAGCAGTTCCTTGCATTCTTTTTCTCCGAAATTAACCAATAACATTTTCGTAGAATTGCTCACGGATGGGGGAAACAGACTTAACTCTTCCATCACATCGTAAATGCGATCTGCCCCGAAGGAAATACCGACACCTGACATCCCTTTCAATCCGAAAATGCCGGTGAGGTCATCGTAACGGCCTCCGCCGCAGATGCTGCCCATTTTCACCCCTCCGGCCACTACTTCAAAGATAGCTCCGGTGTAGTAATTCAATCCCCGGGCCAGGGTCACATCCAGCTCCAGTTTAGCCTTGCTTAAAGGAGCCGCTTTCAGGTAATCCAATACTTCAGTAATTTCATCTATTCCCCTTATTCCGGATTTCGAATCCTTTAAATAATCTTTTAATCGATCAAGGGTGGTTTCATTGTCTGCTTGATTCAGATCAAAAACGGGTTCCAGCTTCTTTAACTCTTCCTGCGATATTCCTTGCTGACGCATTTCATACAGTACCTTTTCCTTGCCTATCTTATCCAGTTTATCCATAGCAATGGTTATGGAAGTCAGCATTTCCGCTCTGCCGATCACTTCCGCAATACCACTTAGAATCTTGCGGTTGTTGAACTTGATGGTAAAATCGCTCAACCCCAATTTCGTAAGCACCTCATCAAATACCTGTATCAGTTCCAGTTCATTCAGCAGGCTGTCCGAGCCGATGATATCGGCATCGCATTGATAAAATTCGCGGTAGCGGCCTTTTTGGGGACGACCCGCCACACCGGCTGGATCTGGTAGCGCTTGAAGGGAAAAGTGATCTCATGCTGATGTTGTACCACATACCGGGCAAAAGGAACGGTTAGATCGTAGCGCAGGGCTTTTTCAGAGATACTTGCAGTCAATTCAGCAGAGTTTCTATTTTCCAAATCCGTTTGATCTGATTTTTTCAAATAGTCACCTGAATTCAGCACATTAAAGATCAAACGATCTCCTTCTTCCCCATATTTTCCGGTGAGGGTTTCGCGGTTTTCCATGGCCGGGGTTTCTATTTCCAGAAAACCGTGCAGCTGAAACACATTTCTGATGGTATGAAAAATAAAATTGCGTTTCGCCATTTCTTCCGGCGAAAAATCGCGCATGCCTTTTGGAGTAGATACTCTCATCTGGAAATGTGTAATATGAAATTTGAAATATGAAATGGGAAATGGGAAATGGGAAATTTGAAATATGGAAGGTGAAAAGTGAAAGGTAAGATGTGAAACTTGAAAGGCGAAATTAGAAATATGAAATCAGAAATATGTAAGGTGAAATGTGAGAGCCCTTTTTTCATTACTTAGTTTTTTGTTGAATTGATACGAAAATAGATGTTAATTCATTAGCCTCACATTTTAACTTTTCTGTAAGCTCTGAATTAATCTCTTCTTGTTCACTTAATAGTTCCAACCAATAACTCGACTCGTCTGCTTCCTCGATTACAATGCCTAGTTTGGCTTTAAATTCTTTTGTACTTCTACCCCTAAAGGCAGCTCTTGTATTGGCGCCAACCGACATCCCACTCCGCAATAATTGCCTACCAATTTCACGATGAATCAAGTCATTAGGCATAGCTTGAACATACTTTATCACTTTCAAAGCAAATGCTTTACTTCTATCTTTTAGATCGCCCTGCAAACTTATTTTCTGATTTCATATTTCACATTTCTTATTTCACCAGCTTCCTGTACTTAAACTTCGTCGGCTGATCGCCCAGTCTCTTTCGTTTATTTTCTTCATATTCTGAAAACGTTCCTTCGAAATAATGCACTTGTGCATCTCCTTCAAAGGCTAAAATATGGGTGCAGATGCGGTCGAGGAACCAGCGGTCGTGGGAGATGACTACCGCGCAACCGGCAAAATTCTCAATACCTTCTTCCAGGGCACGCAATGTGTTTACGTCAATGTCGTTGGTAGGCTCATCCAGCAACAATACGTTGGCCTCAGTCTGCAAGGTCATCGCCAGGTGCAGGCGATTGCGTTCCCCTCCGGAAAGCACGCCCACCTTCTTGTTCTGATCTGCCCCGTTGAAATTAAAGCGGGAAAGATAAGCGCGGGAATTGATGATCTTTCCTCCGATCTCCAGTTGTTCCTGTCCATTGGCGACTACCTCAAACACGGTTTTGTTGGGGTCGAGTGATTCATGGGCCTGGTCCACATAACCGATCTCTACGGTAGAACCCACTTTAAAAGTCCCTTCATCCGGCTGCTCTTCACCCATGATCATGCGGAACAAAGTGGTTTTTCCCGCTCCATTGGGACCGATCACTCCTACAATGCCGGCCGGTGGCAATTTGAAATTGAGGTTTTCATACAGCAGTCGATCGCCATACCCCTTGGCCACATTTTCAGCTTCTATCACTTCATTTCCCAGGCGGGGACCTGAGGGGATAGGGATCTCCAAGGTATCTATCTTTTCTTTTCCCCCTTCGCTCAATAGTTTTTCATAATTATTAAGTCGGGCCTTGTTCTTTGACCTTCTGGCTTTAGGGGCCATACGCGACCATTCCAGTTCCTTCTCCAGATTGCGGCGACGCTTGCTTTCCTGCTTTTCTTCCTGCTTGAGCCGATTGGACTTTTGCTCCAGCCAGGAGGTGTAATTGCCTTTGAAGGGAATACCTTCGCCCCGGTCCAGCTCCAGTATCCAGCCGGCCACATTGTCTAAAAAATAGCGGTCGTGGGTCACGGCGATCACCGTGCCTTTGTATTGCTGCAGGTGCTGCTCCAGCCAGTACACCGATTCGGCATCCAGGTGGTTGGTGGGCTCATCCAGCAAAAGGATGTCCGGCTCTTTCAATAACAAGCGGCACAAGGCCACCCGACGGCGTTCACCTCCGCTGAGATTGGCTACTTTGGCATCCGGTTCCGGGCAGCGCAAGGCATCCATGGCGCGGTTGAGTTTAGTGTCCAGCTCCCAGGCATCCAGGGCATCGATCTGCTCCTGTAATTTAGCCTGCCTGTTCATCAGTTCTTCCATCTTATTGCCATCGGCCAATACATCCGGATCGGCAAATTTTTCATTTACTTCCTCATAGGCTTTCAATACTGCCACTGTTTCTGCGGCTCCTTCTTCCACGATCTCCCTCACGGTTTTGGATTCGTCCAGTTGTGGTTCCTGCGGAAGCATTCCTACCGAATACCCTTCAGAAAAAACCACATCGCCCTGATACGATTGTTCCTCCCCTGCTATAATACGCAAGATGGTGGATTTACCGGAACCGTTCAAGCCGATGATACCAATCTTGGCACCATAGTAAAAGGACAGGTATATATTTTTGAGAATGGATCTTCCGGAGGGCAAAGTCTTAGAGACGTTCACCATGGAAAAGATCACTTTTTTATCGTCTGACATATTAGCTAATTGTTAAATTCCCGCAAATTTGTGAAATATCTGCCTGATAATGAATTTTGCCGACTGATTAATTCTTATTCTTGACCGCATAAGTGGAAGCAAAGAAACCCAAAGAAAAAACTGTAGTCGGGCGAACTGAAATAGTTGACTTTCCGGAACTTGACCTGCTGAAAATAGAGGCCAAGATCGATACGGGCGCTTATTCTACCGCCATACACGCCCATAAAATATGGGAGGAGAAGGTAGATGGCAAAAAGCAATTGTGTTTCGACCTGCTTGATCCCACCAAAAAGGAATACAACCCGGTACATTTGTGTACACGTACATATAGCCGTCGCAATGTACGCAGCAGTAACGGCCGTCTGGAAAAACGATACGTGATCAAAACCAGGTTGATCCTGGGAGGTAAAAAAAGAATTGTTGATGTTACCCTTACTGACCGGGGCAAAATGCGTTATGCGGTGTTAATAGGGAGAAAAGTTTTAAAGAATGGTTTTCTTGTGGATGTTTCCCGAAAAAATGTAACGAAGAAAAAATGAAAATAGCCATACTCTCCCGCAATCCGAAATTGTATTCTACCAGTCGTCTGGTAGAAGCGGGCAAGAAAAAAGGTCATGAGATGCTGGTGCTGGACCATACCAAACTTTATATGGTAAATGAAAGCCGGGAGCCTGCTTTGTATTATGGCAAGGAACGACTTGACGATATTCAGGCCATTATTCCCCGCATCGGGGCATCGGTTACCTTCTACGGGGCTTCCATCATCCGGCAATTTGAAATGATGAAGGTTTTTTCAACCGTCAAATCGGTAGCCCTTACCCGTTCGCGGGATAAACTGCGAAGTATACAGATCCTTTCCCGGGAACATCTGGGGATCCCTAAGACTGCCTTTGCCCGCAGTCCCAAAGATATTCCCCATCTCATCCGCACGGTGGGTGGTGCACCCCTGATCATTAAAGTACTGGAAGGTACACAGGGCCTGGGCGTAGTACTGGCGGAAACGCAGAAAGCGGCCAAATCGGTGATCGAGGCTTTCATGGGCATGAATGCAAACATTTTGGTACAGGAATTCATCAAGGAGGCCGGCGGAGCTGACATCCGGG
>CAZBIF010000161.1:0-4958 GCA_964492055.1 uncultured Flavobacteriales bacterium
GGATCAGATCCACAAGTTTAAGGTCATGATCTACCGGAGAATAGACCGCTACATTGTCCAGTCCGGCATACCAGCCCCAACCATTTCCATCATACAAACCAAATCGGATCTGTACATTGCTGTCAATGTAGGCAGAGATGTCCAGCTTCATATGGGGAAAGGAACCGGTTGATAAATACTTTCCCTTGTTGTCATTGGTTTCTGAAAATATCCGGTGCCATTTTGAATGGCTGTAGATATCCACGTAAAATGTGTCCTGTACTGAACCGGCATCCCGGAAATTATAATCAAACTCCAGCTTAACAATAGTTTGATTTGATAAATTTATGAATGGGGTATTCAGGGTAGCGTTGTTTTTTGCATTAGCTCCGTGCTTACTCTCGTCAAAAAAGGCGAAAGTCGTTCCGTTTATATTATTGTTCCCTTTCTCATCTATGGAACCATCCAGTCCAAACTCCCAGTTTTTATTTCCATTCAGGGTATTTAGGCTCCAGCCGGAGGGCAAACTACCGGCATTGAAATTTTCATTGATATGATAATGTTGGGAAAATAAGGGAAGGGCAGGCAGTAAGCTTAATAAAAATAAAACAGTTCGCTTCATTTCAGTTAATGGTTTCAGTTGTATAGACGTTTCAGGCCATATAACGTTGCCTGCATCGCTATGTATTTTACATCAAATATAAGAGCCTGGGAAATTACCTTAGTTGGGTTTTTTACCGCTGAGGACAATTGTTTCATAGTTTTAGGAAACCTAACCTTTAACTACGTATAATTAATTCAATTTTATATGAATTGCCAGGTAGCTGCTCAGTTAGTAAATAATGAGTTTTTGCTGGATCACGGAATTTTCTATGCGGAAAAAATAAATCCCTCTTGCTAAAAAATCCATATTCAGCAAATTCTGATTGCCTTTTAATTTGGCCCGGTGCAATACTTTTCCGTTCAAGTCCGTCAGCTGGTAATAGCTGCCAATAAACTCTTCAGCCGCTTCAATGGTAAATCGTCCCCGGCTGGGGTTGGGGTAAATGGTAAACTTATTACCATTAGGCAGTGGTTTTTCTTTGTTGGTAACCAAAGTCGGATCGTAAATTTTGATGTGATCCAGGGCAATACTGGTATAAGATCCACCTGTTTTTTCATCTATCCTGAATCGGATATCTATTTCACCGCCCATAAACGAATCAAGGGATACCACCAATGAATCCCAGGGGTCTGCATGGCTGGTATGGGTTTTTCCCATAACCGAATCTACGGTAACCCATCCTCCGGGAGTACTTACATCAATAAACAGATCTTCCATAATCGTAGAAAACTGAATGAATTTATGATAGTAAAAGGACAACTCTGCTTGATTATGACCTCTGAGGTTTATGCATTTCAAGGTGAATGAACCGCTATCAGCCCGGCTGTCGAAATAAATGAATTTGCTGCCGAATGCAGCACTATCCGGTCCGGATCTAACTATGACTGTAGCTCCCATATTGGAACCATAATGGCAGTTTTGATGATCTCCGATCATCCAATAATTATGAGTAGGAGTGAAGTCCCATTTAAACGGAGGATTTAACAATTGGATATTGGTAATACAATTGGTATTAATATTAAATCCTTCAAAATCAATCAGCAGAGGTAATGTAATTGATTTGCCGTTATAAATCTGACGCTTTAAGGTATCATTGGATCTATTGCTATCTGCCGGAAAAGTGCTCCATCCACTTATATTTAATTTGTCAATCGTTGCAATGTCATACGGGATAGCATGCGTAATTTTTCTCGATACCTTAGGCATTATTTTAGAAAAAATCGATTCGCATAAAACCGGACCCTTATTTATCCGGTAACAAAGTTTAAAGGTGTCAGCTGAATAAACACCCCTGTTTAGTACATCAAACTCCAGATTAACCCAGCTGACAGGACAATCAGAAGAATCGGGAATGGTGTCCAATCGCAGGGACCTGAGAGCAAGATCATAGGGTATTTTTTCTTTTAACTGAACGTGATCTATTCCCACTCCCTCCATTACCGTCAGGACGTCCGAATCGAACACGAACCTAAATTGCACTCCACTCTTACCGGCCATACCTTTAAGTTCATTATAAACCGACACCCAGCCATTTGAATTTCCGCTCCATCCTTTTTGAGTCGTATGATTGTACCATTTAAGTTGCAACGAATCACGAGGTATTTTCTGCCAGTTTTTTCCATTATTCAGAGAATATTCTATCCAGACATGGTCGTAATTGCGTTCGGTCTGGTAATTGAGATCGAAGGACAAAATGGGATCGTAGGTGATCGTACTCAAATCAAAACATGGCGAAGTCAGATAAGATAGCTCATTGGAATTGTAAGTGCTGTCTAAATTAGTGACAAAGGCCATCTGTTCGTGGGCAGCAGTGTCAATTGTATGGCCGCCGGGTACTCCCCATTCCCAGCTGCTGTTGGTACCGCCAATTGTCCATCCGTGGTTTGCCGACTCAAAACTTTCTGTATAGGGTAATGAATATGTGGGAGTACGGGTGATTGAAGTGGCAAAAGTATCGTTCCACGAGACGGTATCTTGCAAGAGGCGGGTATACAATTGCAACTCATACACTTGGGGAGTGGGTAAATTTACTGTTTGTTTAAAAGTATAAACCAATGTGTCAGCAGGAGGGATGGGATCATGTACAGTATCTATCAATACCTGAGCACCCTTATTAATGTCACATACTAATCTGAAATTGCGAATGGTATCCAGGCCGTAATTATTAATCAGGACGGTAACTGAATCTTTCCCTACTCCCTGACAACCTGAGGTAGGGGAAAGGATGCCGCTGATTCCGATATCCTTTTTAACTCTGGAATATAGCTTCACATTATCAATTCCGGCATTAAAACCCCAGCCATTGCCATCATCATAACCAAATCGGATTTGTACATTACTGTCAGCGTAGTTAGAAATATCCACTTTGACATGAGGGAAAGTGCCGCTCCCTGAATATTTCCCTTTATTGTTGATCGTTTCGGAAAATATTCGCTGCCAGCTTGACTGGCTGTAAATATCCACGTAGAAAGTATCGTTTAAGGAATTGACTTCCCGAAAATTGTAATCGAACTCCAGATAGGTTGCGGTTTGAGTTGATAAGTTAACAGAAGGAGTTAAAAGATAGGCATGGTTCTTGGCATTCGCCCCATGTTTACTGTCATCGAAATAAGCAAGTTTACTGCCGTTTATATTATTACTTCCATTTTCATCCACGGAACCATCTATACCAAACTCCCAGTTTTGGTTTCCCGTAGACGTATGCAAGCTCCAGCCAGGGGGCAGACTGCCGGAATTGAAATTTTCATGGATATGAAAGGTCTGACCATAGAAGGCGGAACAAAAGAACAAGCTGATAGTAAGAAGAAATAGCCGTTTCATAGATTAGTTTTTGAATTCTCTGACTAAGACGCAACTTACAACAGGGGTTGCCTCTTAAGCATAAAAAATATCAGAGAGGAAAAGAAATGCGATAAAACGCTTTAAGGCAAAGGGAAGGTTGTAGTAGCCTGCCGGGATTTTCTTAATTCAAACAATTTCTTTCCTGCCATCACCGCAAAAAATAACCCTCCCGCCACCGTGGCCATGGCCCCGGCGATGGAGCCATTGATGAGCACGGCCAGGTAATAACCACCCAGGGAACATAAAATACCAAAAGCTGAGCTTAGCCAGAGCATTTTTTTCAGCTCCCTCGTGAGCAGGTAAGCAGTAGCCGGAGGGACAATCAGTAGCGCCACTACCAATATGGCTCCCACCGATTCAAAGGAGATCACGGTGGTCAGCGAGACCAGCCCCATGAGCAGGTAATGCCAGAGCGCCACCCGTATGCCGAGGGCCTGGGCGTAGTCTTCATTGAAAGTAGTGATGAAAAGGCCATTGTAACCGATCTTCAGGAACAGGAGAATGATCAGCAACATGGCCCCGCTTACCCAGAGGGCTACTGGTCCCAGGTTTAGACCATCCCCGGTAATCCAAAGTTCCAGAGGCACATAGGCGATCTCCCCGTAAAGCACGCAGTCCTGATCCAGGTCTACTTGTCCGGCAAATAGTGATATGAGGATGATGCCAATGGCAAAGAGCCAGGTAAAGGTGATGCCAATGGAAGCATCGATCTGCAAGCGGGCTTTCTTATAAAATAGTTCGATGATCACGGTGGTGAGTACCCCCAATACGGCCGCTCCTATCAACATGGGCAGGTTGCCGCGACTGGAAGAAACCAGGTAGGCCAGTACAATGCCCGGAAGTACGGCATGGCTGATGGCATCACCCACCATGGCCATTTTGCGCAAGACAAGAAAAGACCCCAGCAGCCCGCAGGAAACGGCTATGACAGAACCCACCAGTATGATCATCAAAGCTTCCATCAGCGGTCGGGGTAGGGGATTACACTTTCATGCGGATCTTTCTCCGGAAAGTCCAGTTCTTTTTCCAGTTGGCGCTCTATCTCCGGGGTGATAATGTGCTCAATAGCTTCGGCATCATTATGTACATGGTCGGGTTGCAGTTTCAGGCGTTGGTTCAGGTACATTTCCCACAGGCGGTGCAGGCGAATGATCCGCCGGGCTTCTTTTAATCCGCTTTTGGTGAGCAACCAGCGCTCGTCTTTTTTTCTTACCAGGTTGTCTTTTCGCAATCGCTCCAGTCCCTTCTGCAGGCGAACCGCCGAAATGTAGCGTGCTTCTTCAATCTCACTGAGCAGTCGGCCACTTTTAAAATCCCTGCTTCTTTCCCCCAGATGGTAAAAGGCTTTCAAAATATTTTCCGATAGCATTTGCCGGCTGTTTTTTCTGCGCACCTTCATTCTCGCCATCATCCCGGTCTTCGGGGCAAACCAGATGGAAGCCACCGCGATCAGGGACAATACGCTCACCACCCAGGGGCCGGTAGGCATAGCAGGGGCTATGTAACTGACATAAGAGCCAACAAAGGCAGAAAC
>CAZBIF010000161.1:5079-5434 GCA_964492055.1 uncultured Flavobacteriales bacterium
CGGGATTAAAACTGATCAATTTGAATTCCTTGAAAAAAAGCAGGGTGATCAGGATCAACACTACGCCAATACCGCTGAAGACCAGCACATCGTCCTGGGTTAACGAGGCCGCTTTGCCAAAGAGGAATTTATCCAGTCCTGCCTGACTGGCATTCCCGGAATGCTGAATGGAGGTGAGCATCAATATGCCTACACCAAAAAAAACACTCAACACCAGGCCGATGGCCGTATCGGTTTTGAGCTTGGTGGTATGACTGATCAGATCAATCAGATAAAGGGAGAGCCCGCCGGTCAGCATGGCCCCGCCAATAAGGAACAGGGGGTTTTTGTTTCCGGCAAGCATAAAAGCCAGGCA
>CAZBIF010000162.1:0-4716 GCA_964492055.1 uncultured Flavobacteriales bacterium
TGTTCCTGCTATTGGAGTTGACAGTCTTGAATCTGAAGTCGACTCCAATGGTGGCAACATAGGACTCTTTGAAGGTGCTCTAGCAAAAGCGTGTAATAAGCACTGTTTTGCCAATACCGCTATCTCCTATTACCGCAAGCACAAAAACCGCAAGGAGCAGACCGTGCCGCTCTCGCCCATTATTGAACTGCCGCAGGCAGAGAGCAGGGGGCGGGAGGAGGAAGATTTTGCTTTACTGAATAAATGCTTGCGGGAGTTAAAGGAGATGGACCGGGCGCTAATGCTGCTGCAGCTGGAAGGCCTGTCCACCAAAGCCATGGCCGACATCTTCGATACCAGCCAGACCAACATCACTACCCGACTCTCCCGCATCCGAAAAAAACTCAGAAAACAGTTTCATCACCATAAAAACAAAGACCATGGATTACCTTGAAATGCAACACCACTGGCAAGCGTACGACCGCAAGCTGGATAATATACTGTCCATCAATAAAGACATCGCCGTGCAGCTGGCCCGGCAAAAACTCAACCAACAGATCGGCCGGCTGTACCGCCCCAAAGGAATGGCGGTATTCATTGGCCTGCCCTACACCCTGCTGCTGCTGGTGGTGGCCAGCATTACCTTTCTGGCGGAGGCCTATTTCATGGCCCTCGGCTTTGGCGGCATCGCCCTGCTGATGGTCATCGTGCTTAGCCTGTATTTCTACCAGATCTACCTGATAAGCCGCATCAAAAGAGCGGATGAGATCCTGCGCACCCAGCAGCTGCTGGCCCAGCTCCGCCTGGCCAGTTTCCGCAGCCTCACCCTCTCGGTTTTTCAGTTGCCCCTCTGGTCCGTCTGCTGGATCAGCATCAACGGCCTGCAACACGATCCCCTGGTATACGGGGGGGTGAACCTGCTGATCTTTTTAGGCCTGAGCTACCTGGCTTACTGGTTGCATCAAAGGCTGAGTTACAAGCACAAGGATTCCAGGGTGCGGGATTTTTTTCTTTCGGGCAGTGAATGGGAACCCCTGCAGCGATCCACGGAGATCCTGCAGCAGATCAAAGCGTATAAAAGAGGGGCCATATAGGTGGGTATCACTGCTCCTTCGTCAAACCCACCGCCGTACGTATGCGGTAGATCTGCTTTACCTCGGCTTGCAATTCCTTGTATTTTCCCGATTTTCTCAACTTGTTTAAATTGACCGAGGCTTTGAGGTAATGCCATTTTTCGTAAAACCAGAAACAGCAAGTCAGTAGAAAATAGATCACCAAAGGTACCAGCACAGCCAGCAGACCGTTATAGAAGGCTGCTAGTAAGGTAAGCAAAAGGGTAAGTATGAGCATCAGGAGCGTATGCAGGCTAAAACGCATGGAGGGAATAAATTCCGCAGCTTTAACCTGGTGTTTTACGAGCCTGCTGGTCAAAAAATAGACCGGTCCGAATAGTATGAAAGCGGGGATCACCACCGGCAGGCTCAGGAACATCAGCAGCAGGGAAGGATAATGAATTCCCTTATTGACCTTCAGCTTGCGGAAATTCAGCTTATGGTCTTGCAGAATGCCGGCTGCTTTAACAATATGTTCCTGCAGTTCTGCTATCTCTTCCGGTTTGTGCATGCTGAATTTCTCTATTTCCGCGGCTATGCGGATCTTGCGGCTCAGGGAATTGTGTGCAAATACCGGATCCAGCTCCGTCATGGTGGCATAAATATCTTCCAGTTCCGGTTCCACCGTGATGGTATGAGCCAGCAGTTCTTCGTATACCTGCTGGTTAAGTTGCACAACTGTCCGCTGCGGGCTTTGCTTTAAATCTTCTTTATACGATTTGAGGTTAATGGTATGTCCGTTGGCCAGCAACACCTTGCTCAGAAAACCCCGGGGGCGATCGTAATTAATGGAAACGGTAGCGATCTGTAAGGGAAGCTGCGGGTTCTGTCGTAGGGCCTGCAGCATGATCTTGCCCATGCTTTTTTTCACCGGACGTAGTTGACGGTCCATGATACTTACCCCCTCCACGAATATGAGCAGGGCTTTTTCTTCCGTCAGGATATGCGCCGCCTTTTCGAAAGCACCGTAATTCTGCTGCAAATTGTCTTTACCTTCCGCTTGCTGAAAAACCGGGATGAGGTTCATTTTTTTCATCAGCCGGAGCTGCCACCGCCGGCGAAAGACATCTCCCCGTGCCAGAAAGTAAAGGGGGCGGTCCAGCTCACAGCCTATGATGATGGCATCCAGAAAGGAATTCGGGTGATTGGCTGCAATGATCAGGGGGCCGGTTTTCGGCACCTGGCTCAGATCGGCCTTAATTTGCAAATAATGCGCTTTCAGGCTCAGGCGAAGAATAAATTTTAGGATACGGTAAACCATCAGAGCTCGTAGTAGCGGTAATCGCTGTCTTTAAAAATAGCAATTTCAAATTCGTCAATGTAGAGCTCCGATTTGTCCGGGTTCCAGAAATAAACCGCCAGTTCCGCCTCAGGGGGTAGGTCTTTGGGAATTTCGGTAAGCGTCAAAAAATGCTTCCATTCCGGGCCATTGAGGTAAGGAGCTGCTTCATAGCCTCTCCAGAACAATGATTCCCCATCTTTATCCACACTCACCACCAGTTGCAATCTGGCAAAAGTAGGACCTTGGAGCCAGGCGGAGGTGGTAAGGTATGGGTGTAAGGTATCGAAAACTTCTCCCAAAGGTATTTTCAGGGTGAGGGCATAGGGCATTTCCGGCTTCAGGTGGAAGGCCGGTGGTGATTTATAATAAATGGAGTCCTGCAGAGCGGAGCGGTCTACATTAAAGTAAGGATTATCCATATCTTCCGGAATGGAAAGGGAAAACAATTTTTGCCGCTGCAAGTTTGCCCGGCTATACACCACTGCTTCGGAGTTGAAGAACCGCTCTTTCTTCAGTATGGTTGTGTAATAGCTTTTGGTAAATTCATGCACTTCCGGCGGAAGGGGTACATTAGCAAAGCCGAGGATCACATAGTTGAATTGTTCCTTTTGCATCCGGTCCCTGGCTTCCGCAATTTTAGTGTGGGTCTCGAATTGAGGAATGGCCACCGAAGGCTGTTTTTCCTTTTCCCCGAAATAATAATCAAAGTATGCTTTATTGTTGCTATTCATGAAGATCAAGGTGCTATCAGCCGGCAACTCTTCAGCCCACTGACTGATAAAATGACTTACTTCCTTGAAGTTGGCAAAAGGTTTTTTGGTATAGAAGTCCAGGCGGGTAAAACTAAAGGCACTCAGGCCCAGTAAAAACAAGGCGTAGGGGATATAGACATATTTTTTTTCCTTTTCTCCTACCCAGGAGAATAAGAAAGCAATGGCGAAAGGAGCAGCGAAGATCAGCACTGAATATTGCAGGATGGGACTTTTGTGCAGGGAGTAATAATAGCCGATGTAGTAAACGATGGGGAATACCAGCAGGCAAAATAGGGAATTTCTGATCCGGGCAGAGGTCCAGGGGCCGGTAGCTATAAAAGCGAACGCTGTAAACCCTGTATATAATAGTAGGGTAGAGTGATTGGCTACATGCTCTCCAAATTGCCGGTAGAGGTCTGGCTGAGGCATGGGTAGCCAGGAAATCCCCCCGATCTGTAGGTGGTGGAGGGTGATGGGCAGGTGTGGCAGGAACAATAGACCTATAGCTATCCCGCCCAATAAAATAGATTTAAAGTTGCGTTTGTTCCAGAACAACACACCTGCAAACATCATCACCCCGAAAGTAAGGGCGGCGAAGTAGTGGGTAATGATCGCCAGCCAACCGCTCAGGATAAAGGCCAGCAGGTATCTCTTTTCCGGCGTTTTACTCAACTGCAGAAATGCCCAGCAGTTGAGTAAGATAAAAAATAGGCCGAAACTATAAGGGCGGGCGATCTGACTGTAAGTGATGAATAACTGGCTGAATGAGAATATAATGGTGCTCAAGAGGGCCGCCTGTTTTCCGAACAGCATTTGATTTATCCGGAAAAACAAGAACAGGCTGAAAATTCCGGCAATCACAAAGGGGAAACGCAACAGCCAGCTGTTATCACCAAACATGCCGGTCCAGGCATACAAAAACAACTGGGTGAATGCCGGATGCCCGTCCGGACGGATCCCCTCGGCGAATAATTCCCCCAGGCTGTCGAAGCTGGTGCGGTTCAGGGCAGAGAGTTCGTCATTGGTTAGCGACCAGCCGCCAAAATCGTATAGCCGCAATACAATCCCTATGAAGAGTACGAAATAGGTAGTGTAGGTAAGGAAAGATTTGCCGGGCATTTTCACATTCTCTGCCGGAGTACTTCGGCCAATAATATCCCGGTCGCGACGGAAACATTCAGGGAAGCAACCTCCCCGATCATGGGGATTTTGACCAGGCTGTCACATTCTTTAATGATAGTGGAATTGATCCCATCTTCTTCCGAACCCATGATCACTGCCGTAGGCTTTTTGTAATCTTCTTCGAAATACAGCTCTTCGGCCTTTTCAGTGCAACCCACCAGTTGCAGGCCGGAGGCTTTGAGTGTTTCACACACTTCCGCCAGGTTGCGCTCCCGGCTGATATTTACTTTCAACAAAGCTCCGGAAGATCGTTTGATGGCCTCTGCGTTCAGCTGGGCAGAGCCTTTCACCGGTACGATCACCCCATCTACTCCCAGACATTCGGCAGATCGGCAGATGGCCCCGAAATTCCCCACATCACTGATGCGGTCCAGAATGAGGAAAAGGGGGGCTTTACCGCTCTCAAAAG
>CAZBIF010000162.1:4814-5433 GCA_964492055.1 uncultured Flavobacteriales bacterium
GCAACTGGGTGATCATCGGTCCGCGGATGTCGGACTGTATGAACACCTTATCAATATTCTTTCCCGCATCAATGGCTTCCATCACCGGATGAATGCCGTATATGTAATTGCTTCTGCTCATATGTTTACCCTTGCCTGCCGCCAGTCATCCACGGCCCGGTACCAGCTGTTTTTATACTCTGCACTGCGCTCCAGGCGGAAAATGTTGTCGCTTTCAGCACTGTCTACTTTGTTGAATTCAAAGCGTATGGAAAGGATATTATTCTCTTCCCCGTAGATCCATACTTCTTTGAAGAGGGACTTGTATACCGTGGTGGGCTTACCAAATACGATGTAGATGATGCCCCGGTCGGTTTTCCAGCCTTCCCGGTAGGTTGTGAAGTAGCGGTTGGCGTTTTCCACCCGGGTATAATACTCCTTGATCAGGCGTTTGGTGGTTTCCTCGTCCTTGCCCAGGTACAGCCAGAATTGATCCAGCTCTTTCTTCCGGTTCAGGGAGTTTTTCAGCTTATTGTATTCGTTGGTGGTGCTGATGTAGCGCACCGGATCGATCATCTGATCCAGTCTGCTGATCTGCGGGTAACCGGTATCAAATACATTGATGTAAAAGGGTACAAAA
>CAZBIF010000163.1:0-2061 GCA_964492055.1 uncultured Flavobacteriales bacterium
TTGTGATACCGAACTGATCGGCTACATGGATGCCGATATACAAACCAAACCCATTGATTTCATCACGTTTTTTCCTTTCCTGGAAGAATATGAACTGATTATTGGCATACGACAGAAACGCAAGGACACCTTTGTCAAAAAGATATCTTCCCTGATCGCCAATTCCTTTCGTCGTGCGATGATCAATGACGGCATTGAAGATACTGGATGCCCCCTGAAGATCATGCGGACTGAGCTAGCCCGGAAACTACCGTTTTTCGATGGCATGCACCGTTTCATCCCTGCGCTCGCCCAGCTGGAAGGAGCTAAGATCAAGCAGTTGCCGGTAAACCACTATCCCCGCTTCGCCGGCACGGCCAAATATCACTTGTGGAACCGCATCCGAAAACCGTTGATAGACACCTTTGCTTACCGCTGGATGCGCAGCCGGCATATTTCTTACTCCGTAAAAAATAAAGCATGATCTCCGCCAATGTGCAAGCAATTGGCTTTGTAGCCCAGGGGATTTTTGCCAGCAGGCTGATCATTCAGTGGATCAGTTCGGAGAAAGCGCAAAAGGTGATGGCGCCAACCGTTTTCTGGTACCTCAGTCTTTTCGCTGCCGCACTTCTTTTACTTTACAGTGTATTGGTAAAGGATCTCAGCATCCTGCTTGGCCAAACCATCGGTTACTATATCTACATACGCAATTTGCGGCTGAAACGCTCCTGGCGGATCATTCCCAAGGGGGTACGCTTCGCTTTGCTGTTGCTGCCGCCGGCCGGTATTATTTACCTCTTTACACAGTCAGGCTATAGCCTTGGGGTAGTAGATGAGTTTGATAGTTTGAACGTAGTATTATTGTGGGGGCTGGTTGGTCAACTGATCTTTTCCTGCCGCTTTATCTATCAGTGGTATTATTCGGAAAAGGTGCGCAAATCCGTCCTGCCCCTGGGTTTCTGGATCATCAGCGTGGTCGGTTCCCTATTGATATCCGCTTATGCTTTGTATCTTGGCCTCTATCCGATCATCATCGGGCATTTGTTTGGCATGGTGATTTACATGCGCAACATTATGATCTATTACAAAAAGAGATGAACAAGATTTTGGTTACCGGCTGCGCCGGATTTATTGGTTCCCACCTTACTGAACGATTACTCAAGGAAGGAAATCAGGTGTATGGGCTGGACAACTTTTCGCGCTTTTATGGTCGTTCTATTAAGGAGGATAACCTCTCCCATTTCAGGGATCACCCACGTTTTACCTTTTACGAAGTAGACATCCGGGAGCGGGGGAAACTGCATAAATGCCTCAATGAAAAAGTGGACCTGGTGGTGCATATAGCAGCGAAAGCCGGGGTACGCCCTTCAATCGAAAACCCGCAGGATTATATTGATGTGAATATCAGTGGCAGCAAGAACGTGCTCGACTGGATGGTGGCCAACGGCTGTAAGAAGCTGGTGTTTGCTTCCTCATCCTCGGTATATGGCAATCAGGAAGTTTTCCACCCTTTCACGGAAGATCAGGACGATACGGAACCCATTTCTCCCTATGCCTTTACTAAGCGGGCGGCAGAACTCGCCAATCACGTATACCACCACCTCTATGAAATGGATATTATCAACCTGCGTTTTTTTACGGTATACGGCCCTCGGCAGCGCCCTGACCTGGCCATTCATAAATTCATACGCATGATCCATGAAGGGGAGGCAATTACTATTTATGGCGATGGGGAAACTGCGCGGGATTATACCTTTATCAGTGATATAGTGCAGGGAATCAGGAGCGCCATGGATTATGTAACCGAACGGGAAAAGGTCTTTGAGACCATCAACCTTGGCAATAACCAACCGGTGTATTTGAAAGATCTGGTAAAGTTGATTTTTGAACTGATGCAGGCCGAACCGAGGGTAGTCTATGAAGAAATGAAAGAAGGGGATGTAAATATCACCTATGCCAATATTGAAAAAGCAAAACGACTGCTCGATTATGCCCCTACCACCTCTATCAGGGAAGGTCTGATGCAATTTATCAATTGGTATAATCATCAATACATACGAAATTGATGAAACTCAACCGGCT
>CAZBIF010000163.1:2071-4299 GCA_964492055.1 uncultured Flavobacteriales bacterium
CCGAAGAATACCTCCCAGGAGATCATGCTGTTGTTGCTGCTTTGTAGTTGCACCTTCTTTTTCAATTTACCGGCATTTTTTCCGGACATCATGGAATCACGCAATTTCATCACTGCCCGGGAAATGGTTACCGAAGGCAACTGGATCTATACCACCATGAACCTGGAACCCCGCCTGGAAAAGCCTCCCCTACCCACCTGGTTAACGGCCTTTTCAGCCATGCTCTTTGGCGGGTTCGACAGTTTGTTAGCCATGCGGTTGCCCGCTGCTTTATCCGCTACACTAATGGTATTGTTCTTTTACGCCTACCTGAAAGAAATTACCGAACAACCCTATTTGCCCCTTTTGGGTGGAATGGTATTAGGCAGCAGCCTGTTGGTGGTGCAGCAAGCCAGGATCAACTCCTGGGATATTTATACCCACTCTTTTATGATGGGCAGTATCTGGCTCTGGGTGAGGCATTTGAATAACAAGCGGATAGCGGAACTACTACTTTCCGCCTTGTTCATGGGTCTTTCCATTTTGAGCAAAGGGCCTATAGGACTATATACTTTATGGCTTCCGTTTATTTTATCGTATTTCTTTTTTGAAAACAGGCAGCTCTTAGCACACCATTGGAAAAAGTTACTGCCTCTACTTCTGCTTGCCGTTATGATAGGCATAAGCTGGAACCTGATTAATTATTTTTATCAGCCCGCAGCAAGTGAATTTGTAGCCAATAAAGAAGTAACCGCCTGGACAGAACGCCACGTGCGACCCTTTTATTTTTACCTGCATTTTCCCATTTATATTGGCATCTGGGCGGTTTTTCTGATCGCCACACTTTTTTATAAGTATGCCGCTCCCCGTATTAATTCCCTGGGAAATTACCGTTTTGCCTTAGGGTGGATGTTGCTGGCGGTTTTACTGCTATCCATTTTCCCCACCAAAAAGGAGCGTTACCTTCTGCCGGTCTCGGTTCCTATGGCCTTACTCGCCACCTATATGATCTATGCGCTTATCCGGCGTTGGAAAAATAACAACCTTCAAAAATGGGATAAACGCTTGCTCAATATCAACAGCCTGATCATTTTTCCCGCCTTTCTGCTCGGCTCCATAGCCTTAGCAATAATTTATCCCCATTACCTTTCCCCGCTTAGTATTATGGGACTGTTTCTGCTTTGTTTAACTGCCGTCGCCGGATTGTTCTTTTGGAAAAAAAAGAAAATCCTTCCTCAGATCGCACTCATCGTGTTGCTGGTAGGCCTGAGCGGAGCCTGCTTACCGCATTTCCTGGCCCATATCTTTTACGATCACCCTGACTTTAAAAGTCTGACGGAAATTCGTAAGCTAAAAGAATTAAAACACATCCCTTTCTATTCGCAGGGTGAGGAGACTGATCCGCGCCTGGTGTGGCAGGCCGGTAAAGCCGCACCACTTTTCCGACAGGATTTGCTTGAGAATGAGGACAACTTTCCCATGGTCTTAATTACCTATAACGAGCTGGCAGCCTTAATACCTCAACACTTACAAAAGAATTTTGAGATACAGGATTACGGCAAGTACGATTTAATGAGAAAGGAAGTCTCCTGGCAGGCAAGGGTTTTTCTGGTGAACTTAAAGAAATGAGAGGTGGGGAACATACGAATTGGGTATTTCTCAATAGGATACTGGATAAGGATTCTTATGTACTACTTACATGTCTGCTGATATCCCTGATATTTCGCTGGGCCTCCTTTCACTATTCGGTGATCGACCACGACGAATCCACCTACCTGGTGATCGGCAATGAATTGAATAAAGGCGCTGAGATGTACCGAGACGTGGTAGATACCAAACCGCCGGCTATGTTTTATATGATGGCAGCTTTGGAAAAAATTTCCCGTTCCATCTGGTGGATCCGCTTGTTTTCCGCTTTAATCGTAGGTTTTAGCGGTTATTTCCTCTATCGCATCAGCCGATTTATTCACGATAACCGCGCTATTGCCTTAGCTGCGGGACTTATATACATTGCCGTATTCTCTGCCTACCGTTTCGGCCTGCCTGCAAATACAGAAATGTTTTTTGGCTTTTTTACCCTGACCGGTGCCTGCCTGCTATTCAGGCATCATTATCACCGCCCTTCTGCTTTGCTTTACTTTTCAGGCTGCTTTATTGCAGGTATCGGCTTCACTTTCAAATACGTGAACCTGGCTGATTTCACCGCCCTGGTCCTATTTATTAGCTTCAGTCGATTGATTGCAAAACGC
>CAZBIF010000163.1:4309-5404 GCA_964492055.1 uncultured Flavobacteriales bacterium
TTTTCAAATTGGCTGGGTGTTGCCGGAAAAGCTTTACTTTCTCTCTTGGTCTTTCTGCTCCCCTTTGCCGCCTGGCACCTGTATTATTATCTGCAAGGCCATTTTGAAGAATTTTATTTTGTGATCTATGAGGTCACCGGGAATTATCCTTCCAGCCTGACTTTTGTCTCCAGCCTTGCCTATTTCCTTTCTTTTCATCTTAAATACCTGCCCTTAACAGGCTTGTTTTACTGGGGGTTGTATGCCAATTTTAAATACGGCAAGAATCGTTTGTGGCTTCTTGCTGCGATGTGGTACCTGCTGGACTGGCTGATGGTAATCTTACCGGGTAAACTTTTCGATCATTACTACCTGCAATTATTGCCGGTATTATGTCTAAGCCCGCTACTGCTGGCTTCCCATCCTCTCTGGAAAAGAAGTTGGTGGCATGTAAACCTCCTCCGGTTAGGATCAGGTATATTTTTCGTTTTGTTACTGATCACCTATGCCAATCAGGCTTACTTCTGGATCAATGAAGATGTAAACCGCACGATTGCCGAAGAATTGAAAACTGACCTCAAGGAGGGGGATATTATTTATACCGCCGGAAAACACCAGGTATTGTATTACCTACTTGATCTCACTCCCCCCTCCCGGTATGTTCACCCTACCCTTATCTATCACCATCCTGAAGCTTTGCAACTGGATCCCTATGAAGAAATGCGGAAGGTATTTGCCAAACATCCCAAATACATCATTTACCGGGACCCTTTCCCGGTGATGCAGGCCAAACCTTTGTTGCTGGAACGATACGCCCTGCACCGCGATTACGGCAAGGTACAGGTATGGCAGATACTACCTTGATTACAAAGTTCATGAAAAGTTAGAGAGACTAGAAGCAGGTAAATTCAAGACCTATGCTATGAATGAAGTTGACAACCTATTAGATTCAACTATTCGAAATTAATCACCCCATTAACAATTTATCAATTAATTCATTCCCCCATCCACTCGTAATTCACCTATTCGTAATTATAAAATCAATTCACCAATTAATTCAAGGTGTCGGCTCCCCCTTAAATAGGACAGTTTAAAAATAGAGTAATTTTAAACTGT
>CAZBIF010000164.1:0-251 GCA_964492055.1 uncultured Flavobacteriales bacterium
CAATACGTACGAGCCGGACTCCAGCATTCCCGAATAGGAACGCACAAAGCAAAGCCGACCTACGAAAGGATCGGTAGCAATTTTAAAAGCAAGTGCCGCAAACGGCTCGTCCACGCTTGGCTTTCTTTTTTCTTCCTGCTCCGTATCGGGGTTCACACCTACAATAGCTTCCTGATCTAATGGTGAGGGCAATAGCTCCATCACATAGTTCAGCATGGTCTGCACCCCTTTGTTCTTGAAGGCAGATCCGC
>CAZBIF010000164.1:261-2436 GCA_964492055.1 uncultured Flavobacteriales bacterium
AGCATGGGAACGATCTTCATTGAAATGGTAGCCTCGCGCAAGGCATCCAGGATCTCACGCTCGGTGATGGAATTCGGATCCTCGAAATATTTTTCCATCAAGGAATCGTCAAATTCAGCAATGGCTTCCAGTAATTTTTCTCGGTATTCAGCCGCTTCTTCCTTCATGTCTTCCGGAATATCCACCTCTTCGAAGGTCATTCCGAAATCATCCTCGTTCCAGATAATCCCGCGGTTGTTCACCAGGTCAACTACCCCACGGAAATTTTCCTCAGATCCGATAGGCAACTGCAAAGGCACGGCGGTACTGCCGAGCATTTCTTTCACCTGCTTACATACGTTCAGGAAGTTGGCTCCCTGACGGTCCATCTTGTTGACAAAACCCAGGCGGGAAACATTGTAGTTATTGGCCAGCCTCCAGTTGGTTTCAGACTGAGGCTCTACCCCATCCACTGCACTGAATAAGAACACCAGACCATCAAGCACCCGAAGGGAACGGTTTACCTCAACGGTAAAATCCACGTGACCGGGAGTATCGATAATATTGATGTGGTATTTGTGATCACGGTAAGGCCAGAACACTGTAGTGGCTGCAGAGGTGATGGTAATCCCACGCTCCTGCTCCTGCTCCATCCAGTCCATGGTGGCAGCGCCATCATGCACTTCACCGAGCTTGTGACTTACACCGGAGTAAAACAGGATACGCTCCGTAGTAGTGGTCTTACCCGCATCAATATGCGCGGCAATCCCAATGTTTCTCGTGTATTTTAAATCTCTTTTTGACATGTTACTTCTTCTCGGCTTTTAAAATCTGAAATGGGAGAATGCTTTGTTGGCTTCTGCCATTCGGTGCGTATCTTCTTTCTTTTTATGGGCGGCCCCTTCTTCCTTGGAGGCAGCGATGATCTCTGCCGCCAGTTTCTGCGACATGGTCTTTTCGTTGCGTTTCTTGGAATATCCGATCAACCACTTCATGCCCATGGATGTCTTGCGGTCATCGCGGATAGGCTGTGGGATCTGGAAGGTGGCACCACCTACCCTGCGGGAGCGAACCTCGACCTGTGGAGTTACATTTTCCAATGCCTTTTTCCACACATCAAGCCCACTCTCTTCTTCTATTTTAGATTCTACTATATCAATAGCATCGTAAAATATACTGTAAGCTATGCTTTTTTTGCCGTGCAACATCAAGTTGTTCACAAACCTGGTCACCAACTGATCCTGAAATCTCGGATCCGGTAGCAAGGGTCTTTTTTTCGCTCTGGCTTTTCTCATTTTATACCTTTATATATAGCTGTTATTTTTTCGGACGTTTAGCACCATACTTCGACCTTCTCTGGGTCCTGCCTTGTACACCTGCTGTATCCAGGGCACCGCGCACGATATGGTAACGCACCCCTGGCAGGTCTTTTACCCTGCCGCCGCGCACGAGCACGATGGAGTGTTCCTGCAGGTTGTGGCCTTCGCCGGGAATGTAGGCGTTCACTTCCTTTTGGTTGGTTAACCGCACCCTGGCCACTTTACGCATGGCAGAGTTAGGCTTTTTCGGAGTGGTAGTGTAAACCCTTACACACACCCCTCTTCGCTGCGGACAGGAATCCAGGGCGGCAGATTTACTTTTTTTCTCTAATTTGGTTCTACCCTTCCTTACTAACTGTTGTATTGTTGGCATATATGCTTACTATAAGTCAATAAAATATTTACCCCCAAAATTTTGGGGACGCAAATTTACAAGAATATTTCTTTAAATCAATCGGTGGAAAGTAATTTTTTCGGGGAAATTTAAGGGATGCCTAATTCCCTGATCAATCTGCATTTAATCACCCTGCCCCCTTTTGTTCAATTAGTTTAAAAAGTAGTGCCAAAGATGCACTGTCTTCTGTATAAATACCTCTCAGTATGGCTATTTTTGCCCCATGACTTACCTCGATCAGTTAAACCCCTCCCAGAAAGAAGCTGTTGTTAATACCGATGGGCCATCAATGGTGATCGCCGGAGCCGGTTCCGGAAAGACAAGGGTACTTACCTATCGCATTGCCCACCTCATGGAGAAAGGAGTGGATCCCTTCAATATCCTCGCCCTTACCTTTACCAATAAAGCAGCCAGGGAAATGAAAGAGCGGATCGCCAGGATCACCGGTCCGATGAAGAGCCCCAAGAGCCCGTAGACCAGGGT
>CAZBIF010000164.1:2509-5353 GCA_964492055.1 uncultured Flavobacteriales bacterium
GGGCACTTTTCACTCGGTATTTGCGCGCATCCTGCGATCAGAAGCAGAAAAACTGCATTACCCTTCCAACTTTACCATATATGATACCCAGGATTCCAAAAGCCTGCTTAAATCCATCACCAAGGATCTTGGTCTGGACGATAAAGTGTATAAACCGGCCCTGGTTTATAATCGAATCTCTTCGGCGAAAAACAACCTCCTATCTGCTGCTGCCTACAATCAGAATGTGGACATTCAGGCAGAAGACCGGCAGATGGCCAAACCCAAGATCGGAGAGATCTATAAGCGGTATGAACAGCGTTGCTTTAAAGCAGCAGCCATGGACTTTGACGATCTGCTCTTCAAGACCAATATTTTACTGCGCGACTTTCCGGATGTATTGCATAAATACCAGCACCGCTTTAAATATATATTGGTAGATGAGTACCAGGATACCAACTTCTCGCAGTACCTGATCGTGAAAAAACTGGCAGCCCTGAACGAAAATGTGTGTGTGGTGGGAGATGATGCACAAAGTATTTATGCCTTTCGCGGGGCCAACATTCAGAACATCCTCAATTTTCAGAAAGATTATCCCGACGCCAAAACCTTCAAACTAGAACAAAATTACCGTTCCACCAAAAATATAGTAAATGCGGCCAACCGGGTAATTGCCAAAAACAAGGATCAGTTACAAAAGGAAGTATGGACAGATAATGTAGACGGCACAAAGATCAAAGTTTGCCGCACCCTTACTGATAACGAGGAAGGCATGCTGGTAGCGAACAGCATAGTGGAAATCAAACTGAATCAACAAGCCAAGGACGAGAATTTTGCCATTTTGTACCGCACGAATGCCCAGTCCAGAGCAATGGAAGAGGCTTTGCGTAAGCGGGACATTCCCTATAAAATATATGGAGGCACCAGCTTTTACCAGCGTAAAGAGATCAAGGACATCCTGGCTTATGCCCGCCTGGTGGTCAACCCAAATGATGATGAAGCCCTGAAACGCATTATCAATTACCCTGCCCGTGGAATTGGCAAGACCACCGAAGACAAGATCAGCTTTAAGGCAAATGATACCGATCGCAGCATGTGGCAGGTGATCAGCGATGCCCCGCTAAACGAACTGGAAATTCATGCCGGTTCCCGCACTAAAGTAAAAGGATTCGTGGACATGCTGCGGTATTTTCAGCAATTGCAAAAGCAGAAGAATGCCTATGAGTTGATGGAAGAAATCGCCAAAACCACCGGTTTGCTGAAAGAGCTGTTTACCGATAAAACCCCGGAAGGGATCGCCCGTTACGACAACATACAGGAGTTGCTGAATGGGGTAAAGGAATTTGTGGAATCCCATGCAGATGAAGAAACCGGGGAAATGGGTGACAGAAGCCTGGCGGTTTTTTTGCAGGATATCGCCTTGCTCACCGACGCGGATGACAAGGATAAGAACGACAGCAATAAAGTATCGCTGATGACCATCCACGCCGCCAAAGGACTGGAATTTCCCTATGTGTTTATAGTGGGATTAGAGGAAAATTTATTTCCTTCCCAGTTATCTTTAAATTCCAGAGCTGAACTGGAAGAAGAAAGACGTCTTTTTTACGTAGCTTTGACCCGCGCAGAAAAGGAGGTTCAACTTTCTTATGCAGCAAGCCGCTACAGGTGGGGAAACCTGATCTATTGTGAGCCAAGTCGCTTTATAGAAGATATTGATGAAGAGTTTCTCGATTTTGCTGCCCCGGAAACCGAACCTCAGGCGTTTACACAGGCCAGATCAAATTATTTCGGAATACAGAATAAGCAATCGTATCAAAATAAGGATCGTATGGGAAAAGTAGTTAGTAAACCAAAGAGGAGTACCGAAAAAGAAAAAGTGATCCCTCCCCATAAAAAAATGGTGAGTGTATCGGATGCCAAGCGTAAGGTAGACCCCTCCTTTGCTGCCAATGCCGAAAAAATAGCTGAAGGCATGCGGGTGGAGCACCTGCGCTTTGGCAAAGGCAGGGTAGAGAAGCTGGAAGGTGCAGAACCCAACCGCAAGGCTACCATTAAATTCGATCAGGTTGGAGAAAAACAGCTACTTTTGAAGTTCGCTAAATTGAGGATCCTTAAATAAAATTTCACTTAATATTTTCAGATGAATTATAATACCAGTCGCCCGCCTATGCGCATTCCCGAATACGGGCGTCACATACAAAAATTAGTAGACCATGCCGTAAAACTGGAAAACCGGCAGGAGCGGAATGAAATGGTACAGGCCATTATTGATGTGATGGGCCAATTGAACCCCCATCTTCGGGATGTGGCTGATTTCAAGCACAAGCTGTGGGATCACATCTATATCATGTCTGATTTTCAACTGGAAGCCGACTCCCTTTCCGGTACCCACCCGCGAATCCTTTCAGGAAAAACCAGGAAAAATGGCCTATCCCGAAAATAACATCCGTTTCAAACATTATGGAAAAGGGGTGGAAAAGCTTGTTAAAGAGGCCGTGGAAATGGAGGAAGGTGAAGAAAAGGAGGCCTTGATAGAAGCTATCGGCAACCTCATGAAAAGGCACTACCTTACCTGGAGCCGAAATTCGGTGGATGATAAGCAAATCTGGCTGGACCTGAAAAAGATCAGCAGGGGAAAAATAGAAGTATCGGAAGACAAGGAACTGATCGCCACTAAGGAAATTACCACACGTAGTCCGCAAACCCTCACCAACAAGAAAAGCAACAAGAAAAGGCATAAGCGAAAGCCTTACAAAAAGAAAAAATACTAAGCTGCATGGGAGCATTTGAGATCACCGGGGGAAATCAACTGAAAGGTGAATTGCACCCCCAGGGGGCCAAGAACGAAGCACTGCAAATCTTGTG
>CAZBIF010000165.1:0-3984 GCA_964492055.1 uncultured Flavobacteriales bacterium
TGTCCGCGTAGGAATTGGTTTCATTGCGAAAAGCATCTTCATCCGCGGTAAGGTCATTGTTGTTTTCCAATTGATCGTTAAACACCAGTTTGGAATAATCGATTCCCCGAAATCCCAATCCTAATTTAAGGCCCGGCTGCAGGTAAGTACGGCGGTTCAGGCGAAAACGATAAGCATAAGAAGTAGCCACGATCGTAGAGGTGAGCCCAAAAGAACCTGCCTCCTCTTTATTGAAGATCAGTCCAAAACCGCTGTTGATCGCATCGGCATTATAGTCATAGCTAAAATGATAAGATTCAAAAGCACCGGGAATGGCAGGCCACTGGTGCCGGTAATTCAGATTTAGCCGGTGCTGTATAGTTGCCCCGGTAAACGCAGGATTAATGTATAAAGGAGAAGCATAGAACTGACTGAACTGCATATCCTGTGCCTTCACTTGTAAAGCCAATACCACCACTGACCCTAATATATAGGCCTTTACTGACATACCTACTCAAGAACGAAATCTTTGCGTTGAGGTTTCTTTAAATCTTCTACACTATAGGTAAAAACTTCACTATACTCCGGGTAATCAGAAGATTGAATAATCAGTTCATACTCCACATTTGGATTCACCAAAAAGATGAAACTACCGGTCTTCGGATTGGGAAGGTATACCCCGCTCAATTCGCCGCTTTCCAGCTCAATCACCGTTACTTCCGCTGCCAGCGGATTGCCGGTGGTGTCCTTTAAAGTTCCCCTGATCACAGATGAGCGCAGGCTTTTTTCCAGATAATCGATCATGTAGATATCCTGCTTACCAAAACCTCCTTCCTTATCTGAAGAATAATAGCCGTGCTGCTCATTGGCAGAGATCACGAAATAAATATCATCCTTGGTGGTGTTGGTAGGATAGCCCAGATTTTTGGGCTTGGACCAGGTGGAACCGGTCTGTTCACTGACAAATACATCGAATCCGCCCATATTTTCATGCCCTTCAGAAGAAAAATAAAGGGTTTTACCATCGGGATGGATAAAGGGGGCATCATCATCAAACTCAGTATTGATCTCCGGGCCCAGGTTGGTGGGAAGGCTCCAGCGGCCATCCGGTAGCATTTTTACACGGTAAATGTCAAAACCGCCATATCCCCTACTGCGGTTGGAGGAAAAATACAATGTACGCCCGTCCAGGGAAAGGGAAGCACTGGGCTCAATGGTCTCTTCTTCATTGATCTTTTCACTCATGCGGATGGGAATGGTCCAGGTACTGTCTTTCAGATCCGTTTCATAAATATCACCGCCGATCAGGTTTTCCGAAGAGCGGTAAATAAATAACCGTTCCCCATCAGGGGAAAGTCCCACCGCCGCATCGTGCTTGTCCGTATTGACTTTGCCCGGCAGGCGGTTTGACGCTTGCCATTCATCACTTCCCTCTTTTTTATAGGAAATGTAAATATCCTCAAACGGTTTACCGGTGGGGTCCATTTGATTCTCTCCCGAAAGTCTTCTTGCAGTATAGATCAATACGGTTTCATCGGAGCTGATCAGGGGGCCGTATTCATCATTTTCCGAATTGATCCTGGGCCCCAGATTGACCACATTCACCGCCTCAGGATAAATGACCATTCGCTCTGCTGTGCTGATATTACCTTTCAGGCGCTCCAGTTGATTCCGGGGAATTTTGGAGGTTTTCATATCATAGTTTGCCTCGAAATCCTGCAGCTTTTCCCGCGCCTCTTTCATTTTCATTTCCCGAAGATCCAGTTCCGCCAGCATATACAAGGCATCTTTACTGAAAGCTTTCCCTTTTTCCAGATAAGGTTCCGCTTCATCATAACGTTTCAATTTATACAGGCTTGTACCCATCAAATAATTAAATTCCGGGAAATTCTCGCTTTGCGGTTCAATTTTTTTGAATTCTTCCATGGCCGAGAGATAATCCCCATATTGGTAGTATGATTCTCCTTCCAGAAATATGTCTTTTTGCTCTTTGTTATAATCTTTATAACCGTTTTGCCCCAGAACGTTTAAACCAATTCCCAATAAAAAAATTATCGCAATACTTCTACTCATCTTAATAGCATTAAATCACCAACTTTTACGATTTCCCGGCCATCGACCAGCTCTGCTTTCACTTTCCAAACATACACATCTTGCTGGCATAGTTCGCCCCGGTAATATCCGTTCCATCCGTAGTTGATATCCTCACTCACGAACAACAGTTCACCCCATTTATTAAAGATATTCAGCTCGTATTTCACTACCCCGTTGACTTTGGCATAGAATACATCATTTAATTCACCTCTTCCAGCCAGCGGATTTACCCTTCCTTCACCGGCACTGTTTTTATTCGGGGTAAAGGCGTTTGGCACTTTCAGGGAACCTTCCAGGGTTCCTTTAACAAGCGTAGGCAATAGAAAAGTATCTACACAACCCTCTCCTGAAGAAGCGATCAGGGTAACCTGAAACTCACCCTCCTCTTTGTAAAAATAAGTCGGGCTTTCCACGTTTGAAGAATCCCCGTTGCCAAACAACCATTTGTAACTGTCGGCATCAAAAGAAGTATTGGAAAAAACAATAGGATCAGCCGGAATAAAAACTTCATCCTTATTGGCAAAAAAGCCTGCCCGGGGGCTCTTGTATACCTGAATGTAATTTGCTTTAACCTCTACATCCTGCAAATTAGGGCCATACCCTCTTACCCGGAGCGTCACGGTATAATCTCCTTCCGAATTGTAGATGTGGTTGGGATGTTCTGCGTTGGATGTGTTGCCATCCCCGAAATCCCACTCAAAGGTACGGGCATATTCACTTTCACTGAAAAATTGTACCTCCAGGGGTTCACATCCTGCGGCCGAATCACGAAAATCTGCAATCGGATCCGGAACAATTATATTAACGATTCGGGATACACTATCGCTACAATTGGTTGAACTTGCTTTCAACTGTACAATAAAATCACCCCAGGTACCATAAGTATGTGTACCCGGGTCGCGTAATGGAGTTGTGACCGAATCCCCGAAATCCCATACGAAACTCCAGTTACCGGGATTGGTCTGATTAGTCAAAGTAATGGTAGAGGCGGGAAATTTTTGCGATTGGGGAGTAACCGTAAAATCCGGAATGGGGGGGGGGGATACGGGGATGTTTCGTTCTGCCGTATCCCGGCAATTGTAAACCGACTCGGCAATCAAACGAGCGGTAAAAATGGAATCAACTGAACCGGTATTGGTATAGGTATGTGGAGCGATCATGCCGTTCCGGATACCCCCATCCCCGAAAGACCAGCTGAGGCTCCCGGCCCCAAAGGACTGTGAGCGGAACGTAACTGCAAAAGGAGAACAGCCCACCGTGTCAACGGTAAAGTCAGCAATAACCTGAGGCCTTACCTGTACATTGCGTTCGAGGGTGTCCCGGCAACCTTTATCAGTAATAGTGATCAGGCGTGGGCGATAATTGACCGGTGCCAGGGACAATAAGTTGGTGTAGGTGTGGGTGGTGTTGAAACAGCCGCCATCAGTATTCCCATCCCCAAACACCCAGCGGCAGCTATCTGCACCTCTACCGCTGTATGTAAAAGACACATCCACCGGATGGCAGCCGTCGTTGACATCAGTGGAAAAGTCAGAAATGGGTTTGGCGAAAACCCGGATGGGTGCTGAAAAGGTATCCGCACAATTGTAAGTACTAGTTGCTACCAGGGTGGCCGTGAAAGTGGTGTCCTGCAAGGTAGGATTTACGTAGATATGCCGGGGATCACGTAAACCATTGCCTCCCCCATCACCAAAGAACCACTGGTAGGTGGCCGCCCCGGTGGACTGGTCCCGAAACCTGACAGATAGCGGACTACACCCGGCCGTATCGCTGCTAAAATCCGCCACGATCTGCGGATTCACCCGGATGGTTTGTATACTAGTATCTCTACAGCCGTTATCAGTCAACACGATCAATCTACTGGTATAATTAACCGGAACAAAACTGGCCGTATTGAAATAGGTATGACTG
>CAZBIF010000165.1:3994-4490 GCA_964492055.1 uncultured Flavobacteriales bacterium
AGGCAGACAGACGGCACTGTCTTTCCCATCGCCGAAAGTCCAGATGCAGGAATCCGCCTGGGAAGAGTTATTCGTAAAACTGATGTTTAGCGGCTGGCAACCCTGGGTGGAAGAGAGCAGGTAATCCGCAGTAGGTTTAGCGTGCACGGTAATATTACGCCGACTGCTATCAATACAAAGCTGTGGAGAAACAGCTATGAGCGTAGCGGTAAACTGCTGACTGTTGTTGGTAGTATTAAAATAGGTATGGGTTTGGTTGGTACCTCCGGCATTGTTCCCGTCCCCGAAAATCCAGCTGTAGCTGTTTGCCCCTACGGACTGGTTGTTAAAGTTTACTTTAAATGGGCTGCAACCCACGGTATCAGAACTATATGCTGCCTTAATGAATGGATGAACCTCCACTTGTCTGTTGAGCGTATCCCTGCACCCATTCACCGTTTCAGTAATCAAGCGGATGGTATTGAATTTAGCAGAAATCGAGGTGTTCGTATAGGTT
>CAZBIF010000165.1:4500-5226 GCA_964492055.1 uncultured Flavobacteriales bacterium
GCCGTATCGGAAGCAGTTCCATCCCCAAAATTCCAGTAATAATTAGTTGCTCCGATGGAATTATTTAATATGGTAACAGGCAAAGGTTGACAGCCTTTATTGGTATCCAGTGTAAACTGAGAAGTAGGGTTGGGGTAGACCAGCACCCGGCCGAAAGTGGTATCCCGGCAACCGAAGCTATTTCGGGCTATAAGGCGTACAGTGTAAGTGCGGTTATTGGTAGTATTATTTACAAAGGTATGGGTGGGTGTTGGTCCGGTAGCCGAATTACCATCCCCGAAATACCAGTTGTACTCCACTGCACCCACTACCGATGGAAAGGTCACCCGCAAGGGGCTGCAACCGGAGTCCGGAACAGCTGTGAAGGTAAAAATAGGTTCCGGGTAAACCGTAACCGTTTGCCTCGTGGTATCGGTACAACCATTGGCCGACAAAACGATCAGTGAAACCTCGTAATTATTGATAAAAAGCGTTTTGTTTTCGAAGGAATGAGTGGGGTTTCTTGTATTAACTACAGTAGAACCATCACCAAAATTCCAGAAGAAGTTCAAACTGTCACCGGCTGTAGTATTCGTAAAATCAACGGTTACGGGTCCGCAATCCAGATTGGCATTGGAGGTAAATGAAGGCTGGGGAACGGGATAGACCGTAATGGTATCGTAAGCGGTATCCACGCAACCGAAAGCCGTGGTACTGATCAGGCGAACAATAAATGAGGTGTCTCTG
>CAZBIF010000166.1:0-5213 GCA_964492055.1 uncultured Flavobacteriales bacterium
CGGGAAGACCTTATTCTGAAATTAGAAAAGGTGCAAAACAAGAACGGTCTTTTAAATTCATCTTAATAGGTCTGGAAGAAGAGCGGGAAAAGCTATATAATAAAATAAATCAGCGGGTGGATGAGATGATGGCTAAAGGCTTGCTGGAAGAAGTTCGGCAGGTGCTTCCCTACCGTCAGCACAATGCGTTAAAAACGGTGGGTTACCAGGAATTGTTTGATCATCTGGATGGCAAACTTTCGCTTACGGAAGCAGTGGAGAAGATAAAGGTAAATAGCCGCAGGTATGCCAAGCGGCAGATGAGCTGGTTTAAGAGAGATGAAAATATAAAATGGTTTAAAGCTGATGATAAAAACAAAATCATTCAATATATTCGCAAGAGATTAACGGAAGTTAAGTGAGCAGAGTTGATGAAATACTAAAAATGCTGAAAACCGACCCGGACGACAGTTTTCTTACTTATGCGTTGGCATTGGAGTATGAAAAGGAGGGCAAGGTGAAAAAGGCAATTAAAGTAATTGAAGAGTTAAATCAAAAGGACCCGGCCTACCTGGGCGCCTACTATAAACTCGGGCAATTATATGAAGCTCAGAACAAGTTGCCGAATGCCAGAAGAATATATAAAACAGGTATCGGCCTGGCTGAAGAAAAAAACGATTTTAAAGCCAAAGGGGAACTTGAAGAAGCTTTATGGCTGATCGAAGAAGAACAGAATTAAAAGCTGTTTAACAAAAACACATCTTTCCAAAAACAAAATATTTATTCGCAGGTTTATTTCTTCAAACTACAAGAAGACCAGGAACCAAAGACGTTAAACTAATTATCTACTTAAGTGTCTTATATTGAGACTAAAAGTAGATTTTGGTTTGGTTTGGTTGGAGCCCGTTACATAGCATTTATGCTGTAGCGGGCTTTTTCTAAACTGAAAATCCTGATTTGCGTAAAGTCATTCCATGGCACATTTCCGCCCTTTTCTTAAATATTTATTGTGGTTCATCATTATCTTATTGTCGGCAGTCGCCACTTTTTTGATTTTACTCTTTAGTGGGGGGTTCGGGCATATTCCCACCTCTTCAGAATTAAAGGACATCCGGCAGGAAACTGCCAGTCGCGTTTACAGTGATGACGGCCAGTTGATCGGTAAATTTTTTAAGGAAAACCGCACCCAGGTGGTCTATGATTCTTTACCTACTCATTTGATCAATGCCCTGGTGGCTACTGAAGATGCCAGGTTTTACGATCACGAGGGAATTGATACCCGCAGCCTGATTCGGGTTTTGATAAAAACCATCATCATGGGAGACCGAAGTTCCGGTGGAGGTAGCACGCTCAGCCAGCAACTGGCAAAAAATCTTTTCGGGCGTAATGATTACGGAACTTTTTCCGTTCCCCTAAATAAGCTGAAGGAGATCCTCCTTGCCAACCGGCTTGAAAATTTATACCCAAAAGAGGCAATTATAGAACTCTATTTTAATACCGTTCCTTTTGGAGAGAACGTGTACGGGATTGAAGCCGCGGCAATGAGGTATTTTTCCAAATCCACCTCCCAGCTGAATTTACCTGAATCAGCGGTTCTGGTGGGTTTGCTGAAAGCGAATACTTACTACAATCCCCGACTTCATCCCGAGCAGGCCAGGCAAAGAAGAAATACAGTATTCAGTCAGATGTCTGCCAATCAATATCTCACAGCTAAACAAGCCGATTCATTACAGCGATTGCCATTGGAGTTAAACTACCGAAATCTGGAGTTATCCTCCACCCTTTCTTATTATCTTCATAAGGTCAAGCGGGAAGCCATTGAAATCTTAAAACATACAAGTGGGGAAAAATATCAGATTGAAACGGATGGCTTGGTTATCCAAACTACCTTGAATTATCAGTTACAAACGGCAGCATTTGAGGCAGTAAAAAAGCAGCTAATGCAAATGCAACCTTTGCTGGATAAATTATACCAAAATCCCCCTTTTAATAAGGACGTCAAAGCGCTGGCAAAAAAAATACTGGCCCAAACAGAATTTAATAACGATCATCATAAAAAGAAACGCCTGTTTTTCGACTGGAAGAAAGGGGACACCTTACTATTAACCACCGTTATAGATAGCATAGAACTAACACTAACTCAACTGCATGCGGGAGTGATCGGTCTTGACCCACAAAATGGAGCGATACGCAGCTGGGTGGGTGGGATAGACTATCATTTTTATCCTTACGATCAAATCATGGCCAAGAGGCAGGTAGCGAGTACCGTTAAACCCATCATATACGCCGCAGCCTTGGATAAGGGTCTGCAACCTTGCGATTACTTTAGCAATAAAGCAGTAGTACTTACCGACTACGACAACTGGGCCCCGCAAAACTACGATGGAGAAAGCGGAGGGGCCTATTCCATGGCTGCGGCCCTGGCGCATTCTAAAAATTTACCCACGCTGGATATTTATTTAAAGACAGGTTGGGAAGCTGTCGCCAATACCTGGAACCGGCTAGGATTCATTGAACCTTTCAATAAGGACCCCTCGGCCATGCTTGGTACAAATTCTGGCAGTTTGCTGGAAATGGCTATTGCCTATGCCTCATTTGCTAATGGTGGTTATGCGATCACTCCCTATTTCGTGGAAAAGATATACGATCAGCAAGGAACACTTATATATGAGCGCAGCAAGACCGGTAAAGCCGAAGAGATATTGGAAAAAGAAATCGCAATGACTATTAACAGTATGTTATACAAAGCCGCAGGTGAAGGTACCGGGAAGCAACTATACTCCCGGTATCATTTATCCCTTCCATGGGCTTCCAAAACCGGTACCTCCCAGGATTATGCAGATGCCTGGAACCTGGTTTACAATGATAAAATAGTCTTGGGAACAAGGGTTGGGGCTTCCTATCCGGGCATTCATTTTCAAAATGGCAGTCAGGGTTCGGGCAGTACCCTAGCCTTGCCCATCAATGGGTCAACCCTGGCTGCTGTAGAAGCTGAGCTCTACCCTGACAGTGAATTATCCATGATCCCCCTACCGGAATGCGATGACTTTAAAGAAGATAATGTGATCGATAAGGTGTTTGATATTTTCCGTAATAAGGAAACCACCCTGGAGGAAGCTGAAAAACGGTCCCAACGGGAGGGAATATTCAAGAAAATATTCGGAAAGAAAAAAGATTAATTTCCTACAGCCAGTTTCCGGCCAGTGACCCACCAGGCATCACTAACCGACTTCCCCCGAATAAATGCCGTTTGTTTAATGGCCTCCGGCATGGAATACGGTTTGTCTAGCACAATATGATACCAGCTCCCCCGGCTGTTTTGCACTACTTTCACGGGATGCTCCTGTGAAAGTTTTCGCTGCATCAGCTCTGCCCGCTTGGAATTTCTTTCTGAACCGATTACAATATAATACTGCCCGCTCTCAATCTCATTAACCTTATCCGTCAGCTCAGCTAATTTCTTCTTTTCTGCATCGGTAGCTTTTATTTCATTTACCGAAACCTGCAGGTTTTTCAATTCGCTTTTCAGCGAACTCACCTCCTGCATCAATTTATCGATCTTGTAAGAGATACTATCTTCACCTATATTTTTGGAGCCTTGCAGTAAATTATCCAGACGACCATTTAGTTCATTTATTTTTTTATCATTCGAGGCCACCCGCAAACTATCGTTTTGAGCAGATAAATTGGTGACCACCATAATGGATATTAGTACAATAAATCCCTTCACTACTTTTGATATTTATTTTCCAGTTCTATGATCTGACCTTCTATAACGTCTAATTTTTTCTCTACCGCCTTAGCCGTTTTTTTGTCGTTGACTTTATTTAGCTTAGCTAGCTCCATCCGGATATTGCTGATCTCATTCATTACTTCATTGCGGGAATAATTATCATTCTGATCATTGAGCATGGTGTTAAATTTGGCAACGTAAGCATCCAGGGTTTCCATCAACTCATTTCTTCTTTGTGTTTTAGCCGGCAAAAAGCTCACCCTGACAATGATCTCATTTGAACCCGAGGCGATATTACTCAACTCGCTGTTGTTCATTTCGTAGTTGTAGCCAATACCAAAGGGACCCAGGTCGAATCCCAGGCCAAAGTTGAGGTTTTGCGTGGATTGAAAACCCACCTGAGCCCATACTTTCTCTTTGAATTCGCCTTTCAATAAAATATCATATCGATTGTCTATTACGGGCATGTTTTGATAAATGAAGGTAGGGTGAATGGCAAAATCACTATTTGCAATCTGGTATAAATAGGAAGCAGTTCCTACAATATGCTCAGACAGCTCTTCTCCGCCTATGATCAGTCCGGGGGCACTCAGCCCAAACTGAAAGTTCTCATAATCATAGACCAGACCAACACCGGCAATGAAATTGGTTTCGTCATAATAATCAGCAGCCAGGGTGGGGTCGTTTTGCTCGAGGAGTTCTGCCATACGAATTTTGTTGGGATTTAACATCCGCCTTAAAGCTCCGGCAGAAAGTCCAAATCGCAGATCTGAACTTTCATCGATCTGGATTTGATAACTATAGGTCAGGTCATATTTGGTTAACTCATATGCCCCCCGGTTATCCGCCACAATTCTACCTCCCAGTCCTTGCTCCCTATTTACGGGTGCATGTACCCCAAACATGGTATTACGGGGAGCATCCGTAAAGCCCGATTGATAGGTTTTGGTATTAAGGAGGGCTGAAATATTCCCGTTATTACCTGCAAAGGCAGGATTAAGATTGAAACGGTTCATAATGTAATTGTAGTATCCGTAAGATAGTTCCTGGGAAACTGCGGTGGTCACACCTACGAATATCAGCAGGAATAGGGTAAGATTTGATTTTTTCATATCCTTAGCTTAATCAAGTTGAGTTGGATTATCGTTTTAGAGTTATCACCCCTTTGTAGGACTGTGAGGAGTTTTCGTTATTTTCCAGATAATAGTAATAGATTCCTTCCGGTAACTGATTGCCATTTACCGTACCATCCCAGTCATTGTTGTAGTTACCGGCGGTTTCATGGACCAGCTCTCCGGCCACGGTGAAAACTTTTAAACTAAAATTAGTATACAGTTCCACGTTCTGTATTTTCCAATAGTCATTTATACCATCACCATTAGGGGAAAAGTATCCAGCCGCAGGAAGCACTGATTCAATCTGATCCAATATCTCAATGGTTATTTCAGCCGTATCCTTTAAATCACCCGCATCCGTAGCTTCCACCAGGAGGTAATAAGTG
>CAZBIF010000167.1:0-754 GCA_964492055.1 uncultured Flavobacteriales bacterium
CTGGTAGATGATTTTGAATTCCGCACTGCCACCCCATTTGTGGATGCGCAAGCCAGAGTGCCTTTTACCATCAGTATCGCCGATAGCAACAGTACAGATACGGTGGGAGCACTGGCCCAATATACTTATACTTTAATGGAAGACAGCATGTACATCATGGTAGCCAGTGGTATTGTAAGCAACAGTGGGTATAGTCCGGCAACCCCTTTCAGCCTGGAAGTGTTGGGCATGGCGCGGGATACTTCAAGCAACAGCAGTACCACCGATGTGTTGGTCTATCATGGTTCCACCGACGCACCCACAGTAGATATTTACGAATCATCCATCCCCGCAGGAACGCTGGTAGATGATATTATGTACTCCGATTTTGCCGGATACCTTTCCTTGAATACCGCAGATTATGAGATACAGGTAAGAAATGAGAATAATTCCATGATCGTGGCCGCCTATCAGGCGCCATTGAATACCTTAAACCTGGGAGGAGAAGCGATCACTGTACTGGCCTCCGGATTTCTGGATCCCACTATAAACAGCAACGGCCCCGCCTTTGGATTGTATGCTGCTACCGCAGCGGGAGGGCCGCTGGTAGCCTTGCCTTCAGCTGATATACCCACGGCGAAAGTACAGGCCATCCATAATTCAGCTGATCTGGCAGTAGCAAAGGTTGATGTCTGGTTGAATGATATGGTACTGGCAGATGATTTTGAATTCCGCACCGCCACCCCATTTGTGGATGCGCAAGCCGGAGTGCCTT
>CAZBIF010000167.1:807-3844 GCA_964492055.1 uncultured Flavobacteriales bacterium
GTATAGTCCGGCAACCCCTTTCAGCCTGGAAGTGTTTGGCAGGGCGCGGGATACTTCAGGCAGCAGCAGTACCACCGATGTGCTGGTCTATCATGGTTCTACAGATGCACCTGCTGTGGATGTACGGGAAATTTCCATACCCGTAGGATTACTGGTGGATAGTATTTCTTATTCGGAATATGCCGGCTACTTAAGCCTTAATACTGCAGATTACAGGCTTTCAGTGGAGGATGCGGGTAATAACAATACCATAGCTGTATTTAATGCTCCCTTAAATAGCCTCAACCTGGGTGGGGAGGCTATCACAGTACTGGCTTCCGGATTTGCAAACCCTGCCAACAATTCCAATAGGCCTGCATTTGGTTTGTATGTGGCATTGCCGGCGGGGGGTGCCTTACTGCCGTTGACAAATACCACCTCTATAAGTGAAATAAGCCGTACCAAGGATTTTAAGGTGAATATTTACCCTAATCCCAATACCGGTTGGTTTAATCTGGAAACCACCGGATACGGCACGGCAGAACAAATTCAAGTAATGGATATTAGAGGACAATTAATCGAGGAGATCCGCTTGAGCAATAGTCAGATTCAACGCATTGATATTAGTAATTTATCCAAAGGAACCTATGTATTGCAAATTATAGGGGACAGCGGAATGAGTATAGAAAGAGTAGTAGTTAGGTAGGTTAGTTTTTAATAGTTAGTTGAGAAAGGGCAAGCTGCATGCTTGCCCTTTTTTTATGATGGAAAGCCTTAATTGCTTTACTGAATCAATCGTTGAAAGTGGGCGGAAAAAATCAATTCCCGGAAAAATCATTTTGCTCATTTGAACCCTTTTTAAGCTGCAAACAGGTTATCCTCAACGCTTTCTAAACCGGTTTCCAATTTTCCCTAATTTTGACTTCGATCAAAACAAAATTGGGTAGAAAAACCTTTTTATTTTGTATTCCAATTTAGATGAAATTAGACATTGATAAGCTCAATTTTGAGCACTGTGAAGATGAACCCATTCACATTCCGGAGTCCATACAGGGATATGGTTATTTATTTGCCATCGGACAGCAGGATTACAAAGTAAAAATTGTAAGTGAGAACATTGATAATCTGCTGAAAGAATCAAAAAGTATAATAGGGAAAAAGTTTTTTGACTACCTCACCGAGGAGGAAGGCGATGTTGATTTCCTGATTGAAAGCTGCGAACGAGCCAAAAAGCGCCGGACCCGCCTGCCCTTAAAGTTGAATTTTAAAAAAGAGGTATTGCACCAGGATGCGGAACGGAGTTTTTACACTGTGGTATACAGTAGCGGTGATTTTTACGTGATCGAACTGGAACCTGCGGGCAAATTCCGGGAAACTTACTCTGCACGTCATTATATGAAGTTGTATAGCATGAGTATAGCCCCCAAATTCCGGGACTACACTACCCTTGATAAACTGGCGGAAGAAATTGTGCATACCATCAAAAGCATTACCAATATGGAACGGGTAGTGTTGTATCGCTTTAACGAAGATAACTCAGGAAAGGTAATTGCCGAAGCCAAAGATGATGATATGGAGTCTTATCTTGGTTTATATCATCCGGCCTCGGATATACCGGCCCAGGCCCGGGAATTGTACAAGAAAAACTGGGTACGGTTACTCCCCAATACAGAGCTGGAAGCCTCCCGGCTTATCCCTTCCCCCAAGGAGGGAAATCGGGAACCTTTGGATATGACCCATTCCATTCTTCGAAGTTTATCCCCTATCCATATACAGTATGTACGGAACCAGGGCCTGAAGGCATCCATGTCCATGTCGCTGGTGACCCATGATAAATTGTGGGGGATCATCTCCTGCCACAGCCGGAAGACACAATATGTTCCTCAAAATGTGAGGCTTGAATGCGAAAATTTAAGCCAGTTGTTCAGCTGGCATTTGTATGCCAAAGAAGAAGAATTTCATATCAATAAGAAAGATGCAACCGATGACGCTATCAATAACTTGCTCAAAAAGAACGCACTTAATAAATCCATAGTCGATATCTTCGAGGAGAATGAGGAGGAAGTGTTGGCAATCGTTGAGTCTGATGGTTTCATGTTCTATACGGAAGATGAGACCATTTCAATAGGTGCTACTCCCGAACTGAACGTGGTAAAGGAGTTAGCGGAAAAAGCTTCACTGGGTACCAAACGATACTTTTCAGAGGATGAAGTATTGAAAATAGCCAATAAGAATGATTTGAATGGCATCAGGGGGGTATTGCTGATCTCTCTACTGGAAGAAAAAAGCTACTTTACCGCCTGGTTCCGCAAAGAACATAAAGAAACCCAGCGATGGGCTGGCACTTCCGAGGAAAAAACCATTTTTGCCTCCAAAAAGGAACGGCTGATGCTCCGCTCTTCCTTTAAGGTAAATGAAGTAAAGATCAGGAATCGCAGTAAGCCTTGGACGCAACAGGACATTGATATTGCCGACCGCTTTAATAAGGTCTTTATGGCATATGCCCTGAGTGTACATGAAAGTATGCGACAGGATATTTCTGACCTTCGCATTCAGGATAAATACAAGGATGAATTTTTAGCCACCCTGGCCCACGAACTGAGAAATCCCCTGGCACCTATTTCTACCGGCATTGAATTATTGCAGGACGGGCTTGAAGAAAAAGGTAAAAATGATGTGCTTACCATGATGGAGCGGCAGGTTAACCATATGGCCACCATGATCAATGACCTGATGGATGTCTCCCGCATAACCAGAGGAAAGGTGAGACTCGATACGGAAGCAGTACCTGTAAAACAGGTGATTGAAAATGCGATACAGTCCTGTAATAAACTGATCCAACAGAAGGAGCAACAACTCGATGAGGAACTACCCCCCACAGACCTGAATATCTGGGGCGATCCCACCCGGCTTTCGCAAATTTTTGTGAACATACTGAATAATGCTGCCAAATACACCCCGGAAAAGGGGAAAATAGAGGTGAAGGCTGAAAATCAGGGACAATTTGTGGTGATCAGCATCAAGGATAATGGAATAGGCATAGCTGAAGAAAACCAGG
>CAZBIF010000167.1:3854-4928 GCA_964492055.1 uncultured Flavobacteriales bacterium
TATATTTAATATGTTCACCCAGATGGATGGGCATAAAACATATTCCAAAACCGGATTGGGAATAGGCCTTACCCTGGTAAAGAAACTGGTATCCATTCATAATGGAGAAATAAGTGTGGTGAGTGAAGGGGAAGGCAAAGGCAGTGAGTTTATTGTGAATTTACCTTTGGCCGTGAATAAAAATAATCCCTCTATTTCTTTTGCCCAGCCCGATAGAAAATTGAATCAGGGGCATCAAAAAGTGTTGATCGTGGATGATCATGTTGACATCCTCAATTCCTACAAACTGTTTTTGGAAAAAGATGGTTATGAAGTACAAACCACCTCTAAAAGTGAAGAGGCTATTGACTTGTTTCGCAAGTTCAAGCCTGACTTTGCCTTGTTGGATATTGGCATGCCGGGCATGAATGGATATGAATTATGCCAGGAGCTGAAGAAATTGCCCGAAGCGGAAGAGACCTTATTTTTTTCCCAATCCGGATGGGGCAATAAAGAGGACCGGGCAAAATCCCAACAAGCTGGATTTGACGAGCATTTTGTAAAACCTTTGAAAGCAGAGCAATTGCGAAAATACCTATCAGCCTAGGTTTTTAATCGGTAATCTGGAAAGCCCTATCCAACTCCCTTACTTGTTTTTTGTAATCCGCCGGTAAAAGCAGGTTTTTAAAAAACTGGCCCAGGCCAATGGGTTTTATCCATTTATAAACGGTAAGTAAAGGAGCGGCCCATGAAAATTCTGCTAAGTGCAGCAGTTTTTTAACCTGCTCCGGTACCAGCATACTTTGGGTATGCCGCAATAGAAAATATCGCAAGCTGCCCAGATGTTTACGGTATTGCCTGAAGAGATCAAGGGTATAGTCAGAGCAAGCTAAGTTATTTTCCATATGGGATTGCCGCTGGGCTTTCCATTCCTCATAAGTTGAGGGTAATCCTTGCAGGTTCATGCGGCGGCCTACCCGGTCAAAGACTTCGAAAACGTCTCTCTTTTCCTCTTTTGTTAGCTTCCTTTCCAGCAACTCATAGGAGCGGATGCTGTAATCGATCAACATGAATAATACATCCCGGTAAGCCCAG
>CAZBIF010000167.1:4938-5207 GCA_964492055.1 uncultured Flavobacteriales bacterium
CGCCTCTTTTATTTTCCACATCGGCATGGATCCGGTTCATGGTATCGATGGCCCGGTGGGCAGCGGACAATTCCGCAAAAACGATCAGGCGGGCATAGTTGACCGTGGAAAACAAACGGCCCAGTGGATCAGCGGGAAGGCGTCCGGTATAATACAACCAGTCTACCGCCTTGTTCAGGGCAAATTCTGCGGCTCCCCCGGCAAAAATAAAGAGGATGGTATCGCTCTTCCCCCAGATTTCACGAACAATGGAGCCTTTGGCTACGAAA
>CAZBIF010000168.1:0-5165 GCA_964492055.1 uncultured Flavobacteriales bacterium
TGCTCTTCCAGGTGGAAACCCGGTTGGTATAGTCTGAATTCACTACTACGGCTACAAATACCGCCAATGCCACTACCCCTATGGATACCAGGGAAATGATGTAGGCCAGATTAATCCGTCCAATGAACATGATCACCAGGCAAGTCACAAAAAGCATGGCAGCAGTAGAAAAGTTGGCCGGCAAGATCAATCCGCACACCAATAAAACAGGGATCATAATGGGCAGAAATGCCTGGTGAAAGTCCTTGATATGCTCTTGCTTTTTGGATAACATGCGGGCGAGAAACATGATCAGCGCAAGTTTGGCAAGATCAGAGGTCTGGAAGGTCTGATTGATCACCGGGATCATCAGCCAACGGCTCGCGTCATTAATACTGGTACCCGTAAGCAGGGTGAATAGCAAAAGAGGGACCGCCAGGATCAAAGCCAATTGCGACATGCGGGAATAATACTTGTAATTGAGCTTATGGGCGAAATACATCAGGCCAAAGCCTACGAGCAGGATGAGGGTGTGCTTAAAAAGATAAAACTCCGTATTCCCTCCCTGGTACTTATAAGCAAGTGTGACGATAGAACTGTAAACAACCAATACAGAAAAAATCGCCAGCAGCAGGACCACTGCCCAGATCACCCGGTCTCCTTTGATGTATTTGTCAAGTACCTGCATACTTCTTACAGTGCCCTAACAGCATTTTTAAACTGATGTCCCCGGTCTTCGTAATTTTCAAATAGATCGAAGCTTGCGCAAGCCGGAGAAAGTAAAACCACATCCCCTTTTCGGCCAATCTCATAGGATTTTCTTACCGCATCCTTTGCTGAGCCGGCTTCTTCAATGATCTGAATATGGTCCTTAAATGCCTCGATGATCTTTTGGTTCTCTGTTCCAAGGCAAACGATGGCCTTCACCTTTTGCTTGACCAATTCCAGTAATTCAGAGTAATCATTTCCTTTATCCACTCCCCCAACTATCCAGATAACGGGTTTGGTGAGGCTCTCCAGTGCATACCAGGTGCTGTTCACATTGGTAGCTTTGGAGTCATTGATAAACTCTATGCCATGGATAGTGGCTACATGCTCCAGGCGGTGTTCCACATTTTGAAAATCGGAAAGACTATCCCGGATGATCTCTTTGCGGAGGTCGAGTATACGACCGGCGATTCCCGAAGCCATTGAATTGTAAAGGTTGTGTTTACCTTGTAATGCTAGTTCGTGTATTGACATTTTAAAATGGTTGTTATGGAGTTTAATATTTAATTCTTCATTATTTAAATAGGCGCCTTCCGGCAGGATTTTCTTTTGGGTGAAAGGGATTGGTTGTGCCTTGAAAGGATTGCGCTTCATAGCGGCGCTGAGGACCTCATCATCCAGGTTATAGATGAACATATCCTGCTCGCTACTATTTTGAACGATCTTCATTTTGGCATCGGCATACTTCACCAGGGATTTTTCATATCGATCCAGGTGATCAGGAGTGATATTCAACAAAATGGCTATATGTACCTTGAATTTTTCTATATCATCCAGCTGAAAGCTGCTTAGCTCAAGCACGTACCAGTCCGGGGAAGTTTTTTCTTCAGCTACCTGCCACGCAAAGCTTTTGCCTATGTTGCCTGCGATACCGGTATTCACACCGGCATTTTTCAGCAGGTGGTGGATCAGGGTGGTAGTAGTGGTTTTCCCATTGCTTCCGGTGACACCGATCAGTTTGGCCCGAGTATATTTAAAAGCAAATTCAACCTCTGAGATCACTTTTACCCCATTTGCGCGAGCGGCGAGGATGAGTTCAGTATCGGATGGAATGCCCGGACTTTTGACCCAGATGGTTGCTTCCATCAGTTTATCTACGTTATGGGTATTCTCTTCCCAGGCTATATCGGCTTCCTGCAGTACCTTTCTGTATTTTTCTTTCAAGGTACCTTTGTCACTCAAAAAGGGCACAAAGCCTTGTTTTTTGGCCAGTAAGGCTGCCCCTACCCCGCTTTCACCCCCACCTAATATGCTGATCTTTTTCATCGCAGTTTTAAGGTTACAATGGATAGAATAGCGAGCATCACTCCTACGATCCAGAAGCGGGAAACGATCTTGGCTTCGTGGAGGCCCTTTTTCTGATAATGGTGATGTAGGGGCGCCATGAGAAACACCCTGCGGCCTTCCCCGAATTTCTTTTTGGTGTATTTGAAGTAAGCCACCTGCAGCATTACCGAGACATTCTCGATCAGGAAAACCCCGCAAAAAACGGGTATTAAAAGCTCCTTGCGAATGGCCAGGGCAAATACGGCGATGATCCCCCCCAGCGCCAGGCTGCCGGTATCACCCATAAATACCTGCGCGGGATAGGAATTGTACCAGAGAAAGCCTACGCACGCGCCTACAAATGCACCGATAAATACCACCAGTTCACCTGAATTGGGGATGTACATGATATCCAGGTAATCCGCGAAAATGGTATTACCCGATACATAGGCAAAAACAGCGAGGGTAACCCCGATAATGGCGGAAGTTCCGGTAGCAAGCCCATCCAGTCCGTCGGTCATATTGGCGCCATTGGATACGGCAGTTACCACTATGATCACTACCGGAATAAAGATCAGCCACACCCAGTCCATGGCATTTTCGCAGCACCAGTCGATCAAAACCCGGTAATCAAATTCATTGTGCTTGACAAACGGTATGGTGGTGACCATGGATTTGCTCTCCCACCAGTACACATTCTCTCCGGCTTCTTCCAGTGGCTTATCTTCCAGCGTTCTTGCCTCGATCTGCTGAGGGGTAAGTTCAATCTTGTGTTTTACTACGATATCTTCGTGAAAGAAAAGGATACTCCCAACTAACAGACCAACCGCTACCTGCCCAATGATCTTGAATTTTCCGGCGAGTCCTTTCTTATTCTTTTTGAAAACCTTGATATAATCGTCAATGAAACCGATCAAGCCAAGCAGCACCGTAGAGATGAGCATGAGAATGATGTAGATGTTGTGCAGTTTGGCAAAGAGCAGGGTGGGAATAAGTATGGAAGCCAGGATGATCAAGCCACCCATGGTAGGGGTTCCCTGTTTTCCTTTCTGACCTTCCAGACCCAGGTCGCGGACCGTTTCCCCCACCTGTTTTTTGTGCAACATAGCAATAATGCGCTTTCCGAAAAACATGGATATCAGCAGGGATATGATCACCGAAGCAGAGGTTCGAAAAGTAATGTATTCAAAAACCCCGGCTCCGGGGAAATCCATTTCGTGCAAGTATGTAAATAAATAGTATAACATCAGGCCTGATTTGGTTTTAATTCCTGAAAAGCATTGCTTAATTCTTCTCTGTCGTCAAAGTGATTTCGCTGCCCGTGAACTTCCTGGTAGGTTTCATGGCCTTTGCCTGCCACCAGGATAATATCCCCTTCCTGACTTAAATTAGTGGCAGTTCGGATCGCCTCCCTCCGGTTGGCAATAGACAATACCTTACTACGCCTGGCTATTGGCACACCGGCTTCCATATCTTTTATGATGGCTTCGGGTGCTTCAGTCCGTGGATTATCGGAAGTAAGGATCACCCTATCGCTCCATTTACAGGCAACCTCAGCCATCAGGGGACGCTTGGTTTTGTCCCTGTCCCCGCCACAGCCCACCACGGTGATCAATTGTTCGCTACCGCTTCTAATAGCTGCAATGGTCTCAAGTACATTCTTGAGGGCATCAGGTGTATGCGCGTAATCCACTATACCATACCGCTGATGGTATTCCTGAAATTCAAACCGTCCCGCTACTGACTTAGCCGTACTAAGTGCGGTGAGGATCTCCATGGATTCAAAATCCAGCAGGCGGCATACACCGAAGACAGCCAGTACATTGTAAGCATTGAATTCCCCCACCAGGGAAACATGCACTTCCTTCTGATCAATTTGCAGGTTAAGCCCTTCGAAGCTTTTTTCGATGAGCCTGGCCTTGAAGTCGGCCATCTGCTTTAAAGCATAGTATTTTTTGGTCGCCTTGGTGTTTTGTAGCATGACGCTACCGTTGCGGTCATCTTTATTGGATAACGCCCACGCAGCTTCGTCCAGTCCATCGAAAAAGGCCTTTTTAGCCTGAAGGTAATTCTGGAAAGTTCCGTGATAATCAAGATGATCGTGCGTAATATTGGTAAATACCGCAATGTGAAATTTCAAACCGGCGATCCGGAGCTGAGCTACCGCATGGGAACTCACCTCCATAAAGCAATAATCGCAACCGGCTTCTGCCATTTCTGCCAGCAACCTATTCAAGGTGATCACATCCGGGGTGGTATGGGTGGCTTTTACCTCCTTTCCTTCAATATAATTGCCAATGGTGGAGATCAGGCCGCACTTTCCGCCAAGTTTGCGAAAGGTATGATAGAGCAGATTAACGGTAGTGGTTTTTCCATTCGTTCCGGTAACTCCTACCAGTTTTAGTTTTTGGGTAGGGTGACCGTAATAATTAGCCGCCATCAGACCCATACAATATGCCACATTCCCTACCTTAAGGTAGGTTATTGTTTCCAGCAGTTCAGCGGGCAGGTTTTCCACTACCACTACCGAAGCTCCGGCAGCAATTGCCTGGGCAATAAAATCATGACCGTCTACCCTGGTGCCTTTCTGGGCAAAGTAAATATCCCCTTCACCTATCAGGCGGGAATCAAAATGTAGCTGCTCTATTTCCCGATCCAGCTGACCCTGGCTTTGCAGAATTTCCACCCCATCAATGATATGTTGTAATCTCATCTTCATGAGAGTAGGATTTCTATGGCTTCGCCTTTATGTATTCTCTTTCCGGCAGGCAGGGATTGCTCCTTTACCATGCCGCTGCCGTATATTTTCACCTGCAAACCTTGATTTTCAAGTAAGTAAACTGCATCCCGCAGCCCCATGCCCACTACGTTGGGTACCAGATTTTCCTTCACCAGCCTGGGAGCAATTGTGACTGCTGTATCCCGGGTTTGGGTCACTATCCAATCGGAATCCCGGGCAATTACCTTAATGGGAATATTTAAATTGGTAAACACTTTTTCCACATCGTGACGGGTACCGTGCTTGGAGAAGGGAATGGAAGAAGACGCATAAAACCGTTGCTGCTCCAGTTCTTTATGCATATCCAGACTATTGGCATATACCTTATCCGCTACTTCCTTAAAAATGGGGCCGGCTACCAGATTTCCGTAAT
>CAZBIF010000169.1:0-2697 GCA_964492055.1 uncultured Flavobacteriales bacterium
GGGGTCGGATCGGTGGTTACCGGCGGTGGTTGAGTAGGAGGGCAGTCCTTTACAGGTTCGACATCTTCTTTTTCACAGGCAGAAAAAAAGATAACAGTACCGATGAAAAGCGGGAAAAGAAATTTAGGTATGGGATGGCTTATCTTCACATATTTACAGTAAATACCGTAGGCCCGTTCAGGTTCAGCTTGCGCTGGGCATCGTAATTGGGCATGATCGTCACACTATATTCGTCAAATGACCAATTGTAGGGGTTCGTATACCATTGCTCAATATTCATATTGAGGTGGATGGTAAAATCACTAGCTACGGTGAAATCATTCATACTTGGGTAAGCAATAAAGGAATTATCTTCAAAGGTGGTGTCGGTTTTATTGGTAGAAGGGTTAGTATAAATTCTCCTCGCGGTACCCATATGGGTTGCAAAATCTTTTTCTGAGCCATTATCATCATATTTCCCTTCCAGTTGCATAAAATGGTAACCGCCGCCCAACATCATCGGCCAGGCAAAATTCTCCTGATTCAGATCGGGGTAATTTTCCAGGTTATCCATACGGTCAAAACCAAAGGTAAAGGACATGGCGCGGTAATCGCCTTCCGGTATTTTGGTAGTAAGGGTAGTGGTGGTGGAATTCGGATCGGTTAAAGTTACAAAATGGTATTCATCGGTAACTATACTGCTGCCATCTTTCCGATGAAAGGTGAAATCAGATACCAAATACCTCAAGCGGCTTACTTTGAACATCTCTCCAAAACTTTTGGTGTAAGGCATACCAGTAGTATTCAATTCAACCGTGTCCCCACTTGCCAGATGGTGGAAATTCAGGGTGACATTATAAGTCTTTACTTCCTTCTCTACAATGCGGGTTTCCACAATAGTTTCCGGCTCTTCTTCCTCACAAGCGGTGAAAAACAATCCTGCAAGCATGAGCAGGATGAGCGAGGATAATTTAAATTTTTTCATAAAATATTTTACTGAATGTATAACCAAAATTAAGCCTAAAATAGTATACCTTAGACGCAGAAAACCCAACAGAGTTGCCTGAGAGATTAATTGCCATCATCGGACCTACGGCTACCGGAAAAACCCAGCTTGCTGCCAAGCTTGCTTATGAGATCGGTGGGGAGATCCTCAGTGCCGACAGCCGACAGATCTACAAGGAACTAACCATTGGCAGTGGAAAAGACCTGAATGAATATCAAATAGAGGGGCAGACGATACCTTATCATCTGATTGACATTGTTTCGGCGAAGGAGCGTTTTGACGTATTTCAGTATCAGCAACTTTTCTATGGCACATTTAAAATGATCGTTGAGCGTGGTAGCGTACCCATACTGTGCGGGGGCAGTGGCATGTACCTGGAAGCGGTACTGAACCGCTATCAGATGACCCCTATAGAGCTATCTGAAAGTTTGGTAAAGCAGCTTGAAACCTGGCCCACCGAAAAACTAAAAGAAAAACTACTGGCCTTAAAATTTGAACAACACAATACCACTGATCTGCTTGATCGGGAACGTATATTACAAGCGTTGAAAATTGCCATGAGTGAGATGGAAGGGGAGGAGAAAGAAATACCCGAATTTGACAGTCTGATCTTTGGCATACGAATAGAAAGAGAGTTGTTGAGGAAACGCATAGAGGAGCGCTTGCAGGATCGCCTGGATTCCGGTATGATCGATGAAGTCGAGGCCCTTTTAGAAAAAGGGATCTCGCCCACTCAGTTGAATTATTTTGGCCTGGAATACAAATTCATCAATTCCTACTTACAGCATAATATCACCTACGAAACCATGTACGGTCAGTTGCTACAAGCCATCCGTAAATTTGCCAAAAGGCAGGATACCTGGTTTAGGCGCATGGAGCGAAAAGGCATGAGCATTCACTGGCTGGACTACGAAATGCCACTGGAGGAAAAATTGCATCAGGTCAAAACGAAGTTGAAGAATGGCGTTTAAGGTTTTCAAATCATCTGCCGGATCAGGGAAAACCTATACACTGGTAAAAGAATACCTGCGTTTATGCCTGCAATCGGAAGATCCTTTCTATTTCTCCCGCCTGCTGGCCATTACCTTTACCAACAAAGCCACCCATGAATTAAAGGAAAGGGTAATTGATTATTTACAAAAGATCAGTCGGGCAAAAAGACCGGAAGACTTTCCCCTGATCATTGACCTAATGGAAGTTTGCAGCCTTGATTTTAAGGTGCTGCAAACCCGCAGCCGCAGCACCCTCAGGCAGATATTGCACCAATACAGCAGTTTTTCCATCAGCACCATAGATCGCTTTACCTTTAAGCTGATCCGCACATTCTCCAGGGAATTGCGGTTGCCGCATCATTTTCAGGTTGCCCTGGATGAAAAAAAGATCCTCGAAGAAGTAATCGGTAGTTTGCTGCAGGAAATTGGCAACGACCCAGTGGTGGAGGAACTTGTACTGGGATATGTGTATTACCAGATGCAAGATGTACAAAGCTGGAAAATAGAGGACAAGCTTCAACAGTTTGCCGAAAGTCTATTGACTGAAAAGAGCGAATTGTACCTGACTTCCATTCAACGTCATTCCATTTCAGAATTTAAACAGCTGTTTTATACTTACCGGGAGGCCAATCAGCAGTTTGAAACTACCTTACAGGCGAAGGCAATTGAGGCATTGCAATTAATTGCCCGGCAGGGGGTCAGTGTAAATGACTTTTACGG
>CAZBIF010000169.1:2707-5152 GCA_964492055.1 uncultured Flavobacteriales bacterium
TCTGGCTGAGCCCAATACAAACGTATTAAAATCAATTGAGGAAGGAGTTTGGTATTCCGGCAAGACCCCCATTGCCCTGGCCGCATCTATAGATGCTATTAAAGAGCAATTAGAAGAGAAATTTTACGCTATTGAAAATTACATTCAGCAGGAATATCCCGCTTATATCTCACGCCGGGAGATCTCTAAAAATCTATTTACCCTGGCTTTGCTCAACCATGTTGATAAAACCTTTCAACGCTACAAGCAAGAGGAAGAGGTTCTCCATATTTCCGATTTCAATCGCCTTATCTCCGGCATTGTGCTGGCCGAACCCATGCCTTTTATTTACGAACGCCTGGGAGAGCGATATAAGAACATATTGGTGGATGAGTTTCAGGATACTTCCGTATTGCAATTCGTAAACCTGTTGCCCCTGATTGAAAATTCCCTGTCTTATGGACAGGATTCCCTCATCGTAGGGGATGCCAAGCAGGCAATATACCGCTTCCGCGGGGGGGAAGTGAAGCAACTGGCCGGTTTGCCGGATTATTTGCCACAAGTGAGCCAGGGGAAGGAGTTGGTGGAGCAACGCATGCAGGGCTTAAGTCAACAATACAAGGAAGAAAACCTGGGAATCAACTGGCGTTCATCCCGGGCGATCGTTGAATTTAACAATACTTTTTTTGAATACTTACGCCATCTTCCGGAGCTTGAGGAAGCCATAGGAAGTGCCTACGCCGGTCATCAACAGGAGGTGAACAGTCAGAGGGAAGGCTATGTAGAGGTCATTGCAATTGCCGACCGTTCAGCGGAGAAAAAAGATGCGCAGCTGCAACAGTCCCTGAGCATAATTGAGAACGCCATTAGAGAAGGATTTAAATACGGGGATATGGCTGTACTCTGTCAGCGAAAAGATCAGTTGCAACTACTGGCCGGGGAAATGACAGCCCATCAGATCCCTGTATTATCGGCAGAATCGCTACAACTAAATCAAAGCCGTGAGGTGAATTTTTTAATGGATCTTGCGGGATTCTATCAAGCGCCTGAGGAAGTAACCTCACGGGCAGGAATTGTTCATTACCTCTTACAAAGCAAAATAGTTTCCCAGGATGAAGTGGAAACAAAGAATTTATATGAGTCAGATAAGTTGCAGGAATTTTTAACAGCATCTTTTGGATTAGAAAAACACTTGTTTCATCGTTTTTCGGGACTACATGAGCAGTTTGAATATTTGATCAGACAAGTTAAATTAGATGAAAAATACGACCCTTATTTGCAATTTTTGCAGGAGATCATTTATGATTTTGAACTGGATGAAAGGCCTGGTCTGGCGGAGTTTCTGAATCATTGGCAGAAAGATTCGGACAGCTATTCCCTGGAAGTGCCTGAGGGGGTGAATGCAGTGAAATTGCTAACCGTACACAAATCCAAAGGGCTGGAATTTCCCCTGGTAATCTTGCCATTCTTTAATTACGACTTGAAATGGAAGCACCAGGCCAACAACAACAAAGACCTGTTATGGACAGATCAGTTGCCACCCCCGCCCACCGCCCTTTCTGCTGCCCTTATTCCCTTTATCCCCTCCCTGGAACAGTCTTTCCATGCCCCGCTTTATGAAGAAGAATACCGGGAACGCTTGCTGGACCTGGTGAATAAAGCCTATGTATATTATCACAGAAGTACCCGGCAACAGCCGTGCGTTTACGATCAATGAGGCATTGCTTGACTGTTTTAGCCTAGAGCGTGAAGACTTTTCCGTCACTCCATTATTTGGTGAAAAGAAACCTTATGAAGCAGATGAAAAGGAAGGCTTGCCCCATCAAGAGCTCACTTACCTCAGCAGCAATTGGAAAGAGAAGTTCACCTTCAGCCTGATGGGGCCGGAAGATGAATTATTGAAACAGCGACTTAGATTGGGCAATATCATGCATGAGGTACTTGCCGGCGTAGAAATAACCGCGGATCTTCCCGAGGCGATCGAAAAGGTAAGGCAGCAATATCATGCAGAGGCAATGAATTTTGAAGCAATTGGAAAGGAACTTGAGCAGCTGCTGGCAAGACCTGAATTAGCCCTTTTTTTTAATGAGGATGCAGGGCATTTTACGGAGGTAAGTTTGCTCACGGAAGATCAGGAACTCATTCGCCCTGACCGTATTGTGGAAAAAGATGAGATGTTGTATATTCTGGATTATAAAACCGGGGATCCTTCAGATTTGCACTATACCCAACTGAGTAAATACGCTCAAACCTTATCGGCCATTTCGGAAAAAGAGGTGAAAGCCTATTTATTGTATTTAGAAAAAGGGGAACTGAAACAAGTGGCTTAACGGATCAGGGTAAAATTGCCCTTTTTTTCGAGGATCTCCCCGCTGAAAGTCATGGCTTGCACGGTATAAACATACGTTTCAATAGGCTGGTCTTTGTCTTTATACCGGCCGTCCCAGCCACGGTTCAATTCGCTGG
>CAZBIF010000170.1:0-1079 GCA_964492055.1 uncultured Flavobacteriales bacterium
ACAGTTTAAAATTACTCTATTTTTAAACTGTCCTATTTAAGGGGGAGCCGACACCAACATGTATCCGTCATGTGTCTTTCTTTCAAAGAATCTCGACTGAATTTCGGAAAGTGGAATTTCATAATCATCCTTTATTGTCCCTGACAGTTTTGAAATTCTAACTTTCATCTTATTAGTGGTTAGTTCGATTAAGGTCTCTTCATGGATTATTAGTTCAATGAAAACCGAAAAGGCAATGACCGCAGCAAAAACTAAAAGTCCTGTCGAGTTGTCTCTTAATCCGTAAAACAACAAAAGTCCGCTTAAAATTACAGCAAAGACAATTCTAAAGACTCTTCGTCCTTTCGATTTCAATATGTATTTGTCGTCTGTTTTCAAATTGCAGGTAACGTATGTATATAGTGCACTAGTGCATTATATACCACTATGGCATGATAAGAAACACAATTTTAAGATGGGTACAAAAACAGCAGAAAAGGACCCACCTGTGGCGCTAACTCCTTAGCATGCTTCAAGCAATCTACAATTTCTGTATACGCACCTGCGTATACACATTGGGCCCCCAGCTCACGGCCTGCCCAAATCCATTATTTGTCTGATTGCCCGCACAGCGGTGCTGTATCTCGAAGGTAGTTGGGGCATTGATCTTGATCACTGTCATGATCACACTGTTGGGACTGGCGGTGGCTGACATTACCGCACTGCCGATGGAGGCCTGCACATTATCCGTTACATTAAAAAGGCGCGCCTGGTGCTCCTGCACATTCCGGCCGGGCACAAAGGCAGTGATCTCGTAAATCCCTGAATCCAGGGTAAAGGTGCTGATGCTATCAATGCTTATAAAACTGGTATCTCCCTCCAGGGTGTTGAGGTCCCTGCTTCTCCAGGCCCCGCTGTTAAAAGTCCCCCCGTCAATCCCGCTGGCTTTGATGTCCCTGACTACGGCTATGTTGGAATTGCTGATATTGGTGATGTTGTTGTTCACAATGGAGGTGCCGTCCAGGGTATCCCAGGCCAGTCCGTTGTAATAGTAAAAGCCAGTGACCCCATCGGTCTGGTATACAAGTAGCCCCTGGGCC
>CAZBIF010000170.1:1135-1464 GCA_964492055.1 uncultured Flavobacteriales bacterium
ATCGCTGGCCCTTACCTCCAGTGCGGCTGAATTGTGGGGCGTACCTCCCCCATCATTGATCAACACCCATTGGGCGTAGTTCTGCTGAATAAAACAACATTGAAAGAAGAGAAACAAAAGTGCTTTTGCTAAATTATTCATCGGTTGCAGGCTGCATGATTGGCATGATACGCAAGGTATGTTTTAAAGTTTTACTGCGAAAATAGCGCATTTCAGCTAAATTTTACTTTTTTCATCAACTGCCTGGCAGCTTCCAGCGGACTCAGCTCCTGCTTCAGCACGGAAGCTTCCAGCCTTAAATAGTGGGATTTTTTTTTCTCATCACTATG
>CAZBIF010000170.1:1474-5146 GCA_964492055.1 uncultured Flavobacteriales bacterium
GATCAGGGCCTGCAACTGCTTTTCCACCTGCTCTTCAAACCAGTCTTTCAACTGCGCTTTTCTTTGCTTTTCAAAATAGTGATTAGCCCTGCAATGTTTCTCATACTCCCGGGTCATTCTCCAGCATTCTTCCAGACCGGTTCCCTGCAAAGCAGAACCTATTTTCACCTGTGGGGTCCAGCCACTTGGGGCAGGAGGGAAGAGGTGGAGGGCATTCTTGTAATTTTTTCGGGCGATTTTAGCTTCTGTCAGGCTCTTTTCTTCAGCCTTGTTGATAAAGATGCCGTCGGCCATTTCCATGATGCCCCGCTTGATGCCTTGCAGCTCGTCACCTGCCCCGGGCAACATGAGCAGCAGGAAAAAGTCACACATCTTGCGCACATCGGTTTCCGATTGTCCAACTCCCACCGTTTCAATTAAAATGACCTCATAGCCCGCCGCTTCGCAAAGGATAATAGCCTCCCGGCTACTGTTGGTCAGTCCTCCCAGGGCGCCTCCGGTAGGGCTGGGCCGGATAAAAGCCTCAGCAGACTGGCTAAGTTTTTCCATGCGGGTTTTATCACCGAGGATACTGCCCCTGGAAAGGGAGCTGGAAGGATCTACGGCCAGCACGGCAACTTTCTTTTGGTATTTCTCAATTATCAGGTTGCCAAAACTCTCTATGAAAGTACTTTTCCCCACCCCCGGTACGCCGGTGAGCCCAATGCGGATGGAATTCCCGGAACTCGGCAGGCACTTTTCCAGTATTTCGTTGGCCATCTGCCGGTCGGAAGTTTTCTTGCTTTCACACAAGGTAATCGCCCGGCTCAGGGCAGAGCGGTCCGCCGCCAGCACCCCTTCGGCCAGGGTGACAGCCTTGGTATTGATTTTAGTAGTATGCCTGTAGTTGCGGTTTAGCATGGGTTATTTTTTCCGGCAAACCATCAATCCGTCCCGTATGGGAAGCAATACATTTTCCACCCGTTCATCTTCCTGCACCATTTTACTGAAATCCACCAGGGCCCGCGTCTCTTCATCCAGCTCATCATAAGGGTGAAGGATCTTACCGCTCCACAACACATTGTCAGCAATGATGATGGCGCCGCTTTTCAATTTACCGATCAATAATTTATAGTACTGGCTGTAATTCTCCTTATCGGCATCAATAAAGACCAGGTCCCAGGGATAAGTGAGTTCGGGAATGATGTCCAAGGCATTTCCCAGGTGAAATTTTATGGAATGAGAGAATCCGGCATCCCTTACATACTCTTTCACCATCCGCTCCAATTCTTCGTTCAGGTCAATGGTATGCAATTCCCCATTTTCCTCAAGGCCTTCTGCCAGGCAGAGGGCAGAGTAACCGGTATAAGTTCCAATCTCAAGGATGTATTTCGGCCGGGTCATTTTACTGAGCAAGCTCAAGGTGCGCCCCTGTAAATGCCCGCTAAGCATGCGTGGTTGCAGTATTTTGGCCTGGGTTTCCCGATTGAGTTTTTGTAATGTTTCAGATTCCGCTGTGGTGTGATCTTCTGCATAGCGGGCAAGGCCTTCCGGTAAAAATTCCATTCTATTTACAATTTGTTGCGTTTATAATATCGGTATAAAATTGCTGCAAGCTGATGCCGGCTGCGCTTACCTGCTGGGGCACTAAGCTTTCGGCCGACATACCCGGCACAGCATTGATCTCAATGATGTAGGGGTCGTTTTCCACCAGCATGAAATCCACCCGTACAATTCCCCTTAGGTTCAGGCGGCGATAGATCTCCCGGGCGATCTGCTGGATGTTTTCCGTTTGTTCAGGGCTGATGCGTGCGGGAGTGATCTCCTGCGAATCCCCTTGATATTTGGCTGCATAATCAAAGAATTCCCCGTTTGGGATGATCTGCGTTATGGGCAAGGCTACAATTTCATTTTCTTTTTTATAGACCCCGCAGGTCATTTCTTTGCCAGCCATGCCTTTTTCCACCATCACCTCATGATCGTATTCAAATGCCTGTGTGATTGCGATCATCAGGTCAGCGGATTTTTTTACCTTGCTTATACCGTAGCTACTGCCGGCAGAACAAGGCTTTACAAAACAGGGAAAGCCGATTTCATCTGCAATTTTATCCGTATCCACCTCATCTCCCCGGCGGATATAAAAATTATCAGAAACCCGGTATCCCAATTGCCTGAGTAAGGTGTTGCAATACCATTTATTGAACGTAAGGGTGGATCCAATATGGTCCGGGGAGGAATAGGGGATCTTCAGCAGGTCAAAATAAGCCTGTAATTTTCCATCTTCCCCAGGGGTGCCGTGAATGGCTATAAAAACATAGTCAAATTTTATTTTATTCCCCTCCCATTCAAAGCTAAAATCGTTCTTATCAATGGCAAAGCGCTGCCCGTCAAAATGGGCTTCCCAATCGGAAAAGCGCATTTTAACCAGGATCACTTCGTACAGGCTGCGGTCCAGATTGTCAAATACGGTGCGGGCGGTTTTCAGGGATATCTCTTCCTCGGGGGAATCCCCTCCGGCGCAAATAGCTACAGTGGTTTTCAACTTAAGGGTATTACGTATTTCAAAACTAACTTTATTTGAAAAAGTAAGGAAGTATCTTCCTGGAACGATATCAACAGAGGCATGCTAATATGCTTATTTTTGCCGCTTTCGCAGAAAGTTAATGGGAGATTTTTTTCGGTTTTTATTCAGCAGGTATTTTCTCATCAACCTCATCATCGCATTACTATTGATCAGTGGCCTGATCTACTTTTCGCTGCGCTACCTTAAGGATTATACTTTGCACGGGAAAACCCTGGAAGTTCCGGAATTAATTGGCAAGCATCTAACCGAAGCAGCAGAAGGAATCGACGGTAATCAATATAAACTTCTGGTACTGGATTCCCTCTATAAACAGGGGGTTGCTGCCAATACCATACTGGAGCAAAATCCGGATCCCGGGGCGATCGTGAAGCCGGGAAGAAAGATTTACCTTACCCTCGCCGCCACGGCTCCGCCGCAGGTAACCATGCCGGAGTTGATCGACCTTTCCTTACGGCAAGCCACGGCCCTGATGGAAACCTATGGCCTGGAACCGGGCAAATTGATCTATACCCCGGATATCTGCACCAATTGTATTCTGGAACAACAGTATAAAGGAAAGCAAATTGAAGGTGGAACTAAAATTGCAAGGGGTTCAGTGATCGACCTGGTAGTTGGAGAAGGGCTTTCGGTTGAATTAGTACAAGTACCTTATGTGCTGGAACTTACTGCCCATATGGCCAATGAAGTTTTGAAAACGCATTCATTAAATATCGGTAGTCTGAATTACGATGAAACGGTGGTAAATTCACTGGACAGCGTAAATGCCATAATTTACAGGCAAAATCCTCAATATTCCGATGAACCAAGCGTTAATATGGGCAGTTCTGTGGATCTGTTTCTGACTACAGACAGCACTAAAGTGGTACATAGCACCGAGGCAGAAGAATAATATGCTTAAACAACTTGCTTTATTTCATTTGATCATAGTGCTTGGCATGAATCTACTTGCCCAGGATTACCTCTCCGTACCGGCTTATAACATGCAACTGCAACCCAGGCTATGGCAGGGGGAAAAGGCATTTGCAGTAGATACGCCCATTGTTTATCAGGTTGATACCTTGAGTTTGCCTTTTATCGATGATTTCAGTGAAGACCATTTGCCGCCCTAT
>CAZBIF010000171.1:0-247 GCA_964492055.1 uncultured Flavobacteriales bacterium
TTGAACGTAGGCAAAATGATAGTGAATATCTACCCAGATATGGTGGGATAATTCAAATTTAAAACCCGCTCCTCCGCCGCCTCCGTAGCCGATCCCGCCCGGACGAAGATCGGGGTTGTCCAAGTTCAAATGAAAGATGGGATACTCCCTTTCGTTGATTACGATATAATTGCGTCGCAATTCCGTATCATTTGCCTGGGCAAAAGCTGCGAGGTAGGCTGATGAGGTTTCCCCCTGAAATATGCCT
>CAZBIF010000171.1:273-635 GCA_964492055.1 uncultured Flavobacteriales bacterium
AAACGGGCATAAGTAGGGCCCGGTATCCCATTGTTGGGGTCATCAATGGCTACGGTGAAAAATTGTTCGTAGTCCAGCTGAGTTACATTGAATTCACCATACACCACTACCTGACGAAACAAGTGATATGCGGCATGTACCCCAAGCTCCATTGAAGTTCGGTATTGTGGGTTAAAGGGATATTCGGCAGGTTCAAAAGAATGCTGAAAGTAATCATTGAACTCCTGCTGGTACTGCGGCTGAGCGAGAATAAATTCGATACCGTACGGTGTTACTTTAGGTCTTCCCGTGTACAATATTGCAGTTTCATGATTGGGGAAATAAGCATTGATGTTCGCCCCTACAAAGAAACGGGGCAGGGT
>CAZBIF010000171.1:661-5139 GCA_964492055.1 uncultured Flavobacteriales bacterium
GATTCAATCCGGATAATTTTTACAAAACGAAATTAGGGAAAGTTAGGCTTCATTTTTAGCCGGCTGAATATAGGGGCAGTCTTCATTGCAAAGTATTTTGAGGCAGGAAGGCACGATCTGCAGCTCCACCTCCTCCGTGGTTCCGATTACCTCACCGTCAAGTTGCAAGGTCTGCGGTGGGTTGATCTTAATGCTTGCCCGGCTGCCTTCAACTATGCTGCGGTCCGCTTCATCGAAGAAGGAAGCATCCATAGCCGACAGGGAAGATTTAAACAAAGAAGCAAGGTCAATTTTATGAAAGGCTACCACTTCAAACTTTCCATCAGTTGCTTATCCGTTTTAATTGTATATTCAAATGGTTCCATCTGACGGTATTCATCGAGGAAATTTTTACCGTAACTCAGCATTCCCCAATCATCATGTTTGCTATTTCGCTCGAGAAAACTGGCATTGGCCCCCACATCACCCAGATGGACCATAAAGTATTTTTGATTGACCCTGATCAGGTCAAGTGGTATGGAATGATCCCCGTCTAATATCTGACGAAAAGCTTCCATTTCATCCTGAGGTATGCCTAGGTCTGTAGCAAGGCCGTTGGAGGTTCCCATAGGAACAATTCCCAGGGGGATACCGGTACCTTTGAGGGCCAAAGCCGTGAAAAGTACGGTGCCATCCCCGCCCACAGCGATCACCTTCCCCGGTTTGTATCCCTCTATCTGATCTTTGAGCTTTGCCGGTTCAGGATCTCTGGGAGCAGATATGATCCTTATGTCAATGCCTCGGCTGCGCGCAAGGGTTTGAGCCTGGAGGATGAAACTTTTCTTTTCTTTCCCGCCACTAGCGGGATTGACTACCATCAATATCCGCATATTCTGTTTCTGAAAGAAACGCTAGATCCTCTATTTCTGTTCGGGCTTCATCACCATCATTAAAGTAAACTGCATTCACCTGAGTAGCTTTTAATCGTTCCCATAATTCTAACTGCTTTTCGGAACGCCCGAAGCCGGTCTGACGAATAAAAACTTTTATGATGCGATCCTTGTATTTGCTAACTATGTCACTGTAGATCTCCATATCCCTTTGCGAATCATCCCCCAGCAGAATAAAGCGCTTGCCGGGCATACCATCCAGCATAGTTTTCAGGTGATCGTACTTGTAATCCCTTCCCTTATTTGGCTTAAATAGTTGATGCATCCGTAAATAGGGCGTAAGTAGAAGGGCTCCTTTGGGCAATTCCTGCCGCATAATGAATGTGGAGATCAGGCCAAAGAGGTTGCTCTCACTTTTAGACAAGTAGTTGATCTGGAAATCTTTCTCCTCAAAAAACTGAAATAGCTCATAAGTGTAAAGGATGGGTTTTCGCTTGCGAGGCAGGACGAACAGGATATGATACATGCGTTTTAATACTGAGGAAGTGTGGGAGTAGAGTACCGTATCGTCCAGATCAGATATTACTTCTACGGGACTAGACCGCAGGGGAAAAGCAAGGGGATAATCTTCCGGTAACTGCAGGTGTGTGTCTTTATAAAACAACTGAATGGAGGAAAGGGGACACTTTTTGACTTGCAGGGAAAATTGCCCCTTCTTGCCGCATTTTACCTGTTTTTTTTCTGCGGAAGTCCTTATCTCTAGTATTCGTCCCCGGGCCGGGCGCTGGAAATAAGAAGAAAGTACCTGAAAAAAATGGCCCAACAGCGTTCGGTGAGGTGTTTTCCTGCGGTAGTTCCCCTTGAGAAGGGTACCGTTCACCCAAACTGCATCATTTAGTTCAATCGCCGAAAATTGCCAGACAAACGCCATGTTTTAGCTTATCCTTTATTAGAGGTATAAAAGATAAAAAGGCTGAATGTTCATTCAGAAGGAGCAGGCTGTTTAGCTGGGAACCACTTCAAAGTTACCGTTTGCTTGCCAAACTCACGCGCTTGCTTTACGTCTGTTCCCATGTAGATATCGATCTTTTTTTTCCAACGACGGTTCATTTTGTCTTTAACGATAAACGAATCCTGCAGTTCCTGTATGTAAACGACGGTGTTATGTGCCAGGCCGGAATCAAGTAAATCCCTCGAAACGGCTATGACTTTCAGTCCGGGTTTCAAGGTATCGCCCCAGGCGGTAATGGTAGGGTCTCCCGCTTTAGTCTGCCAGTTGAGGGAATTAAAAGCAGTAGCGGTAACCTTCAGTGTTTTAGGTGGTGGTGTGTTTTCACAAGCAAAAAAAAGGAGAATGCTTACAAAAAGAATTAAATTGTTGTAAAACATGAATCTAAATTAGGCAATGAGACTGAAAAGTCCTCCAAATTTCAGATTGTTGTAGATGTGAAATTTGCTTTGAAACATATAAATTCATTGCTATTTAAATTACTTCTCAAGCTATTAATCCTGCTGTTGACTATCATGCCTTTGTCCGGAATAGCTCAATTAGAAGTTGCTGACAGAATCATGCCCTGGAACTTTGGAATTTCCCTGCAGTATGGTTCAATTATAGTTCATTCAAAAAACATCAGCAATCTGGAGAATACATATCCCAAGGGGTTTAGCCTGGAAGGAGGAAAGCATTTTCTCAACCGGGAAGCCTTTGACTTTTGTGCCTGTTATCCGCGGGTAGGGGGCAGCCTTAGCTTTTGGGATTGGGACAAACCGGAAGTTTTAGGATTTGGGATAGTGGGCCTGGCTTTTGTGGAACCCTATTTTATGACGGATCGCCGACTGAACCTTTTTTTTCGCATGGGCATTGGTGGGGCACTGCTTACCAACCCTTATGATGCTGAAGAAAACCCTACCAATCTGGCTTACAGCACCCTCCTGAATTTTCCAATTGAGTTAGGCGTGGGCTTAAACTATCGATTGAACCAGCAATACAATTTGCAATTGGCCTTCAAATACAATCACCTCTCAAACGGAGGCTACCGCAGCCCAAACAAAGGCATTAATTTTCCTACCTTGAGTTTGGGGTTGAACCGCTATTTGCGGGATATTGATTTTCCAAATTACGAACGAAAGCAGGTGGAATTGACCCCGAAGGAAAAAAACCGGCTTAATCTGGCATTGCTATCAGGATGGAGCAATGCAAAAGTAGGGGCAAAGGACAAATTTTTCGTGAGTGGAATTACCTTTCGTTATAGCCGGTGGGTGATAAGTAAGAGTGCCTTGAACATCGGTACGGAAGGGGTAGCAGACCTTTCCAAAAGAGAACAACTTAAGGCGGAAGGAAGCAATACTGATTACCATCAAGCTGCTATTTTGGTAGGTCATGAGTTCTGGCTAGGGCGGTTTACTTTCAGTCAGCAGTTAGGAATTTACTACTTCGATAAATTCAAAAAGGACGATCGCACCTATCAACGCTACGGTTTAATTTATCGTCTCAAAAAGGGATTAACAGTGGGATTCAACCTGAAAACCCATCGGCATGTGGCGGATTTTTTCGATCTGAGGATCGGCTGGGTTTGGTTGTAATAATGTGAAAATGAATTAATGTAACAATGTATAAATGTAAAAATTTAGCAATGTATTAATATGAGAAGGGATCAATTTGGAAATGAAATAATGTGTAAATATCTCAATGCGCCGCCCTGAGCGATAGTCGAAGGGTGAAGATGCATTAATTTGAAAATGAATCAATGGGTAAATGAATTAATGTCTTTTCCTTCTCCTGTTGGCTGCGGTTATTGAATTACAAATGATTTAGTGCTTACCTTCTAAAGTCCGGTTTTTGAAATCTTAGGTGGAACCAGTCTAACTTCTAAGGTCTCTTTTCTCTTGGTTCATTTCTCTTTCCACTAATTTTAAACTTCAAACTCTTCTACTAGGCTACGTTTGAAATCCTCAGTCTGACTTCGATGCTTGCGGATTGACCTGACATTTGCTTTCATTTTATTGCCTTAATGTGATCAACCTATTTCAGGGACGGACAATTTTCAAATTTCAGCCTTCATATTTCATCTTTCCCAATTAATTTATTTGTTTAAACAGAATGCGCAGCTAATTGTCTTAGATATATTTACAAACAGAAAATCGCATAATTGCTATGAAAAAGAACATCACCTTACTGATAATACCCGCATTATTTATTATTTCCTGCAATGATGCCGAACAACCTCCCAAAGCCATTGAAGAAGGCTTCAACCGGCAATATCCCAATGCCCAGGTAGTGGCGTGGGAAAAAGAAGATGAGGGGGAATGGGAAGTGGAATTCACCCTTGACGGGCATGAGCAATCCGCTGTTTTCGATCAATCAGGCAAGCGGAAAGTTCATAAATCCCATCAGGAGCTGGCAGACCTTCCCCAGGGGGTGAGTAAACGTATCTCTACGGCACTCAACGGTTATGAAATTGAGGAGATCGAGCGCATGGAGACCGATGCCGGTGAGATCCAATACGAAGTGGAAGCCGGGATAGAGGATGAGGAATACGAGATCATCTTTGATGCCGAAGGCAATGAATTGAGCCGGGAAGAAGATTAACCCCGCTCGACATTTATTTA